>JBBSOK010000035.1:0-25242 GCA_038259825.1 Flavobacteriales bacterium
GATTAAATATTAGGGTAATTAACGAAATGCCTTGGAGCAACATGTTTGCTCTAAATATGTTTTTAAGGCCTATGGAACAAGAACTAACAAACTTCGATCCTGAATGGTTGGTTATAAACGCACCAGGATTTATGGCAGATCCAGAAATAGATGGAACCCGCCAGCACAACTTTGCAATATTAAATTTTACAAAAAAAATAGCTTTAATTGGAGGAACGGGTTATACTGGTGAAATTAAAAAAGGTATTTTTTCTGCGCTTAACTTTATACTTCCTGTAGATAAAAATGTAATGCCAATGCACTGCAGCGCCAATGTTGGTGAAGACGGTGAAACAGCAATTTTCTTTGGTCTTTCGGGAACGGGAAAAACTACACTTTCTGCAGATCCAGACCGTAAACTAATTGGTGACGATGAACACGGTTGGACGCCAGACAATGCAATTTTCAATTTTGAAGGTGGTTGCTACGCGAAAGTAATTAACCTTTCTGAAGAAAATGAACCGGATATTTACAGAGCAATAAAACCGGGAGCAATCCTTGAAAATGTTGTGATGAATGATAAAGGAGTAGTAGATTATGAAAATACTTCAATCACACAAAATACTCGGGTAAGTTATCCAATTCACCATATTCACAATATTCAAGAACCTTCGATTGGGCATAATCCAAAAAATATTTTCTTTTTAACTGCAGATGCATTTGGAGTATTGCCTCCTATTTCAAAATTAACGCCCGGCCAAGCTGCGTATCACTTCATTAGTGGTTATACTGCAAAAGTTGCCGGTACGGAAGAAGGGATTAATGAGCCTACACCAAACTTTTCAGCTTGTTTTGGAGCACCATTTATGCCTTTGCACCCAACAAAATACGCTGAAATGTTAAGTAAGAAAATGAAGGATTCCGGCGTAAACGTTTGGTTAGTAAATACTGGCTGGACAGGCGGACCCTATGGCGTTGGTAGCAGAATGAAACTTAAATATACAAGAGCAATGATTACTGCCGCATTAAAAGGCGAATTGAAAGATGCTAATTTTGAAGAACATCCAGTCTTTAAATTGATGGTACCACAGTCGGTTCCAAATGTTCCAGAGGAAATTTTGAATCCAAAAAACACTTGGAAAAACAAGAAGGCTTATGATATTCAGGCAAAGGAATTAGCAAATTCATTTAAGGAAAACTTCAGCAAGTTTAAGGACAATGCAAATGAAGAAATTCTTGCTGGCGCGCCAGTTTCAGAATAAATCTAAAAAATAAATATTAAAAAAGCGGAAAAGGTTTCAAAACCTTTTCCGCTTTTTTTGTGCTTAAAATTTTAAAATTATTTACTTCCGCGAGCGGGATAATCTTTCTCCTTTATAAAGTCTATCGCTCCCAATAAATCATCAAAACCAGGTCTTGCAAATGGCATTGTTTGTATAGATGAGCAATATAAAGTTCCATCATTCCGAACTAAAAATAATCCCGGCTCAGAAAATACTTCTGGTTCTTTATCTGAAACTGCATTTGAAATATAAAGACCTAAATCCCTAGCAGTTTTTTCTTCCATTTCAAAACCTATTGGCAATGATTCTACTTTCCATTCATCGCCTGTTTTCTTCGCGCGCTCTTCACTGTCCATACTTACGGCTATAACATTTACGCCTCTTTTTGTGAAATCGTCTAATTTCGTTTTCAACTCTTCAAGCTGTTTTTTGCATACAGGGCAATGATACCCTCTATAAAATACAAATAAGGTAAAGCTTTCAGGTTCTTGTTTTTCAAACTTCCAAACAGTATCGTTTATAAGTTTAAATTCTAAATTTGGAAATTTTTCAGTTGGTTTTATCATAATTCTATTTTTTTTATTTTTAAAGATAGCCTTCACGGCTATTTCTATTGTAAGAATTGATACTAAATAGTTGTTAAAGTTGAGATTTTCAGTTTGTCTAATTGATTAATTATGAATTACAGAAGCAAAGAAGTAAGGAATAAATTTTTAGACAATCCATAATTCAGAATTGTAAGAAACCTTAGTTATCTTTGTTATATGAATGAAAATTTAGATCCAACAGACGAGCATTATTCGCCACAGGAATTGGATATTGAAAAAAAATTACGGCCTTTAACTTTTGAAGATTTTACTGGCCAAGACCAAGCCTTGGAAAATCTTCAAATCTTTGTTCAGGCTGCAAATTTGCGTGAAGAAGCCTTAGATCATACACTTTTTCACGGTCCTCCTGGATTGGGAAAAACAACGCTCGCCTATATTTTAGCAAACGAGTTGGGAGTTAATATTCGTGTAACTTCCGGTCCGGTTTTAGACAAACCTGGCGATTTAGCAGGTTTACTTACAAATCTTGAAGAGCGAGACGTACTTTTTATTGACGAAATACACAGATTAAGCCCTATTGTTGAAGAATACCTTTACTCAGCAATGGAAGATTATAAAATTGATATAATGATTGAATCTGGCCCGAATGCCCGTTCTGTACAGATAAATTTGAATCCTTTTACCTTAATAGGTGCAACTACGCGTTCGGGTTTACTCACAGCGCCAATGCGTGCTCGTTTTGGTATTGCATCTAGACTTCAATATTATACTACCGAACTGTTAACTACAATTATCCAAAGAAGTGCTGGGATTTTAAATGTTGCAATTTCAATGGAAGCGGCAATTGAAATTGCTGGCAGAAGCAGAGGAACGCCACGTATTGCAAATGCTTTGTTGAGAAGAGTTAGAGATTTTGCACAAATAAAAGGCGAAGGCCATATTGATGTAAAAATTGCTAAGTTTTCCTTGAAAGCGTTGAATGTTGATGCCTTTGGGTTAGATGAAATGGATAATAAAATCCTTTCAACTATAATTGAGAAATTTAAGGGAGGTCCAGTTGGTATAACTACAATAGCAACGGCAGTTTCTGAAAGCGCAGAAACTATAGAAGAAGTGTATGAACCTTTTTTAATCCAACAAGGTTTTTTAATGCGAACGCCAAGAGGTAGAGAAGTTACTGAAGCGGCTTACAAACATTTGGGAAAAATAAAAGGGCCAGTTCAAGGCGGTCTTTTCTAAAATTTAATTGTAGAATTAATTTCCGTCCGCCAATAAACTTCAATTGTTTTATTATTTTAATTTTTTCTGAAAATCTAAAATCTCGTGTCTAAAACCTCAAATCTTACTAATTTACCCGAAGTATCCGTATTTCGATTTCTACTTCATTCAACACAAATCCTTAAAAATCCGTTGCCATTTCACGCAACAAATTTTAAAAATCATGGTGATACGTTTAAGCTAAACTTAGGTTTTGGAAATTCGGTAGTCTTTTCCAGAGACGCTGGCTTTGCTCAATATGCGCTTCAAAAAAACCAGAAAAACTTTACAAAAAGTTCAATTCAAACGAAGGATCTTGCCAAATACGTTGGAAAAGGTTTGTTGACATCTGAAGGTGAATTATGGAAAAAACAACGTAAGCTTATTCAGCCAGCTTTTCATAAAAAGCAAATGACAAAATTGGTTGAAACTATAAACAGCGCCATTAAAACGGAACTAGCTAAAATACCGCAAAACAAAGAGTTCAACGTATTTCCTATTTTTAATGATCTTGCTTTTCAAACGGTTGTAAAATCACTATTCAGCAGTGAAGTTTCAGAAAAAGAAATTAATAGACTGCAACAAATAACGGAAGATGCACAAAAAATGTTGGTTCAAGAATTGCGCCAACCGTTTTTAATTTGGTGGTTTAATGTAAGTGGAAAAATCAAACATCACTTAAATGAAACCGCTGAAGCGCGTGAAATTTTACTAAGGATTGTAAACGAACGCAGACAAAGCGGCAAACGCTACGATGACTTGTTGGATATGCTTTTGGACGCTCGTTATGAAGATGGAAATGCAATGGATGATGCGCAATTATTGGATGAAATTTTAATTTTATTTACCGCCGGTCACGAAACCACGTCTAATGCATTAACGTTTACGTGCGAATTGCTGGCACGAGATTTAGGCGTTCAAGAAAAAATTTATATTGAAGTAAAAGAAGCGAAGAAAAACTCCGAAAATTTAGGCGAATTTATACGGAAATGTAATTACACTAAGCAAGTTGTAGAAGAATCTTTGCGTTTGTACCCGCCAGCATATTTCATAGATAGAACAAATATTGAAGAAGATGAGTTTAATGGAATGAAGATCCCAAAAAATACAAGTTTGCTATTTTCATTGCACGAAATACATAGGCATACCGATTTTTGGGAAAATCCTGATAGTTTTAATCCAGACAGATTTGGAGGCGAAAGCCAATTGCAATATTCTGAGTACTATTATCCATTTGGAGCTGGTCCCAGAATGTGCATAGGTAGTAATTTTGCTATGTTCGAAATGATTTTGGCAATTGCTGAGGTAATTTTAACTTATAATATTGAAGAAAAGAAAACGCCAATTCAATATACGCCATTAATCACATTAAAGCCTAAAAACGCTATACTCAGATTTTTGAAAAGGTAATTTTTAATAGAAAATAATAATTTAAAAAAAGTACTTAATTAAGTACTTTGTGTTATATTTGATTTATGGAAATTATTAATTATACCGAATTACGTTCAAACCTAAAACATTGGATGGACAAGGTAATAGACGACGTTAGCGAATTGGTTATTAAACGGAAAGATGGAAAAGATGTAATTCTTGTTCCGCTTGACGAGTACAATTCGTTGAAAGAGACTACATATCTTTTAACTGGCGCAAATCGAGATATATTGTTGAAATCTATTAAAGAGTTAGAGGCTGGGAAAGGATTAGAAAATAAAATGATTGAAGATTAAAATGCAATTAATTTGGTCTCAACAATCTTGGAATGATTATTTGTATTGGCAAAAAACAGATAAAATGAAGCTCAAGAGAATAAATGAACTTATCAAAAATAGTTTGCGAACTCCATACGAAGGAATAGGAAAACCAGAAGCTTTAAAAGGAGATTTAAAAGGTTATTGGTCTCGAAGAATTGATTCTGAGCACAGATTGGTTTACAAATTTGAAAGCAATAATTTATTTATAGCCGCTTGCCGTTACCATTATAAATAAGATATCTTTTGGGATTCAACTCAAAATTTGAAAACACAAACCTCATTAAAACCGAAGCAAAACGCCTCGGTTTTATGTCTTGTGGCATAAGTAAAGCTGGTTTTTTAGAAGAAGAAGCACCAAGATTAGAAAGCTGGTTGAAGAAAAATATGAATGGCGAAATGAGTTATATGGAAAACCATTTCGATAAACGCCTCGATCCAACAAAACTGGTTGAAGGCTCAAAAAGTGTAATTTCATTATTATTGAATTATTATCCTGAAGAAGAACAAACTGAAAGTACTTATAAAATTTCAAAATATGCGTATGGTGAAGATTATCACTTCGTTATAAAAGAAAAATTGAAAAAATTACTTCAATTTATACAAGAAGAAATTGGGGAAGTTCACGGTCGTGCATTTGTAGATTCTGCGCCGGTTTTGGACAAAGCTTGGGCGGCTAAAAGTGGTTTAGGTTGGATGGGGAAAAATTCCAACCTACTCACAAAACAAGTGGGCTCCTTTTATTTTATTGCTGAATTGATTGTAGATCTGGATTTAGAATATGACCACCCCGTAACCGACCATTGTGGAAGCTGTACAGCTTGTATCGATGCCTGCCCAACGCAAGCGATTGTTGCTCCGTATGTGGTGGACGGAAGTAAATGCATCAGTTATTTTACAATTGAATTAAAAAATGAAATTCCAACAAGCGTAAAAGGCAGTTTCGACGATTGGATTTTTGGCTGCGACGTTTGCCAAGATGTTTGTCCGTGGAACCGTTTTAGCAAATCGCACAAAGAGCCGCTTTTCAATCCAAATCCAGAATTGCTTTCAATGACAAAAAAAGATTGGGAAGAAATTACGGAAGATGTTTTTAAAAGAATATTTAAGAATAGTCCTGTTAAACGAACCAAGTTTGAAGGCTTAAAAAGGAACATCAATTTTCTTAAAGATTAACGGTTAAAATTTTTCGATTAGATTTTACATCCTAACTTTGTACGTTATCAGTAACTCAAAATAAAATTATAATGTTTCAATTGTACTGGAACATTTCAAAATATTCTAGCTTAAAAACCCCAACTATTTATGAGCAAACAAAGCAGACGCCGAGAAGCCTTATTGTATCACGCAAAACCAAGACCAGGGAAAATTCAAGTTGTTCCTACCAAAAAATATGCAACCCAACGGGATTTGTCTTTGGCTTATTCTCCGGGGGTGGCAGAGCCTTGTTTGGAAATTGAAAAGGATACAAACAACGTATATAAATACACAAATAAAGGAAATCTTGTTGCCGTAATTTCCAACGGAACAGCTGTCTTGGGATTAGGAAATATTGGCCCAGAAGCATCAAAACCTGTTATGGAAGGTAAAGGTTTGCTATTCAAGATTTTTGCTGACATTGATGTATTTGATATTGAAATAAGTACGGAAAATATTGACGAATTTGTTAATACAGTTAAAAATATAGCTTGCACTTTTGGAGGAATAAACCTTGAAGACATTAAAGCTCCCGAAGCTTTTGAGATTGAAAGAAGATTAAAGGCTGAACTTGATATTCCTGTTATGCACGACGATCAACACGGTACGGCAATAATTTCTGCCGCTGCTTTATTGAATGCCTTGGAAATTGTTGAAAAAGATATTTCAGAAGTAAAAATTGTAATTAATGGAGCGGGGGCGGCAGCTGTTTCTTGCACAAGATTGTATAAAGCTTTTGGCGCCAAAGATGAAAATATTGTAATGTGCGATAGTAAAGGCGTCATTAGGACTAACCGTGCAGACCTTACACCAGAAAAAGCCGAATTTGCAACCAATAGAAATATTGAAACACTTGAAGATGCAATGACAGAAGCAGATGTTTTTGTTGGACTTTCTGTAGCAGATATCGTAACGCCAGATATGTTAAATAGCATGGCGAAAAATCCTGTGGTCTTTGCAATGGCAAATCCAGATCCAGAGATTGAATATCATTTAGCCATAGCAACAAGAAATGATATTATTATGGCAACGGGCCGAAGTGACTATCCAAACCAAGTTAATAACGTTTTGGGTTTTCCATTTATTTTTCGCGGTGCGTTGGATGTTAGAGCAACAAAAATAAACGAAGCTATGAAAATGGCTGCCGTTAAAGCTTTGGCAGATTTAGCAAAAGAGCCAGTGCCAGAACAAGTTAATATTGCATATGGAGAAACAAGATTAAATTTTGGGCGCGATTATATTATCCCAAAACCTTTTGATCCTAGATTGATTACTAGTATTCCGCCGGCGGTTGCAAAAGCTGCAATGGAAAGTGGTGTTGCAACTGCTCCAATTACAGATTGGGAAAAATATACTGACGACCTGCACGAGCGTTTAGGCAGTGATAATAAAATTATCAGATTATTGATAAATCGCGCAAAATTAAATCCTAAACGAATTGTTTTTGCAGAAGCAGACCACTTAGATGTTTTAAAAGCTGCACAAATTGTTTACGAAGAAGGTATTGGAATTCCTGTATTATTGGGAAGAAAGGAGATCATTGTTGAATTAATGCAACAATTAGATTTTGAAGCTGAACTTGAAATCATCGACCCAAAAACAGACGAGCAAACCGAAAAATTAGAACAATATGCCCAAAAACTTTGGGAAAAAAGAAGACGCAACGGTATTTCATTGTATACGGCCACAAAATTACTTAGAGAAAGAAATTACTTTGCAGGAATGATGCTTAGCGAAGGAGATGTGGATTGTATGATCTCTGGATATTCAAGAGCCTATCCTACGGTAGCAATACCAGTTTTTGAAACTGTTGGCAGGTTTGATGGCGTAACAAAAGCGGCAACTACAAACTTAATGCTTACAAAGCGCGGACCTTTATTTATAAGTGATACTTCAATAAATATTGATCCAACTGCCAAGGAATTAGCCAAAATTGCACAAATGACTAATTACACAATGAAAATGTTTGGAGTAGATCCTGTAATTGCAATGATAAGCTACGCAAATTTTGGTTCATCAAAAGATCCAAGAGCTACCAAAGTTAGTGAAGCCGTAAGCTTACTTCATAAAAGCAATCCAGATATGATTGTAGATGGTGAGCTACAAACGGATTTTGCACTTAATCAGGAAATGTTGAAAAATAAGTTTCCATTTTCAAAATTAGCGGGAAAAAAAGTTAATGCATTAATTTTCCCTAATTTAGATTCAGCAAATAGCAACTATAAATTATTGAAGGAATTAAATGGAACAGAATCCATCGGCCCAATTATGCTTGGTATGAAAAAACCGGTCCATATTTTACAATTAGGTGCAAGTGTTGAAGAAATTGTAAATATGAGTGCTGTTGCTGTTGTGGATTGTCAACAAAAGGACAAGCAAAGGGCCGCAAAGCTTCCTCACGTGCAAGATAAATTTACTATTTAAAATATTAAAGAATTATACAGATGCTTAAAAATCCCCATTTCATTCTGATATTATTTTCTCAAGGCATACATTTTCAATTCATTCTAATATGAATACATTTATTCAATAATTTTAAAATCATCTAATCTGTCTGTTGCCAATAATTATATTATATTTGGCGCCTTAACCTTTCGTTAACAAATGATAACTCATTTACAGGGCAGATTAGTTGAAAAAACACCAACGCACGTAGTAGTAGACTGTGGCGGTGTTGGTTATTTTGTAAATATATCTTTGCATACTTTTTCGCAACTGCCCACAAACGAGAATATTAAATTACTTACGCATCTACAAGTTAAAGAAGATAGCCATACTTTATATGGTTTTGCCGGTGCGGTGGAAAGGGAAATATTCAGGTTACTAATTTCAGTTTCCGGCATTGGCGCTAGTACTGCACGCACAATGTTGTCTTATCTTTCGCCAACGCAGATTATGGAAGCTATTGCAGGAAACGATACAAGCACAATTCAATCAGCAAAAGGTATTGGTTTAAAAACCGCACAAAGGGTAATATTAGATTTAAAAGATAAAATAGTTAAAGTTTATGGGTTAGAGGATGTTTCTTCGCCAACGCGCAATACGAATAAAGATGAAGCGTTATCTGCATTAGAGACATTGGGCTTTATGCGCAAACAAGCAGAAAAGGTTGTCGACAAGATTGTTGTAGCCGATCCACAAGCTTCGGTAGAAATGATTATTAAGCAAGCTTTAAAAAATTTGTAACAATTGGGAACAAAAAATTACGATTACAAGGAACGCGCAGGCAAACTCCTTTTTATAACTTTATTAATATTTGGCGTACAGTTTTCTGTAACTGCTCAGGATAGTACAGCTACTGGTTTTTCAACAGGCCGTATAGATTTGCCAAACCCTCAAAGTATACAGGATTTATACACGTATGATCCTATAACAGATAGATATATTTATTCTCAAACCTTGGGATCTCTAAATATAGGATATCCCATAATTCTTACACCAGAAGAGTACCGAGACCTTATTTTGAAACAACAAATGAAGTCTTACTTCAAGCAAAAAATTGATGCTGCCGATGGAAGAAAAGAAGGCTCTGAAGAAGAACAGAAAAATTTACTTCCAACATTTTATGTAAATAGTGGTTTTTTTGAAAGTGTCTTTGGCGGTAATACCATTGAGGTTATTCCTCAAGGTAGTGTAGAATTGGACCTTGGTATTCTTTTCACCAAACAGGATAATCCTGCTTTTTCGCCACGAAATAGAAAAAATACATCTTTCGATTTCGATCAACGTATTAGCTTAAGTTTATTAGGTAAAGTTGGAACTAGGCTTCAAATTACTGCAAATTACGATACTCAAAGTACATTCGATTTTCAAAATCAGATAAAATTAGAATATACACCAACAGAAGACGATATAATTCAAAAGATAGAGGTTGGTAACGTAAACATGCCGCTTAATAGTTCATTAATACAAGGTGCGCAAAGCTTGTTTGGGGTAAAAACACAACTTCAATTTGGTAAAACGACGATTACGGGTGTTTTTTCTGAACAAAAATCCGAGACGAGAACCGTTGTTGCCGAAGGTGGCGCAACCGTCACAGATTTTGAATTATTTGCATCTGAATATGATGAAAATAGACACTTTTTCTTATCTCATTATTTTAGGGACAATTATGATAGAGTACTAAGGCAATATCCATTTATAAACAGCAACATACAAATTACAAGAGTTGAAGTTTGGATTACAAACCGAACAAGTCGTACCGACAATGTTCGAAATATAGTTGCTTTACAGGATATAGGTGAAAGTGATATTAGTAATATAGGTTTGGCGCAAGTGCCAGGCGGCTTTTTAAATAGACCTGCAAACTCATTTCCAGATAATGCCAATAACGATTTTAACCCTTTCGGTTTAAATGGCGGTGGTCAACAAACAATATTAAACCCTGCGATTAGAGATGTTGCCACAGTTGGGGCAGGCTTTAGTGGTGTTCCAGTAGCTGATGGTACAGATTATATTACATTAGAAAACGCAAGAAGGCTGGATATTAATGAATATCAATTAAATACTCAATTAGGATATATAGATTTAAACCAACGTCTAAATAATGATGAGGTTTTAGGTGTTGCTTTTCAATATACTGTTAACGGTAAAGTTTTTCAAGTAGGTGAATTTTCAAATGATGGAGTTGATGCAAATGGAGGTACAACTACAAACGGAGGCGTGGGCAATCCTGATGGTGGCGGTGTTATTGAAGGTATTTCTCAAAATTTAATAGTTAAGATGCTAAAAAGCGCGGTTACTATTGTTGACGAGCCAGTTTGGGATTTGATGATGAAAAACATCTACGCACTTGGGGCTTTCCAGTTAGAGCGCGAAGATTTTAGAATGAATATTCTTTATACAAGTCCGCAGCCATTAAACTATATTACACCAGTAGCGGGAACAACATTTCCAGCCCCAGATCCAACAGATCCAAATGCTGTAGATTTAAATGATGCCACGTTGCTAAGAGTATTCAATCTTGATAAACTGAATTTTAACAATGACCCTATTCAAGGAGGTGATGGTTTCTTCGACTTTTTTGATGGAATAACGGTCGATTCGCAAAACGGACGCATTATTTTTACTACAGTAGAGCCATTTGGTAAATCTTTATTTGATCAATTAGACGATCCGAGCACAGCTGTTGAAAATTATGATAATCGTAATACCTATAACGCAAATCAACAAAAATACGTATTCGACAGACTTTATAGTTCAACAAAAATACAAGCTGAGCAAGACCAAAGTGACAAAAATTTCTTCCAATTAAAAGGTAGATATAAAGCTACGGGAGCAGATGGAATACCAATTGGCGCTTTTAATATTCCGCAAGGTTCGGTTACCGTAACGGCAGGCGGAAGGGTTTTGGTTGAAGGTGTTGATTATACGGTTAATTATACAGCGGGTAGAGTACAAATTCTTGATCCGGGATTATTAAACAGTAACACACCTATTAATATTACTACCGAAAACAACACCCTTTTTGGACAGCAGACAAAACGTTTTACTGGATTGAATGTTGAGCATAAATTCAACGATAAATTATTGATTGGTGCAACCTATCTCAATCTTAATGAGAGACCGCTAACTCAAAAATCTAATTACAATACAGAGCCAATTAATAATACAATATTCGGTTTCAATGCAAACTATGCTACAGATGTTCCGTTCTTAACTAGGTTGGTAAACAAACTACCAAACATAGATACCGATGTAGAATCTAATCTTTCATTACGTGGAGAATTTGCCTATTTAATGCCTGGTGCTCCAAAGGTTTCAGATTTTGAAGGAAAGACGACTTCATATGTGGATGATTTTGAAGCTTCTCAAACAGCAATAGATATAAATTCACCTTTAACTTGGTTTCTTTCCAGTACGCCAATTGGTTTTGGAGGAGATTTAGCTAACGATAACTTGGCGTATAATTACAATCGTGCAAGACTAAACTGGTATACAATAGATCCAGTTTTTTATAGTACCCAAAGACCAGATGGTGTAACGGATGAAGACCTTTCTTCACCTTTTACGCGTCGTGTTTTCAGAAATGAAATTTTCCCAAATCAAGATATTATTCAAGGACAAACGCAAGCCTTATTCACGTTAGATTTAAATTACCAACCAACACAACGTGGCCCGTACAATTTTAATCCGGCTGCTGCTGGTACAAACGATCTTCCAAATCCTACTGATAACTTTGGCGGTATTATGCGCCAATTAAGTACAACAGACTTTGAAAGAAGTAATGTTGAATATATCCAGTTTTGGGTGATGGATCCTTTTATTTACCCTGAAAATGTTGGCAACGCTGGTGGAAATATCAACTTTAACTTAGGAAATATTTCTGAAGACATCTTAAAAGATGGCCGTAAACAATATGAAAACGGATTGCCTGAAGAAGCTGGATCTACTGCAAATACTATAACTACAAATTGGGGTAAAGTACCTACAAATCAAGCTTTAGTTTATACGTTTGATACCGAGGGTGCCGCGCGTACTGCACAAGATGCTGGTTATGATGGTTTAAGCAATGCAGAAGAATCCGCAAAATTTCCTTTGTTTGGTGGTTTAGCCGATCCTGCTGGAGATGATTACGAATATTTTTTGCAAGCAGAGGGAACCATCTTACGGCGTTATGACAATTATAATGGTACTCAAGGAAACTCGCCTGTTGAGGTAACTAATACTAATAGAGGTTCAACCGCACAACCTGACGTGGAAGATATTAACCGTGATAATACTATGAACACGATAGATAGCTACTTTGAATACAATGTACCAATCTATCCAGGAATGAATATTGATAATAATACTTTTATTACAGACGTTAAGGAAATTGAGGTTACGCTTGAAAATAATGATGTAATACCAGTTAGATGGGTTCAATTTAAAGTTCCTGTTGGTGAACCAAATAGTACGCAAGGCGGCATTTCAGATTTTAGAAGTATACGTTTTATGAGATTGTTTATGTCTCAATTTGCGCAAAATACAGTGCTTCGTTTTGGTACGATGGAATTGGTTCGAGGAGATTACAGAAGATATCTAAATACGCTAGATGTAACGTTGGAAGATCCAGCAAACGACGATACACTTTTTGAGGTTGAAGCAGTAAATATTGAAGCTAATGAAAATCGTGAGCCAATACCGTATGTATTGCCTCCTGGTGTTTTCAGGGAAGAACTTAACAATAATAATAATATTATTCGCCAAAATGAACAATCACTTGCTATGCGTGTTTGTGGTCTAGAGCCTGGTGATGGACGTTCTGTTTACAAAAACTTTAATGTAGACATGCGTCAATATGAAAATCTTGAATTGTTCATCCACGCAGAATCTTTAGTAAATCAAACACCATTACAAGATGGTGAAATGATAGCATTTATTAGGTTAGGAACCGACCTTGATAACAATTATTATGAAATTCAAATACCTTTAAATCCTACAAGCTTTGGTAGTACAACTGCAGAAGATATTTGGCCAGTAGCAAATAGGCTTTTATTGCCATTAAATTTATTACAAGAAGTTAAAACGCGAGTTGTAGGCAATAATGCTGTTATAGACCCAACGATAGTTACATTTTTTGATCAAGCCGAATTAGACCCTAATTCAATTGGTGGTTCAGAAAACGATTTACGTATTGGTATAAAAGGTAATCCAAGTTTTGGTGATGTTCGAAATATCATGCTAGGGCTTAAAAATAGAACCGGAAATACAAATGATATATGTGGTGAAGTTTGGTTTAATGAATTAAGATTATCTGAACTTAAAAATCGTGGTGGTTGGGCAGCCGTTGCAAGTATGGACGTAAACCTTGCGGACTTTGCAAATATTAGTGCAACAGGAAGAAGAAGTACAATAGGTTTTGGCGGTATTGAACAAGGGCCAAACCAACGTAGCAGGGAAGATGTGCAGCAATATGATGTTGTAACAAATGTGAATTTAGGACAGTTGTTACCTAAAAAATGGGGCGTGCAATTACCATTTAATTATGGTAGAAGCGAAGAATTAATTACACCACAATTTGATCCTAATCTCCAGGATATAGAGCTTGAAACGTTATTAGACAATACGGAAGATCCTGCCAAGCGTGATGAGTTTCAAGAACGTGCCGAAGATTATACGAAAAGGCAAAGTGTAAACTTTATTGGCGTTAGAAAAGAACGTACCGATCAAAAGAGTAAACCGCAAATTTATGATATCGAGAATTTTACTGGTGCATTCTCATATAATCAAATAGATCATCGTGATTTTGAAATTCAAGATGCGTTGGACCAAAATGTGCGTGTTGGAGCAACATACAACTATAGTTTTGTGCCAAAAGCGTATGAACCTTTTAAGAAAAACGATTCTATTTTCAAAAGCAAATACTGGCAGGCGCTTAAGGATTTCAACATTAACTATTTACCAACAAATATTGCCGTTAGCAGTAATATTACTAGGCAATATAACGAGCAAAAATTTAGGGAATTAGATTTACCAGAAGGCAGTTTAGGGTTGCCAACACTTTTCCAACGTAACTTTTTGTTCGACTGGCAGTACACAATTAATTATAATCTAACCAAATCTCTTCGATTTAATTTTACTTCTACCAATAATCGTATAGTTAGAAATTATTTAGATGATAATGGTTTCACAAATGATGAAATTGGAGTTTGGGACGGCTTTTTTGATGTCGGAGACCCTAACAATCACTTCCAGTCACTTCAGTTAAATTATGATTTGCCTTTGGCTAAGATTCCATTTCTTAAATTTTTAAGGGCGACATATTCTTATACTGGGGATTTCCAATGGCAAAAAACAAGTGACTTGTTTAATGATTTACCAATTACATTGAGTGATGGTACACAAGGCATTTATACATTAGGTAACAATATTCAAAATAGCAACACACACCGAATAAATAGTACGGCAGATATGAATGCTTTTTATAGATATATCGGTCTAGAAAAAATTAAGAAAAGCAAATCCCGAGAAGCGTCTGGAGATATATTAGGTGGTGGTGCAGCAAACGCTGCGGATAATAAAGGACAAAGAAATGGTAGGGTAGAAAGTGCTCCGACTAGTGATTTGAAAAGTGGAAAAGCTTTAGCAGAAAACAATCAAAATAGGGGAGGTGCAAACAGAGGCGCAAATACTGCTACAATTGATCCGTTAAATACAGGTGATAAAGCGGTAAATACCCTTATTGGTTTGGTTACGTCTTTAAAAAGAATTCAATTAAATTATCAGGAGACAAATGGTATATTTTTACCTGGTTATTTACCATCAATTGGTTTTATTGGTACATTAAAGCCAACTACGGGCTTCACTTTTGGTAGCCAGGCAGATGTTAGGGATTTAGCTGCCCGCAAAGGTTGGCTTACTTTATATCCAGAATTTAATGAGCAATACACAGCTAATGAAACTACGCAACTAGACATTCAAGCCAACTTAGAGCCTTTAAATGATTTAAAAATAGACCTAAACGCTAATAGAGCCTACGCCGAAAATTATACGGAAAACTTTATTGTAGATGATGGTTTATATAATTCACTAACACCAAATACATTTGGAAGATTTAATATATCAACCATTTTAGTAAAGACCGCTTTTAGTACGAGTACGGAAACTGAATCAGCTGCATTTGACGATTTTAGGACAAATAGATTAATTGTTGCAAATAGATTGGCTGAAGATTTTTACCAAGGTCAAGCAATTCCAAGAGATGATGAGGGTTATCCAGTTGGTTTCGGAAAAACAAGTCAAGATGTATTATTGCCAGCATTTTTCTCTGCATATAAAGGTAGCGATGCTTCAAGCGAGAAAACAGGTATTTTTAGAGATGTTCCATTACCAAACTGGGATATTAAGTATACAGGTTTAATGAAATTGGCATGGTTTAAAAAACAGTTTAAGAGATTCTCTATACTGCATGGATATCGTTCTGGATATACGGTTAATCAATTTCAAACAAACTTAGACTACGATCGTAATAATCCTGGTTCGCTTAATCAGGCTGGTGACTTTAAGAGTCAAACACTTTTAACCAACGTAAACCTAACAGAACAATTTTCGCCATTGGTTAAATTAGATTTTGAGATGAAAAATTCTGTAAAAATCTTGGCAGAAGTTAGAAGAGATAGAGCATTGTCACTTAGTTTTGCTAATAATCTTTTAACGGAAATTAAAGGAATGGAATATGTTATAGGTTTAGGCTACCGTGTAAAAGATTTAAAAATTGCGACTAATTTTGGAGGAAAAAAATCGATCTTAAAGAGTGATTTGAACTTTAAATTAGACCTTTCTAAAAGAGATAACATAACAATAATTCGGTTTTTAGATATTGTAAATAACCAAACAACCGCAGGACAAACAATTTACGGGGCACAACTTTCAGTAGATTACGCATTAAGCAAAAACCTTACCGCCTTATTTTATTACGATCATACATTCTCGGAATATGCAATATCTACCGCATTCCCTCAAACTACAATCCGTAGCGGTATTACGCTACGATATAACTTTGGAAACTAACACTTATATAATATGAATATACCAGCAAATTTAAAATATACAGCAGACCACGAATGGGTACTAATTGAAGGCGATATTGCTACAATAGGTATTACAGAATATGCACAAGACCAACTCGGCGATATTGTTTATGTTGAAGTAGAAACTGTGGGTGAAACCATAGTTGCTCATGAAGTTTTTGGTACTGTCGAAGCCGTAAAGACTGTTTCAGACCTATTTTTGCCATTATCGGGTGAAATAACTGAATTTAACGATAGCTTAGAGTCTGATCCTGAAATTGTAAATAAAGACCCGTACGGAAAAGGTTGGATTGCGAAAATGAAAATTCACAATGTGGATGAGATAGCAAATCTTTTGGATGCGGAAGGTTACAAAAAAGAAATTGAAGGCTAAAACTTGGTTTAAAATTGCAGTTGGTTATACATTCTTAATTACAGTCTTGTTTTTATTGCCATCTAGTGATTTGCCAAAAATTTCTATTTGGGACAGTATACCTTACTTTGATAAACTAATTCATTTATCATTTCACAGCATAATGGCATTCATTTGGCTACAATATCTTTCAAAGAAATTATCTATTTCAAATAAACAGATGTTAATTTATTTGTTGATTGGATGTTTGATGTATGGCATAATAATTGAACTATTACAGTACATCCAAAATGATGGTCGGAAGGCAGATGTGTGGGATGTGCTAGCAAATTTTACAGGCTCAGTAATAGGAGTTTGCCTTTTTTTATTTTTGAAAAAACAATTAAAGACATAAATTTATCATTTAGATTTTACCCTAACTGATAATTTATATATCTTAGCAACACTTTTTAATACCTAATTATTATGGAACCAAAAAAAAATCCGAAAGCAGAAGTAGGACGTAGAAGCATGTTATTTTTCCAATTTGGAATGGTGCTTATGCTATTATTAGCTTGGATGGCTGTAGAATGGAAGACTTACGAAAAGTCTGATATTGACACAGGAATGTTAAATGTGGATGATGAACTTATGGAAGAAATTCCAATAACAAATCAATTAACGCCACCACCACCGCCACCACCGCCACCGCCAGCACCTGAAGTTATCGAGGTTGTTGAAGATGAAGTGGAAATTGAAGAAACCGTTATTAAATCTACGGAAACTAAACCAGAGGAGAAAATTGCCGAGGTTAAGGAAATCGTAGTTGTAAAAGAAGAAATCATAGAAGATGTTCCTTTTGCAGTAATTGAAAACGTACCTGTTTATCCAGGCTGTGAAAGTGAAAAGACAAATCAGGCTAAGAAAGACTGTATGTCCGCAAAAATTCAACAATTCGTAGGTAAAAAGTTTGATACTGAATTAGCTAATGATCTTGGCTTAGATGGTGTTCAACAAATTTACGTACAATTCAAGATTGACAAAAACGGCGATATTACAGATGTCCGTGCTCGTGCACCGCATCCAAGATTAGAAAAAGAAGCTAAAGATGTAATAAATGCACTTCCAAAAATGACTCCTGGTAGACAACGTGGAAAAGCAGTTGGTGTTCTTTATGCACTACCAATCAGATTTCAAATAGAAAACTAGAAAACTAGATTAACGTTTTTACTTTATAAGTAACCCAGTTTCAATAATTTTGAAACTGGGTTTTTTGTTTTTAATCCTAATTATCGTCACAAGATTTTTTGGATTTATATTATCTATTCTCATAAAATCATCTTGTAGGAACTGTAAATATTTTGAAAAGATATTTATTCATAAAAACGTATCTTTCCGCATCAAAAACAAACCTAAAATGTTGAAAAGTTTTTTCCAATTTTTTATTATTATTCTTTTCACCACCGGTATATTTGCTCAAAGTACCGATTCAGAAATTGAAAAATATCCTGTATTTCCTGAATGTGCTTCAACGGAAATTACAAACCTTCCTGATTGTTTTAATAAGAATATTCAACAATTTGTATTCAATAATTTTCAAATGCCCGAAATAGTTTCAACAGAAAACTATACAGGTAAAGTAAGCGTTTTTTTTGAAGTAGATAAAGAAGGAAATTTTAAGGTGTTGTATGTAGATGCAATTTATGCTTCCCTGAAAGATGAGGTAAATCGTGTTTTTTCAGAACTTCCAAAAATTGAACCAGCTACGTATAACAGCAGTCCGGCATTTGTGCAATTTACAATGGAAATTAAAATTCCGTTAGTAGAACCCGGAAAGCTACTATTGGTTGAAGAAGAGAAAATAACTACAGACAATCCAAAAATTGTAGAGCTCAAAAATGAATATGATAATATTAAAAATCTTCCTTATTCAAATCAAGAATATAAAAGCAATATAGACATTCCACTTTCGCATCATAATTATAGCTTATTTGATCCTGCTTTAAACCGTGTTGGCCAAAATAACCACACAGCACAAAAGCCATATATTTATAGTGAGGTGAATAAATACTATAATTTTGAAGAAGAGAATCAAAAAATTCTTAAAAGTAAAAGCTCTTGGTTTGGTAGAAAATTATGGAATGAGCATTTAATAACAATTACTAATGAAGATTATTGGTTAACCTTAGATGCAGGAGTGGACCTTCAAGTAGGAAAGGATCTTGACACGGATTTAAATACATACAACAACACACGTTTGGTTTATACACAAGGCGGAATAGGTAAAAAGTTAAGCTTTTTTACTGTTATATATGAAAGCCAAGGCCGTTTTGCGGATTACTTTAATAGATTTGCAAGAAGCATACGTGCAGATGGTGGCGGAAACCCAGCAATTATTCCTGGACAAGGAATTGCCAAACAATTTAGATCAGATTCCTTTGATTACCCTATAGCGACTGGACATATTTCCTATTCTCCTTCAAAATATTTTAATTTGCAACTAGGCCACGGCAAACAATTTATTGGAGATGGTTATAGATCTTTGTTTTTTAGTGATAATGCTAGCTCATTTCCATTCTTTAAAATAAATACGACCTTTTGGAAAATTAAATACACCAATACTTACACTTCGCTGCGCGATGTGCGCCGAGAAGTTGTCGAGGATGGTTCGTTTAGAACAAAGTATCTTGCCAACCACTATCTAAGTTATAATGTAACCAAACGCTTAAATATTGGTTTGTTTGAATCTGTACTTTGGCAGAATGATAACGACCGTGGTTTCGATTTTAACTATGTTAACCCAGTAATATTCTACCGTGCAATAGAGTTTTCTACAGGTTCGCAAGCTGGTAATGCGCTTATTGGTATAAGTGGTAAATACAAATTATCCGATCGTATAAATATTTATGGACAATGGATAATTGATGAGTTTTCAGGTGAAGCAGTCTTTGCCGGTAATGGAAGCTATCAAAATAAAACAGGTTACCAATTGGGGGCAAAATATTATGATGCTTTTGGCTTACAAGGCTTATATCTGCAGGCTGAATATAACCGTGTGCGTCCATTCACCTATTCGCATAATACTATAGTCTTAAATTACGGCCACAATAATCAATCGTTGGCCCATACGTTAGGTTCAAACTTCTCTGAATTTGTTGGAATTGCCCGTTACCAAAAAGGAAGATTATTTGGCGACTTAAAAATTATTTCAGCAAAAAGAGGTCTTGAATTTAATACTGAAAAAGATCCAGCATTTTATGGGGGAGATATTTTTGGTGATGAAGACGACAGAATAAGCGATTTAAATAATGAAGTGGGGCAAGGGAACACAACAAATTTCTTTCATACTGAATTACAGGCAGGATATCTTATAAATCCAGCCACCAATCTTAAATTATACGGAAGCCTAATATTCAGGGATTTTAAGCCACTTGAAAATACAGTTGAAGTATTTGAAAATCAAACTACTTGGATAAATTTTGGCTTACGTACAGATTTGTTTAATTGGTATTATGATTTTTAAAAGACCATCATTATTTATTAGTTAATATTTCAATTTAAGTTGGCAAAAAATAGCTTGTAGCCGTATCTTTGCGCGGCGAAAGAAATTGAAAATAGTGGCTGAAATTCAAACATATATCCTCAAACCTTCATTAGTAAAAAGTTTTACCGAAATAACCAAATTTAGGCTTTCGGTAAGTGTTCTTTTTTCTAGCGTTGCGGGATATTTGTTGGGTGCTGAAACGATTGATTTTTACATTTTATTTCTACTCTGCATAGGTGGTTATTGTATGGTTGGTGCAAGTAATGTTTTCAATCAAATTATTGAAAAGGATTTAGACGCACTTATGTTGCGCACCAAAGACAGACCTCTGCCTGCCGGTTATATGACCGTGCAAATGGCATTAATTTTAGGTATCGTTTTAACGATTATTGGTTTGGTGGTGTTGTATATAATAAACCCACAAACAGCAATGTTTGGTGCCATTTCAATATTCATGTATGTGGCCCTTTATACACCATTAAAAACAAAAACACCATTGGCTGTTTTTGTTGGAGCTTTTCCGGGTGCAATTCCTTTCATGCTTGGTTGGGTAGCGGCAACAAACCATTTTGGTATAGAGCCGGGAACCCTTTTTATGATTCAATTTTTTTGGCAATTTCCTCATTTTTGGGCAATTGGATGGTTTTTATTTGATGATTATAAAAAAGGAGGTTTTTTCATGCTTCCAAATGGAAAACGTGATAAAGGCACTGCAATACAAGTTGTCTTGTACACAATTTGGACCATTTTGGCTTCCTTAATTCCTGTAATGGGCGTTACGGGAAGATTGTTTTTGACCCCTATTTCAGGTGTCATAATAGGCCTGTTGGGTGTTGGATTGCTTTATTATGCAATTCAACTTTATTTAAAAAAATCTGATAAAACCGCTCGGCAATTAATGCTGGCAAGTGTTAGTTATATAACCTTATTGCAAATAATATATGTAGCCGATAAATTTTTACGCTAAAAAATTTTAGCGGATCTATTTCAACGATATTAAATTAAGAAGAATAATGATAATGGATTTAACAGAAGGTTCTCAAAAAGAAAAAGTAGGCAGAGCGAAAAAAAATATGCTTTGGTTTGGTATAGTAAGTTTATCAATGAGTTTTGCAGGACTTACAAGTGCGTATGTTGTAAGTAGCGAAAGGCCAGATTGGATAAGTGACTTTAATATACCAATTGCATTTTATATTAGTTTGGCGTTAATTTTAGTAAGTAGCCTCACAATATTCATCGCAGTTAGGCTAGCCAAGAAGAATGAGCATAAATTAGTTGCGCCTTTATTAGTAGTAACCTTTGGGTTAGGTCTTGCGTTCGTATATTTCCAATTTGAAGGTTTTTCTCAGATAATTGCCGATGGATACTATTTTACGGGTGAAGAAAGTAATATTACCACAAGTTTTATCTATTTAGTAGTATTGTTACATGTTGCGCACGTTGCAGTTGGCCTTATTTGTCTTTTGGTCGCAATTTATAATCAATTTAAACAGAAGTATAATAATGGAAATACTTTAGGTCTTGAGTTGGCCGCTACGTTTTGGCATTTTGTTGACTTTCTGTGGATTTACCTATTCCTTTTTCTATATTTAATGTAATCTTAAAAGTATTTTTAAGATGCTCATTTTCAAACTACCACTAAAAATGGTCTTTCTCAAATAACAAATTAATATATTCGGGTTTCAATACATAAAATAAATATGTATTTTTGAACCTTATTTTAACACCAAATTATCTTTATGGAAACTACTGTTGTAAAAACAGGTACCGAAGGAAAAACCTGGGGAGGTGGAAACCACCCACTTAGAGCCAGTTATGGCAAAATGATGATGTGGTTTTTTATCGTATCAGATGCCTTAACATTCTCTGGTTTTTTGGCCGCTTATGGCTTTTCTCGTTTTAAATTTTATGATTCTTGGCCAGTTGCTGATGAAGTTTTTACCCACTTTCCATTTTTGCATGGTGTAGATGCACCAATGTACTACGTGGCATTTATGACATTTGTACTTATATTTTCGTCGGTGACGATGGTATTGGCGGTAGATGCTGGGCACAAGATGCAAAAAGGTAAAGTTACTTGGTATCTATTTTTTACAATTATTGGTGGTTTAATATTCGTTGGATCACAAGCGTGGGAGTGGAATACGTTTATTAAAGGAGAATATGGTGCAGTTGAAACAAATGGTGGTAAAATAATTCAATTTGTAAATACTGAAGGGAAACGTGTTGCAATTGCAGATTTTGCAGCTACAAATATGTCTCCTAGAGTAGTTCAAGGAGATAATAATGGAATTTGGTATGAGGGTGAAGCAGTTACCCAAACAAACATCAATATAGATCAAGTAAAAACAGGCTTTTTAACGCGGCCAGATATTTTAGTGCGTACATCTTTAAAAGATGAATACGGTCATCCTATAACCCTTTCAAGAGAAGAATCTATGGCCACTTTAGCCAACGATGGAAAGTTGGTAGTTGAGGGAGCAAACCTAAGGCATAATGAATATGGGGCACCACTATTTGCAGATTTCTTCTTCTTTATAACTGGTTTTCACGGTTTTCACGTATTTTCTGGGGTTGTTTTCAATTTCATTGTCTTCATAAATGTTATTATGGGAACGTATGAGCGCCGCGGAAGTTATGAAATGGTAGAAAAAGTAGGTCTTTATTGGCACTTTGTAGATTTAGTATGGGTTTTTGTATTTACTTTCTTTTACCTTGTTTAAGATAAAAATTTCGATTTTATAAAATGGCACATCACGACGGACATTCAGATCATCAATTAGCAATTTTTAGAGGAGCGCTAAAATTTAAAAATAACATAACCAAAATTTGGGGTGTTTTTGTATTTCTCTCAATCGTAACAATAATTGAAGTTGCTTTAGGTATCATAAAACCAGAATTTTTAATAGACCATCATTTCTTGGCTATGAAATTGTTAAACTGGATATTTATTATTCTTACCATTGTTAAGGCATATTATATAACATGGGACTTTATGCACATGCGAGATGAAAAAAGTGCCTTGAGAAGATCCGTAATTTGGACAGCTATTTTCTTAATCTGTTATTTAGTACTTATTCTTTTAATTGAAGGAGATTATATTTATGAAGTTTATAAAAACAATTATATAAAATTTAATTTCTAGACTTTCTAGGAAATATTCTTTATAAGCCTCTAAATTTTTAGGGGCTTTTTTATTTGCATTCAAATAACACTTGCATTTAGCAATATTATTATTCGGTTGAAAAATAAGGTTTAAAAAGAATTACAGATAAAACAGTATCCAAAGAATTAATACTATTTAAGCTAAAAACGCACTATTTTCTATTAAAAGGATAAAAGATTTCACAACTTGCGATTTACCTAAAAATTAACGCAATAACGTTGCTCAAATTTCAATTCGACTGTATTTTTGCAAGGAATTGTATAAGATGAAAGAAGCAAACAGAACTAAGAAATTTATTGTTTTAGGTGTTTTATTTATATTGCCTCTAACGGCTTATATGTTTTTTGCTTCAGGAGTAAACAATTTTCTTCGGCTTCCTATTTTAAGTGAGAATATTTCTGAAATATCAGCATTTCAAACACTTGACAGTGAACAAGTCCAATTACAAAATAAAATAACCATTTTAGGTTTCTTCGGAAGCAATCTTGAAGAAAATAAAGCGTACGCATACAATCTTGCCCATAAGATTTACAAAAAGAATCATCAGTTTACCGATTTTCAATTTGTAATTCTCTTACCTGAAAATGCACGTGAACAAGCTGAAGTTTTAGATCGAAAACTGTCTGAAATTGAAAGTACAAGCAGTTGGCATTTTGCCTTCGGAAGTGATGAAGAAATCGAGAATGTATTTAAATCCCTTAATTCTCCCTATACTCTAAATGAAACGCTCACGAGTCCCTATGTTTTTATAATTGATAAAGAAAGGAGTCTACGAGGAAGGTCTGATGATGATGATACTAAGGATGGAAAACTTTACGGTTACGACAGTCGTACAATTGCCGAAATAAATAACAAGATGAGTGATGATGTAAAAGGTATTTTAGCTGAGTACAGATTAGCATTAAAAAAGAACAAAAACGCCTCACGCAAAATTTAATACGTTGAAGAAGCAACAATATTTTATCGGTCTAGCATTTATAATTCTGGTTTTCGGTATTTGGGCAATCCCGAAAATTGTAGATAGACTTTCTGGAACAGACTTGGCCTTTATTGAAAAAAATGAAGTAAAGGCAACTGTGCCAGCTTTTTCATTCACCAATCAAAACGGCAAAACAATTTCAAATAAGGATTTTGAGGGTAAAGTTTATGTGGTCGAATTCTTTTTTACAACTTGCACATCTATTTGCCCAATTATGACCGAGAATATGAAGTTGGTTCAGGAAGCATTTAATGCAAATGCAAACGTTGGGATAGCTTCCTTTTCTATTGATCCACAATACGACTCGCCTGAGGTTTTAAAAAAATATGCGGAACAGAGAAATATTACAAAACCACAATGGCATTTGTTGACGGGAAATAAAGATAAAATTTATGAGTTGGCAAATGAAGGTTTTAATCTTTATGTAGCACAAATGCCTGAAAACCCCGATGGCTTTGAACATTCTGGTTATTTTGCTTTAGTTGATCAGAAAGGATTTATACGTTCTCGACTGGATGAAAATGAAAACCCTATTATTTATTATGATGGGTTGAAAGTTGATGATGTAAATAAGCTAATTGAAGATATAAATAAACTGCTATAAATATGATTGAAGCCAAACAAAATAGCGCAAAAAAGTTTACCATTTGGATTTGGATTTTGTCTATCGCAATTCCGGTTGTTGTCGCTGTATTA
>JBBSOK010000036.1:0-24240 GCA_038259825.1 Flavobacteriales bacterium
AAAGATATTCTGCCAAAGCTTTTGCGAGTTCTGTTTTCCCAACGCCTGTTGTTCCTAAGAATAAAAAGCTACCAATTGGTTTTTTTTCATCCTGCAAACCTGCGCGACTCCGGCGAATGGCATCACTTACTGCGATAATTGCTTCTTCTTGGCCAACAACTCTATTGTGAAGTTCATCTTCTAATTTTAACAACTTTTCACGGTCGGTTTGTAACATTTTGGTAACAGGAATGCCTGTCCATTTTGCTACAACTTCAGCAATGTCTTCTTGTGTAACTTCTTCTTTAATCATTGAAGAACCACTTTCATTTTCAGCAAGATCTGTTTCCAATTTGCTTAATTTTTCTTGCGCTTCTTTTATTTTTCCGTAGCGCAACTCGGCAACTTTTCCGAAATCGCCATCACGTTCAGCTCTTTCGGCTTCCAATTTATAATCTTCAATTTCTTTTTTGCTATTTTGAATATTATCTACAACCTCTTTTTCACTCTTCCATTTTGCATTAAGCTCATTTCTTTCTTCTTTAAAATTTGCCAAATCTGCGGAAATGTTTTTCATTTTAGAATCATCCTTCTCACGCTTTATGGCTTCAAATTCAATTTCAAGCTGCATAATTTTGCGGTCTAAAACATCCAATTCTTCTGGTTTGCTATTAATTTCCATCCTTATTTTTGAAGCAGCTTCATCCATCAAGTCAATTGCTTTATCAGGCAGAAAACGGTTTGTAATATAGCGCTGACTCAATTCCACAGCCGCAATAATAGCTTCATCTTTTATCCGAACTTTGTGGTGCGCTTCATACTTTTCTTTAATTCCGCGTAAGATTGAAATAGCGCTTTCCGTATCAGGCTCATCAACCACAACTTTTTGAAAGCGACGCTCCAATGCTTTATCTTTTTCAAAATATTTTTGATATTCATCTAAAGTTGTTGCACCAATTGCGCGCAATTCACCTCTTGCTAGAGCAGGTTTTAAAATATTTGCGGCATCCATTGCGCCTTGTCCGCCACCGGCACCTACAAGCGTGTGAATTTCATCTATAAACAAAACAATATCACCTTCACTTCCTGTAACTTCTTTAATAACAGATTTTAAACGTTCTTCAAATTCGCCTTTGTACTTTGCGCCAGCAATTAATGCACCCATATCCAAAGAATATACTTCTTTGGACTTTAGATTTTCAGGCACATCTCCATCCACAATTCTGTGCGCCAAACCTTCAGCTATAGCTGTTTTTCCTGTCCCAGGTTCGCCTACAAGCATTGGATTGTTTTTAGTTCTTCGAGATAAAATTTGAAGGATTCTTCTAATTTCCTCATCCCGACCAATTACGGGGTCCAACTTTCCATCTTTAGCAAGCTGGTTTAAATTTCTAGCGTATTTGTTAAGTGAATTGTACGTTTCTTCAGCGCTTTGTGATGTGACATTATCGCCGCCTCTTAACTCGCTAATAGCCGCTTTCATAGCCTTTTCGGTAGCGCCTTGATCTTTCAATGTTTGCGCAATGCTACTTTTTGAGGCTAAAATTGCAAGTAAAAGATGTTCTATTGAAACAAATTCATCGTCCATTTTTTTAGCGATTATACTTGCTTCGTTTAATGTTTTGTTGGCTTCTCTGGAAAGCATTAAATCCCCTCCCGAAACTTTTGGAAAACTTTCAATTTGCTTGTCCAAAATCTGTTGCAACATTCCAACATTTACATTCAATTTTTTTAAGATGAATGGCGTTACATTTTCATCCACTGCAAAAATAGCTTTGAAAATATGCTCATTTTCAATTTGTTGGTTGCCAAAACTTTGTGCAAGCTGTTGGGCTTGCTGTATGGCCTCTTGGCTTTTTATAGTATAGTTGTTAAAATTCATATTTATATATTTAGAAGTATTAATTGCGATTATTTTTTTTACAATTAATACTTTATTGTGGTTTTTAAATAGAACTTAAAAGTTTTTTTAATGTTCTCTTATACACTTTATTCAAAAGCTAAGCCAATATAAAATAAGGACATAATGTCTGCTGAAACCTTTATTAATACAGACATTGTGGCGGTTTTAGAAAAAATTTGTATTTATATGCGCCACTTATGGCTAATTGATTATTTGTATCTTTGATTTCGAAAAATTGAATGAAATAAGAAAATTTTAAAAATAAAATTATGGGAATTTTTGATAAGTTTAAATCTGAAAGGGATATTGTAAAAAAAGAAATTGTTGAAGTACCGTGGCACGTTTTAAGTAAAATGGAAGATTTGGATGAAGCAGTTGAACAATCGAACTCAAAACCAGTTGTAATCTTCAAACATTCTACCACTTGCGGAATTAGCAAAATGGTTTTAAGACAGTTTGAAAAGGATTATAATTACGATGCAGATAAAATTGAATTATATTTTTTAGACCTAAAACAGAATAGAAATATTTCAAATGAAATTGAGTCTCGCTTCTCGGTTCGACACGAAAGTCCGCAGTTATTGGTTGTAAAAAATGGTACAATTGTACATCACGATAGCCACCAAGGGATTGATGCTGCTCATTTGGCGAAGTTTTTATAAAAATTAAGTATTTAATAGAAAATATTTAGTTTTAGTTGAATGAATTTTACACCTTACCATTTGAGCTTTCTTAATATTAGAAACTATTATCTGTAGTTAAAAGGCATCTTATAATAAATTATTTCTCAATTTGCTAATTAAATAAAAAACACTACTTTTGCGCCTTGAAAAAAATCCTCAGGGTGAGGAATGGTGTTGAAAGAAGTCGTGAGTTTTAATTGTCCCGAATTCGCTTCCTAACAGCACGTTGACAATAAAAATAAAGTAAATGACTAAATTTAAAGATTTAGGTCTTGAAGAAAATATTCTTAAGGCCATTACCGATATGGGCTTTGAAACCCCATCTGAAGTTCAAGAAAAAGCAATCCCAATTTTATTAGAAAGCGATACAGATATGGTAGCGCTTGCACAAACCGGAACAGGAAAAACAGCTGCGTTCGGTTTTCCAATGCTTCAAAAAATTGATGTCGAAAGCCGCACAACGCAAGGTTTAATCCTTTCGCCAACACGTGAGCTTTGCCTTCAAATTACCAATGAAATTAATACCTACGGTAAATATTACAAAGGTTTAAACGTTACCGCAATTTACGGTGGGGCTAGCATTACAGACCAAGCAAGACAGATTAAAAAAGGTTCGCAGATTATTGTTGCCACGCCTGGTCGTATGAAAGATATGATTGGTAGACGAATGATCGATATTTCAAAAATTGATTATTGCGTGCTTGATGAAGCTGATGAGATGCTGAACATGGGTTTCTTTGAAGACATAACAGAAATACTTTCACACTCTCCAAAAGAAAAAAGTACGTGGCTTTTTAGCGCAACGATGCCAAAAGAGGTTTCGGTTATCGCGCAAAAATTCATGAATAATCCGGTAGAAATTACTGTTGGATCAAAAAACATGGGAACAGATAATGTTTCACACGAATATTATTTAGTAAACGCAAGAGATAGATACAACGCTTTAAAGCGTTTGGCAGATGCAAATCCAGATATATTTTCTGTAATATTCTGTCGTACAAAACGTGATACACAGAAAGTTGCCGAGCAATTAATTGAAGATGGTTATAATGCAGCAGCTATTCACGGTGATCTAAGCCAAAATCAGCGTGATATTGTAATGAAGTCTTTCAGAAATAGGCAAATACAAATGCTTGTTGCTACAGATGTTGCCGCTCGTGGTATAGATGTAGACGATATTACACACGTAATAAATTACCAATTACCAGACGAAATTGAAATTTACACACACCGAAGTGGCCGTACAGGTCGTGCCGGGAAAAAAGGAGTTTCAATGGTAATTGTTTCGAAAAGTGAAGTAAGAAAAATTCACAGTATCGAAAAGAAAATTCAGCAAAAATTTGAAGCAAAGGAAATTCCTGATGGAATGGAAATTTGCGAAAAGCAATTGCTTCACTTGGCTACAAGCATCAAGGAAACTACTGTAAATCACGAAATTGACAGATATCTTCCACAAATTGAAGAAGTTCTTGAAGGTTTTTCAAAAGAAGATTTGATAAAAAAAGTGTTTTCAGTCGAATTTACGCGTTTCTTCAATTATTACAAAAATTCAAAAGATTTAAATGTTTCTCCGGGAAATCAGAAATTTACTGATTCAAAAGATAGCACGCGTTTCTTTTTAAACGTTGGAACTAAAGACGATTTCGATTGGATGACTCTGAAAGATTTCTTACGCGATTTATTAAACTTAGGAAAAGACGATGTTTATAAGGTTGATGTAAAAGATAGTTTTTCATTTTTTAATACAGACGACACTCATAAAGACCTTGTAATAGCTGCTTTCGAAGATTTCAAATTAGAAGGTAGACATGTAAATGTTGAAATAAGTACCGATACTGGAAGAAGCAGCAGTGGACGCAGTAGTGGTAGAAGCAGAGGCGGAAGCGACAGAGGCGGAAGAAGCGGCGGTCGTAGTAGTGGCGGTGGCAGAGACAGAGGAGATAGAAAAGAACATAGAAAAGGTGGTTCCGGAGATTCTGGAGGAAATTCTGGCTTTAAAAAGCGTGAAAGAAGTTCTAGCAGTAGTTCAGACGAAGGCTCTGGTTTTAAAAAACGTGAAGGCGGCAAAAGTTTCAGCGGTGGCGATAAACCAGCATTTGCAGGTAAAAGCCGAAGAAGAAGTGATAAACCATCTTCTGAAGGTACTGGAGGTAGACGAAGAAGAAAAGGCTAGGCAATTATCAAAAAAATATTGCTAAAGTCGAAATTAATAGACTCGCATAATTTTTTGGCACGGTTTTAAAGACTATAATTAAATTATTAAAAGCCTCTTGACTGAGGCTTTTTTTGAGCCTAAAATTTATATATTATTAAATAAAAGCCAAAAGAAAATTTAAATATAAGTGACAATTAGACTTTTACTTATATTGCAAATTATATTTTGATTTCATAAAAAAGTCGATAATTCACAATATTTATATATGCCAATTTAATATGAAGCACTTTTTATTTTTCTTCTTATTTATTATTTCAACAGCTTCAATTTTTGCGCAGGACAAAGAAATTGTTGTTGGTAAAGTTTTAAATGACGCTACAGACGGTGCTTTGGAAAATGTAAACATCGTAAATTTGAATAAGGTAATTGGAACATCTTCAAATGAAGATGGTAGTTTTAAAATTGCTGCTGCGGTAAATGACACTTTATATTTTTCATATTTAGGCTTTAAAAGTATTAGGGTAAGAGTAACAAACGACTGGTTAAAATTTGGAGATATTAAAGTAAAAATGACTGAATTAGGTATTGCCTTAGAAGAAGTTATTTTAAGACCAGTCCAACTTACAGGTTATGTTGAAGTTGATGCTAAAACAATACCTATTTACGACGATTACAGATATAGGATTTCAGGATTAAGTTCGGGCTATGAGGGTGGAAGCACACAGCCTGGGGCCATAAGTAAGGTTTTGGGATCAATTTTTAATCCGGCGGATTTCCTTTATAATGTTTTCGGCAAGCAGCCGAGGCAAATGAAGAAGTTAAGGCAAATGAAGGACGATGACGAAATTAGAAACTTGCTACAAACCAAATACGATCGTGAAACGCTAATGGCAGTATTACAATTGGAAAAAGTAGATATCGATGAAATTTTGAATAAATGTAGTTACTCCAAAGAATTTGTAAAAACAGCAAATGATCTTCAAATTCTTGACGCGATAAGCGGTTGTTATGAAGAATATAAGGTTTTGAATAGAAAGTAAAACTTAAATTCTTATAATAAATACAACTTCTCTTCAATGGAAAAAATAGTTGAAAATCAGAGAGCCTTCTTTAATTCAGGACAAAGTAATCTGATAGATTTCAGAAAAAAGCAGCTAAAAAAATTAAAATCAGTTCTCCAACAAAATGAAGACTTATTAAACAAGGCAATCTATTCAGATTTTAAAAAATCTGAGTTTGATACGTATGTTACAGAACTCGCTTTGTTATATAAAGATATTGATGAAGCAATTAAAAAATTGGGAAGCTGGGCAAAACGAAAAAAAGTTAGTACTAATCTATTTAATTTTCCCGCGAAAAGTTACATAATCCCAGAACCTTTGGGCGTTTGTTTAATTATTGGTGCTTGGAATTACCCATATCAACTTTCTATAGCGCCTTCAATTGCTGCAATTGCTGCTGGAAATACCGTTATTTTAAAGCCAAGCGAAATACCGTCTGCCACTTCAAAAATAATGGCAATGCTTATTTCTGAAAATTTCGACCCTAATTTCTTTGCAGTTGTTGAAGGCGGTAAAGAAGAAACAACCCAGTTGCTAAAGCAAAAATTTGATAAAATATTCTTTACTGGAAGTACTAAAATAGGGCAAATTGTATATGAAGCAGCAGCAAAAAATCTAACTCCAGTAACGTTAGAGTTAGGTGGAAAGAGCCCAGCATTTATAACAGAAAATTGCAATCTTGAAATTAGTGTAAAACGTTTAATTTGGGGAAAGTTTCTAAATGCAGGGCAAACGTGTATTGCACCAGATTATGTTATGGTTCACAAATCCATTAAAGAAAAATTTCTTCAAATGGCAAAAGATGAAGTTATTAAAGAGCGTTTTGCTTTTGAAAACGATAATTACGTTCAAATTATAAATGAAGATAATTTTGAAAGATTGGAAAAGCTTCTTGTAAAAGAAAAAATCTATTTTGGAGGAGGCCTCGATAAAGAAAATAGATTTTTTGAGCCAACTATAATGCGGAATGTTAGTTTTGAGGATGCTGTAATGCAAGAAGAAATTTTTGGACCAATTTTACCTGTTATTACATATGAAAATATTGATGACGCAATTAGGCAAGTAAATGAGTTGCCAAAACCGCTCTCGTGCTATGTTTTTACAAAGGATAAAGAGATAAAGAATAAAATATTGTCCAAAATTTCCTTTGGTGGTGGTGCTGTAAATGACACTGTTATGCATATTGCTAACCCAAATTTACCTTTTGGCGGCGTAGGTAAAAGCGGTATTGGAAATTATCACGGTAAGGCAGGCTTCTCAGCATTTAGCCATTATAAAAGTGTTTTGCAAAAATATACTTGGTTTGAGCCCTCGCTAAAATATTTTCCGCGTAGTGCAAGTAAGTTAAAATGGATTAAAAGATTAATTAAGCTCTAATTATTTTCAAATTATTAAAATTTGCATTTTCTCAAATTATATTTTTTTATATAGATTTGCAGACTTGCTTTGCCTTCTTACTTATATAAAAATTTAAAAATGAAAATATTTATAACCATTTGTTTTATTCTTTTTTGTAGTCTACAAACTGCTGCGCAAAATATCACTGTATCACAATTGTCAAAGTTGGGAGAAGGTAGTATTGCCGAAGTACAAGAAAATCTTACTAAAAATAATTGGTTTTTCTATAATGCTGAAGATGAGACAGAAAATAAATTTGGTAATGCGAAATTTGTATTTGATGTTCCAAATTTCAATCCGAAGGAAGCTCTTGGCAAATATTTTATAACCTATTATTATTCAACTAATCTAGGATCTAGTGCTATAGACATTATTTTTAAACATACACCATTATATGATAGTCTTAATAAACAGATGGAAACTTTAGGTTATAAACTGAAAGATTCTAAAACAAAAGATGGGAATATTATTAAGATTTATAAACACAGAGGAAATATTATTGAAGTAACAATTCCACCAAATTTTGAAGGTTTAAATGTTTATAAATTTCTATTCACATCCAAATCTTCTTATAAAAAACTTTCGAATTAACGGTGGTGGTATGGCTCATTTCTTAAAATAGTAAAGCCTCTGTACAGTTGTTCAATAAAAAATAGGCGCACCATTTGATGGGAAAACGTCATTGTAGATAAAGCAACTTTTCCATCTGCTCTTTGGTAAATTTCTTCACTAAATCCGTAAGGACCACCAATAACAAAAGTTAGATTTTTTAAACCGCTATTCATTTTTTTCTGAAGATAAACTGAAAAAGCAACGGATGTATAATTTTTGCCCTTTTCATCTAATAAAATTAATTGATCTGTAGCAGTTACTCTTTTGAGTATTTCCGAGCCTTCAGCTTCTTTCTGTAATTTTTCGGAAAGATTTTTTACATTTTTAATATCTGCAATAATTTCAAAATTAAAAGGAATATAAAAACCCAGTCTTTTTATGTAATCATCCATCACCTCTTGTAAATGGTTGTTATCTGTTTTCCCTATAGCTAAAAGAGTTATCTTCATTATTCAAAAATACAAAGATATTTGAGTAACGGTGGTAGATGTATTGGTATGCTTCAAAAAATTTCAACTATTTTAGCAAATTATTAATGTAATTATGATTTCACAAAAGCAATTCAATAAAGAAATAGATATTATTATCACTAATGCCATTAGGGAAGATGTTGGGGACGGAGACCATAGTAGTTTGGCCTGTATACCAGAGGACGCTACGGGCACTGCAAAATTATTGGTTAAAGATGAAGGTATTATTGCAGGTATAGATTTTGCTAGACAAGTTTTTGACTATGTAGATCCGGGACTTGAAATTGAGGTGAAAATTAAAGATGGGGAAGTTGTAAAATATGGAGATATATGTTTTTATGTATCAGGGCTTTCCCAATCTATTTTAAAGGCCGAAAGATTAGTTCTTAATGCTATGCAGCGTATGAGTGCAATTGCAACTAAGACCAATCAATATGTTACACTTTTGGAGGGGACAAATGCACAAATTTTGGACACTCGAAAAACGACCCCTGGAATCCGTGCGCTGGAAAAATGGGCTGTGAAAATAGGAGGTGGCGAAAACCACCGTTTTGCGCTATATGATATGGTTATGTTGAAAGATAATCACATAGATTTCTGCGGCGGCATTGCCAAAGCAATATCGAAAACTAAGAAATATCTTGACGAAAACCACTTAGATCTCAAAATTATAATTGAAGCTAGAAACCTATTAGAAATAGAAGAAATTTTACAAAGCGATGGTGTCTACAGAATTTTGATTGATAATTTTAATTATGAAGACACGAAAAAAGCAGTGAAATTGATAAACGGTAAATGCTTAACCGAAAGTAGTGGAGGAATAACCATAGAAACTGCCCGAAAATACGCCGAATGTGGGGTTGATTTTATTTCTAGCGGAGCATTAACCCATTCGGTTTACAATTTAGATTTAAGTTTAAAAGCAGTCTAATGGCCAAAAAAAAGGCAAAAGATGAAGAAATAAATATTCCTATTATTCGTGATATTGTTGCGTTTAGTAAACGTGTAAAGTTACTGGGATTAAATGGGTTAACACTATATCAGTTGGCCGATATTTATGGAACTGGTATATTAAAAGGAACCTTTAGCTCTCGTGCTAGTAGTATTGCATATAGTTTTTTTGTCGCCCTTTTCCCTTTTTTGTTATTGCTTTTAAATCTTATACCCTACGTTCCTATAGAGAATTTCCAAACAAGGTTCTTAATTTTTATTGAAGGGTTATTACCACCCCAAACGGCAGATTTTTTCTATCCCGTAATTGCAGATATTGCAGTAAATCCTAGGGCCGGATTATTGTCTTTTGTATTTATATTGGCATTGTATCTTTCTGCAAATGGTGTAAATGCAATATTTAGCGCTTTTGAATATTCTTTCCACGTAACAATGAATCGTGGCTTTTTTAGACAGTTTGCCGTATCTATAATGGTCTCAATCTTTCTGGCATTGTTGTTGTTAATTACAGTAAGCGTTATAGTATATTTTGAATATATTATAAGAGATTTCCAGAGCAGGGCCTTTATTAAAAATGATGTTTTTTGGATTTCGGCAATGCAGATTTTAATTGGTGTAATAATGACTTATATTATCATTGCTACCCTTTATTATTTTGGAACCAAGGAAGGCAAAAAGTCGCGTTTTTTTTCAATTGGTGCTCTAGTAACAACAGGATTATTTTTGTTAACAACCTATTTTTTCGGAGTTTACATTAATAATTTTTCTAGCTATAATGAGTTGTATGGCTCAATTGGTGCTTTATTGATATTGTTGTTCTATATTTGGATTAACGCAAACTTGATACTTTTCGGATTTGAGTTAAACATATCTATTCAACGTTTAAAAGAGAAAAATAACGATAGTAATTTAAAAGAAACCATTAACCCCAAAAATTTAAAACGAAAAAAATGAAAAATTTCTTATTTATTCTTGCTGCAGTATTTACATTACAACTTAGCACGGCACAAACACAAGTTGGTGAGGTAACCTTACCAAATAAAATAACTTTCAATTCTGAAAATCTTGCGCTTAATGGTGCAGGTATTCGTAAAAAGGCTGTGGTTTTAAAGCTTTATTCTGGAGGATTGTATCTAGCAAATAAGTCTAACAATTCAACTTCAATTATGAATGCGGATGAAACAATGGCAATTAGACTGGTAATAACTTCAAGTTTTGTTTCTAGTGATGCAATGAGCGAAGCAGTTCAAGAAGGTTTTGAAGCTTCTATGAAGGGTAATACAAAGTCACTAGAGTCCGAAATTAAAAAATTTATAACCTTTTTTAGTGCAGATATTGTTGAAGGAGACACTTTCGATATTACGTATCAAAAAGGAAAAGGTACTGTTGCTTATAAAAACAACAAAGAGTTGGGCACAATTTCCGGTTTGTCATTTAAAAAGGCATTGTTTGGTATTTGGTTAGGCAATGACCCTGTGGATAGTAAGCTTAAAAATGCTATGTTAGGTAAATAATCTAATTAATTCAAATCTCTTTTTAGAATGAAGTATTTTTTCCCCACAATTTTATTATTCTTTTTAAGTACTATTAACATCTGTGCACAAGATGTTTTCGGAAAATGGAAAACAGTTGATGAAAACACAGGCGAACAAAAGTCTATTATTGAAATATATAAAAAAGGTGATAAGGTTTTTGGTAAAGTTCTAGAAATTTTGAATCCCGAAAAAAAGGACGAAGTTTGCACGTTGTGCGAAGGAAGTGATAAAGGAAAACCGATTGAAGGTTTGGTAATTATGAAAAATCTTGAAAAAGATGGAGATGAATATGATGGTGGCGAAATTACGGATCCTACAAGCGGTAAAACCTATAGTTGCTATATAAGTCTAGAAGAAAAAAATAAACTAAAAGTTAGAGGTTACTTAGGATTTGCCTTGTTGGGAAGAACACAATATTGGATTCGGGTAGATTAATTTTTAAAACCAAAAGAATAAATGGCTGCCAAATGGCGGCCATTTTTTTTGAGTGATTTTATTTGAATTAGCTCTAATAATTCCGAAATTGTACCGCATAAGGATAATTTTTTATTCCAAATACTTTAAAGCCTAGCCCGATTGTATTTTATAGACGTAATTTTACCAATTCCACTTCGTCAGAAGTTTACTTACAGCGTTACTGCAGACCAAGCAGCTAATCTAGAAATTGGTTATCGGGTTGCTGTACCCTTTGGTAAAACTAAGGTTTATACAGCCATTGTAGTTAAGGTTCACCAAAATGCTCCTGTAGGTTACGATACTAAAGAAATAGATCAAATACTCGATAACTATCCCATTGTTACAATTAATCAACTACAGCATTGGCAGTGGATGGCAACATATTACATGTGTACACTTGGAGAAGTAATCCGCGCAGCATTGCCTTCTGCCTATCTTTTGGAAAGTGAAACCAGTATAACAATTTCAAAGTCTTTAACTTTAGACGAAAGCCAACTTACTGATGATGAGTTTGTAATTTTTGAAGCTCTTCAACATCAAAATACATTGTTGCTTAACGATATTCGAAATATTTTAGACAGAAAGAATGTTGTTGGAATCGTTCAAAAATTGTTATCAAAAAATATAATTCAGGTAAAAGAGGAAGTTTTTGAAACCTACAAACCAAAGTTTAAACGCTATATTAAATTAGCTCCCAAAAATACTTCCGAAGAAAAATTACAAGCTGTTTTAGAAACACTCTCAAACGCTCCCAAACAACGAGATGTGCTTATGACGCTGTTTATGCTTCAGTCAAAAAGTAAAAAATCGATTGAATCTATCGTTCTTCAAAATGAAAGCAAAGCATCTGCATCTACGATCAAATCTCTTTTGGACAAAGAAATCTTGGAAGAGTATTTCTTGCAAAAAGATAGAATTGAATATGATGGCGAAGAAGCAAATAAGCCGAAAAAATTAAATGAAGGCCAAGAAAAAGCATTAAACGAAATTAAAAATTCTTTTGAAACTAATGATGTCTGTTTGCTTCACGGTGTAACTTCCAGCGGGAAGACTGAAATTTACGTACAACTAATTGCCGATACTTTGGCGAAGGGAGAACAGGTTTTATATATGTTGCCGGAAATTGCATTGACTACACAATTAATAAGTAGGCTTCAAAATCATTTTTCGCATCAGGTTTCTGTCTATCATTCAAAATATTCAATTCACGAAAGGGTTGAGGTTTGGAATAACCTCTTGGAAAACAGCGAAAAAACACAAATTATATTAGGAGCCAGATCTTCTCTTTTTCTACCTTTCACTAATTTAGGCTTGGTAATAATAGATGAGGAACATGAGCCATCTTTCAAACAATATAATCCATCGCCTCGATATCATGCCCGTGATGCTGCTATTATTTTAGCAAACTTAAGTAAAGCAAAAGTTATTTTAGGTTCGGCAACGCCAAGCTTAGAAAGCTATCACAATGCAAAATTAGGCAAATACGGTTTGGTAAATCTTACTAAACGATTTGGGGAAGTTGTTATGCCGTCAATCGAATTAGTTGATATAAAGACAAAGCACATAAAAAAGCAAATGACTGGTCATTTTAGCGACCTTTTACTTGAAGAAATAAATAAAACGTTGAAATTAGGTGAACAGGTTTTATTGTTTCAAAACCGTCGCGGCTATTCTCCAGTTGTTGAGTGTACTACCTGTGGAACAACTCCGCAGTGCCCAAACTGTGATGTGAGCTTAACGTACCATCAATATAAAAATCAATTACGTTGTCATTATTGTGGGTATCACATTGCAATGATTCAAGAATGTATAGCCTGTGGAAGTAATACGCTAGATAGAAAAGGTTTTGGAACCGAGCAGATTGAAACAGAACTCAATGCACTTTTCCCAAAATATAACATTGCCAGAATGGATCAAGATACAATGAAGGGCAAACATGCGTATGCAAAAATAATTGAGAAACTTGAAAATCAAGAAATAGATATTTTGGTTGGCACCCAAATGCTTGCAAAGGGGTTAGATTTCAGAAATATAAGCTTGGTTGGTGTTATGAATGCTGACAACTTACTGTTTTTTCCAGATTTTAGAGCGCACGAACGGAGTTATCAATTACTACAACAAGTATCGGGTAGGGCAGGACGAACCAAAAAGCAGGGTAAGGTACTAATACAAACATATAATCCGCTGCATCAAATATTACAAATGGTTTGCGCTAATGATTATGTGGGTATGTATAAAATGCAAACAGAAGAAAGATACCAATTTAAATATCCCCCGTTCTATAAACTAATCCGCATTACATTTAAGCACAGGGATCAGCAAAAAGTAGAAATTGCTGCAACTTGGTTTGCTGAAGGTTTAAAATTAAAACTAAAAGAAAATATTTTAGGACCAGAAGCTCCGCCAGTAAGTAGAATCCGCAATAAATATATAACCAATGTGTTGGTTAAAATACCTAAAAAACAATCTTTAGATAAAACGAAAAAATACATTGATAATGTTCAACGATCTTTCAGTGCTATAAAAGACTTTAGCACTGTACAATTACAATTAGATGTAGATAATTATTAATTACTCTCTAGACTATCTAGTGCTTTGGCAAGTTCTTCTTTTCTATAACGGCTGATAGGAAGACTGTCTTTGCCTAATTCAACGGATTTGCTATTATACTTTACGACCTTTTCAAGATTGATAATGTACGATTTATGTATCCGTAAAAATTTTTCACTAGGTAATTGACTATTAAAGGATTTCATTGTAGAAAGAACAATCAAGGAATCGTGGTCCGTTACCAACTTAACATAATCTCCAAGGGCTTCAACATAACGTAATTCGTTTAAAAAGACTTTTCTTTTTTTAAGATTGCTTTTTACAAAAATATATTCCTCTTCTTCAAAGCCTTCCTCGTTTTTAAGTTTATGAATTGCTTCTGCCTTGTGTACAGCGCTTAAGAACCTATCTTTTGTAATTGGTTTTTGAAGAAAATCTAGTGCATCATAATCAAATGCCTTGAAAGCATACTTTGTTTTTCCTGTAACAAAAATTACCTCTGGCTTTATTTTAAGATCGTCTAAAAAATCAAAACCAGATAAAATTGGCATCTCAATATCTAAAAATACCAGATCTACGTTATTGCAGGCCAAGCCAACTTTGGCTTCTACAGCGTTATTGTATTCTCCCACAAGTTTTAGGGCAGTATGGTCCTGTATAAGTTTAACAATAGAAAGACGTTGCAGTCTAGAATCATCAACTATTATGCATTTTAAAGTTTGGTCTTGCATGGTTTATATAAGAAATATAATAAGACAATGATAATTAAAAATTCGATAAACGGCAAGTTTTATACGTTGTTAATCATAAAACAATGATAATTTTGTAAGAAATTATAATTTTGAAAGATGATTAAGATCAACCTTGTCAATTAGAAATAAAGTATTATTTTTGCACGTTCTTGGCAAAGCGCTAAGAACATTAACTTAATAGATTTTATATGAATCATTATGAAACTGTTTTCATCTTAAATCCCGTTTTATCTGAAGATCAGATAAAGGAAACAGTAAAGAAATACGAAGATTTTCTTGTTTCTAGAGGAGCCGAGATGATATCCAAAGAAAATTGGGGCCTTAAAAAATTGGCTTACCCAATACAAAATAAGAAAAGTGGTTTTTACCATTTATTTGAGTACACTGCAGAAGGTACTGCTGTACATGAACTAGAGGTTGACTTTAAGAGAGATGAGCGTTTTATGCGTTATCTAACTGTAAGCTTAGACAAGTACGCAATTGCTTGGGCTGAGAAAAGAAGAAATCGCGATAAAAAAGCATCATAATTATGGCTACATTACAACAACAAGCAAAAGGAAAAAAAGATGGCGAAATTCGTTATCTAACTCCATTGAATATTGAGACAAGCAAGACTAAGAAGTATTGTATGTTCAAGAAATCGGGCATAAAGTATGTGGATTACAAAGATCCAGATTTTCTTATGCGTTTTATAAACGAACAAGGCAAAATTTTACCACGTAGGTTAACAGGTACTTCATTAAAGTATCAACGTAAAGTTGCCGTGGCAGTTAAAAGAGCGCGTCATTTGGCTTTAATGCCTTATGTTGCCGATTTATTAAAATAAAAGCAGCGATAATTATGGAAGTTATATTAAAAAAAGACGTAGAAAATTTAGGTTTTACTGACGATTTAGTTACAGTAAAAAGCGGATACGGAAGAAACTTTTTAATTCCACAAGGGCACGCTTTGTTAGCTACTCCTTCTGCCAAAAAAATGTTGGCAGAAACGATGAAGCAACGTGCTTTTAAAGAAAAGAAAGCAGTTGAAGAAGCTCAGAAAGAAGCGGACAAATTAAATGCTTTAGAATTAAAAATTACAGCAAAAACAGGTGAAGGAGACAAATTATTTGGTTCTATTACAACTGCCGATGTTGCTGAAGCTTTGGGAAAAGAAGGTGTTACTATTGAGAAGAAGTATATTTCAGTTGCCGGTGGTAACGTGAAAAGAACTGGTCAATATGAAGCAACTATTCGTTTTCATAGAAGTGTTGTTACATCTTTTAATTTTGATGTAGTAGCAGAAGCTAAATAGTTTAAGACTAATCGAAAATCAAAAACCTTCTACTTATAAAGTGGAAGGTTTTTTTAATTTAAATAATTTGTGAAAGTTGATATCAGATTTTAGAATTTGTTGTTTTCAACTTTACCGAAAAGATTATAAAAAATGAAATATACTAGGCTAAGTAAAGAACAATTGGAAGAATTGCACCAAGAATTCATTAATTTTTTGGCAAGTCAATCTATAACGGCTACTGAGTGGACGCAACTTAAAGCGGATAAACCGGAAGTTGCGGAACAGGAAATAGATGTCTTTAGTGATTTAATTTGGGAAGGTGTTTTAATGAAAGTTAAGTTTCTTGAACATATTTCGCCACAGCATTTAATGTTATTTAAAATTTCGGAAAGTTTTATGGAATTAATAGCAATAAAATTAGATTCTGACCAAATTGATATTACTACAGAATATGGTTATAAATGGCTTCAACAAAATTTATATGATGATTCTGTAAACATTTATACTTCAACAAAGGCAATTTCAAATGATAGGAATAAGGATATTTTTGTACTTATTCAACAAGGTTCGGTAATTACAAAAGGCGATTTATTCAAATATTTTGAAGATATTGTTTCAGAATAACATAAAATTTAAAATTCTGCTAAATTAAAGTTTACTCATAGCGTAAACTTTCAATAGGATCTAGTTTAGCAGCTTTGGACGCGGGATATGATCCTGCAACAACTGCAACTATAAAGGTAATTACAGTTGCCCAAATCATTGGAGTAATAGGAAGTTCAAAGTCTGATCCTAAAACTTGGGCAAAGATAAAACCAGTTATAATTCCTAAGATAATTCCCAAAATACTCCCGAACTGCCCAATTACAATCGTTTCAATAAAAAATTGAGTTGATATTGTAGAACTTTTAGCGCCAAGTGCTTTCCGCACACCAATTTCACGCGTTCGTTCGGTTACGGAAACTAGCATAATATTCATTAAAGCAATGGATGAACCTAAAATTGTAATAATGCTAATTATCCAAGCGGCCGCTTGTAGGTAGCCAGAAATCATTCCAATTCTATTCAAAAGATCATCACTCCGTTCAATCCCAAAATTGTTTTCTTCAACTGGATTTAAGCCTCTTATATTTCTAAATGTAACAATAGCTTCATCTTGTGCACCTTGCATCATTTCTTTATCGTCAACTTTTACGCTAATTGTATAATTGATATTTGGAGCAGTAAAAATACCACGCGCAACTTGTATTGGTATTAGAATCTTTAAATCTTGATTATTTCCAAACGTTGAACCTTTAGATTCGAGAACGCCAATTACTTTAAATTTTACTCCGCGAACACTCAATGTTGCGCCAATAGGATTGTCATTAACAAACAAACTTTTCAAGAAATCGGATCCAATAATACAGACATTGTTATTATTGATAATATCAAAAACAGTAAAATTTCTGCCATTTTCAACCTTAACGCCAGTATTTTCAAGATAATTTTCATTCACTCCAAAAATCTGAACTTCAGGATCTGTTTTATTATCTTCAAATTTAACTTCTGCACCTCGTGTTCCCAAAAACGAAATTGACGTTTTGCTAAAAGGATATTGATACAGATCATTAAATTCCCTAACATTCGTATAATTAATTATAGGATTTATTTTTTCTTTTTCGCCTCCGTTATTGCGCTGCACTTCAAATTCGTATTGTTGAATATTAAACGTATTGGAACCCATTGATGCAAAACTGCCCGAAATTGTATTTTCCAATGCTTGCACGGCACTTAAAATACCTACAAGTGCCCATATACCAATACCGATTATTACTATGGTAAGGATGGTTCTAAGCAGTTGACTTTTAATACTGTCCAGTGCAATTCGAACATTTTCCCGAAATAATGAAAACATATTTTTGTTGGCTTTATAACCATTAGACTCTTAAACTGCGATAAAGTTACTATAAATTAAGATATTTGCATTTTAAAATAAATTTTGCATAATCATAATGAAACCAAGTATTCCCAAAGGCACGCGCGATTTTTCTCCTGAAGAGGTATCAAAACGTAATTATATTTTCGAAATAATAAAATCTAACTTTAATCTATTTGGATTTCAACCAATTGAAACACCTTCGTTTGAAAATAGCGAAACCTTAATGGGTAAATACGGAGATGAAGGGGATAGATTGATTTTTAAAATTTTGAATAGTGGAGATTTTTTAAGTAAAGTTTCCGATGAAGTATATACTGAAAGAGATAGCTTAAAACTTACATCAACTATTTCAGAAAAAGCATTACGATACGATCTTACTGTGCCATTTGCAAGATATGTTGTTCAACATCAAAACGAAATCAATTTTCCATTCAAAAGATATCAAATGCAACCCGTTTGGCGTGCAGATAGACCACAAAAAGGACGTTTTCGTGAATTTTTCCAATGTGACGCGGATGTTGTTGGAAGTACTTCACTTTGGCAAGAAGTTGAATTAATACAATTATATGATTCCGTTTTTTCAAAATTGAATTTGGAAGGTGTAATTATTAAATTGAACAATCGAAAAATACTAAGCGGAATTGCTGAAGTTATTGGAGCAGAAGATAAGTTGATAGATTTTACGGTTGCTTTGGATAAGCTTGATAAAATTGGAGAAGATGGCGTGAAAAAGGAAATGCGAGAAAAAGGAATTACGGAGGAAGCATTAAACAAACTTCAGCCGTTATTTTCTTTTGATGGAAGCAATGAAAATAAGTTAAAATCTTTATCTAAGTTGTTAGAAACTTCTGTAATTGGTAAAAAAGGTATTGAAGAATTATTGTTTATAACCCAAACAGTCAAAAACCTTGGTTTGAAGTCTTCAATATTGAAGTTGGACGTAACATTGGCGCGTGGTTTAAATTATTATACCGGAGCAATTATTGAAGTTGCTGCACCGGAAAATGTGAGTATGGGAAGTATTGGCGGTGGTGGCCGTTATGATGATTTAACAGGTATTTTTGGACTTAAAGATGTTAGTGGCGTTGGAGTATCTTTTGGCTTGGACAGGATCTATTTGGTTTTGGAAGAATTAAATTTATTCCCCGATGCAGTCTTGGAAAGCACCAAAATACTTTTCCTGAACTTTGGCGAAATTGAGTCTTTATATGCTATGCAAGCAATCGGAAAGCTTAGAGAAAATAATATTACAAGTGAGCTTTATCCAGATAACGCAAAAATGGGCAAACAAATGGGATATGCCGACAAACGTATTATTCCGTTTGTAATTTTGGCCGGAGAAAAAGAAATAAGCGAAAATGTTTATACGCTCAAAAATATGAAAAGCGGGGAGCAGCAATCTATAACTTTAACTGAATTAGTTAAAAAATTTCAATAAAATTGTTCTTTAAAAAACAATGGTAAAACTTGCCTTAATTGATATTGTTGTTATCTTTGCCGTCTGAAAAAAAATTATGGCGAGGTAGCTCAGTTGGTTAGAGCGTCGGATTCATAACCCGGAGGTCGGGGGATCGTGCCCCCCTCTCGCTACCATTAAATAAAGGCTTCACAGGTTTGTGAGGTCTTTTTGTTTTTAATGTAGTACAGAATAACAGGATTATATTTAGTAATTAACCAATTCATATTTTTTGACCCCAAACCTTATTAATTAAGATAACAGAATATTTATGTTGGTTATAGACTATTAATTTTTATAAAGCATTTTCACGGAGATTTGAACTTTTTTAACTGTGCCTTATTAATTATATTTCAAATTATCGAAATGTCTGTCATTTACTTCTTATTTGAGTCGGCTACATAGGTTTAATAACTGGTTATTTTTCAAATGAAAGTATTGAAGTTTTTTACGACTTGGAATGTGAAAGATTATTGGGAAATTCAATTAAACAGTGAACTTTCCTACGGTCAGGCAAAGTCAGATTTAGAAGGTTACAAGTTCAATGACAGTGGCATTTCCTACTACGCAGGCGTTAATCAATCTTTTACATTTGGAAAGAACTGGAATGCAACCTGGAATAGTTTTTATAGCCAAAGTGGAAGATATGGCAATACGACTTTTAAACCTTCTTACGATATTTCTTTCAGTTTACGTAAAGACCTTCTTGATAATAAAATAAGATTAAATTTAAGCGCGTAAAATGTATTGAAAAAAAGCCAATGGATACAAAATACACAGCAAGACAATGTTAATACAAATTGGGTTAACCGATGGGAAACCAGAAAAGTAACACTTGCAATAACTTATAATTTTGGTAATGCTAAAAAGAAAGAAGTGAAAGATGCAGATCTAAATGACGAGCAAAACAGATTGTAATATATAAATTTCAAATTTGTAATTAATTTCAATTCATTTTCAAAATCCAAATTCGTTTAGTTGTTGTATTTGAAATAAGTTTTTTGAGCTGGCTTACAACACGAAGAATAACCGCATTTACACAATTCTATTTAATGTTTTTTGAATAAGCAACGGATTTAGTCATTCCGAGTAGATTAGGACCTAGTCTATTCAGCCTTATGGACAATTGTAATTTTAAATTAGCACTGTGATAGAAATATTATATTAAATTATTATCTAAAAAGAACTAATGAATAAGATTGCCATAATTAGCTTTCAAACTAAGCAATCCTAAAACACCGGGGTGATTCCCACTCTTTTAATGATTTTACCAAATTTAGGTCGGTGAAGCGATGATCTCCATTTGAAGTTTTGTGGTACGGTTAGCTTATTCTTTTTATAAATTACTTTTTAATAATTAAATATGAAGAAATTTTTATAGTTTGCAAAAGTATGGACGGATTCGATATATATGATAATTTAAGCGTTTATTTCTATCAAATTCAATGACAACGCTATGGTATACTAGGCTTTTTAAAAGTTTTGTCAAACGAATACCTTATAATATTGTAGTCAGCGGGGGTATAAGACTAAGTGCCTAAAATAAATTAATAAAAAGCGCACCGAATCACGCATTACCAGACTATCACGTGTAGGTTTTGACAATACGTTAGGATATCTGAATGGTGGTTTTGAAGCTTGGAAAAAAGCGTCCAAAGAATACGACGCCGTAACTTCCATTCCTGCAAATGAATTTCAGCAAGTTGAAGACGACACCCAAAAAGACGTTCCTGTATTTGATGTAAGAAAGCCTGACGAATTCAAATTAGAACACGTGTTGAATGCAAATAACACTTCGTTATCAAACATCAATGACCATTTAGCAGAATTTCCAAAAAATGAGACTTTTTACCTGCATTGTGAAGGTGGATATCGAAGTATGATTGCAGCCTCAATCTTGAAAAGCCGAGGTATCCACAGTTTAATAGACGTGCAAGGCGGATTTGCGGCAATAAAAGAGGCAGGAGTTGAAACTACGGACTTTGTGTGTCCATCAACTTTAAAATAAATGATTGATTTTTGGTTAGGTTAGTAGCAAAATGCGGCAAGAGATTGTCGCTTTTTGTATTTAAAAATTCTTTTGAAATACCAGCTTCGTCATTGCTCGCATATCTTGAACGTTCGTGGTCTTTACAGGTTCAATCAAATCAATATCAAATTCCTTTGTCAAACTTGCTATCCGTTCTCTGGTTAAATAATACGTGCCTTTTTGTCCATTTTCTTTGTATGTAATTTCAGGAGCATTTCCGTCCAAGCCTATGTTTGACGCCATTCTAATAAGTAAAGTACCATTTGGTTTTAACACACGAACTAATTCTGTAAACATAGCGGTAAAATGTGTTTCGCTTTTTGCGAAATGTAATACTGCACAACATAAAATATGATCAAAACGGTTTTCGCCGTACGGCAAATTGTCCAATGTTCCAACGGTAAAATTTGAAGCTGCTTCAGGGTATATTTTTTTTGCATTTGCTAAAAATTCAGCATCTGCATCTATTCCAAATATCTCAAAATCATTTGGATAAAACCATTTTAGGTTTCTACCACCACCGCAGCCAGCATCCAAAATAGATTGTCCGTTCAGATAGCGTTCTTTTAAAATTTGGTCAATGACATAGATGTCAATATTACCAATTAAATTGAAAGTGTTTTCGTAATTCATCTGTTCCTTAATTCTGGCAACAATATAAAAAGAATTATTTGCTACTTCTGTAACACTTGTTACTGTTTTTGGATAGCAATCTTAATACTTTTATATCATTAAATAAAAACAAACATTATGGAAAATACAGATTCAAATACAGTTTACGCAATGCCAAGAATAGGCGATAAAGCACCGGACTTTAAAGCAAAAACCACCAAAGGAGATATCCAAATGGCAGACTTTGCAAAGGATAAATGGATTGTGATGTTCTCACACCCAGCAGATTTTACACCTGTTTGTACCACGGAAATGAGCGGTTTTGCAACAAGGAAAGATGAGTTTACCGCATTGAATACCGAGTTGTTGGGTTTAAGCATCGACAGCATACACTCACATTTGGGATGGGTTAATAATGTAAGAGAAAAAACAGGCGTTTATTTTGACTTCCCAATTATTGCCGATATTGATATGAAAGTATCAAAACTCTATGGAATGCTACAGCCCAATGAAAGTGAAACTGCTGCTGTGCGTGCTGTTTTCTTTATAGACCCAAAAAAGAAAATCCGTTTGATAATGTACTATCCACTAAACGTAGGTAGAAATATGGACGAAATTTTGAGAGCGTTATTAGCGTTGCAAACTTCCGATGAACACGGAGTAGCGATGCCTTTGGATTGGAAGAAAGGTGATAAAGTAATAATCCCACCGCCAAAAACATTAGATGAAATGAACGCACGTATAGCGGATGATACTTGCGAAAAAGTAGATTTTTATTTGGCAAAAAAATCATTGTGATCAACAGTTATTGATTTTTTAGTTAAGGTTGGTTATTGAAAAAGCGGCGAGCAATCGTCGCTTTTTTTTGGACTTTGGTAACATATGTTACTAACTACTAACCGCTAAGTCCCTAATTTTATAATTGAATAAAAATAAATGCAAAACATTGTATTAATTATGACACTTATGAGCTCTTTATTTGGCGCAAATGCGCAACAAAACGATTCTATAAAAATCCTAACAGTTTCAGAATTTAAAAAAGCCATTTCAGCAAAAGAAGTACAATTGGTTGACGTGCGTACGGCTAAAGAATTTAATGAAGGTGCAATTGATAACGCATTGAATATTGATTTCTTCCAACAGGAAACTTTCGATAATACATTTAGCAATTTGGATAAAGAACAGCCAATCTATATCTACTGTCGTTCTGGAAACCGAAGCCAACAGGCAGCTGCCAAGTTGAAGGCAATGGGCTTTTCAGAAATTTACGATTTACAAGGTGGATTTTTAAACTGGAAATAATTATGAACCGACCTTTTTGGCGAACCGATTTTACCAAAATTAAAATAACAAATAAAAATGAAAACATCCATAATAGTACAAAACCTAAAATGTGGCGGTTGCGCTAAAACCATTTCCACCAAACTATCAAATATCAACAATGTTTCAGATATCGAGGTGAATGTTGAAGAAAGTAAAGTGTCTTTCAGATATTTGAATGAAGCAGACGCTTCTGAAGACAAGGATAAATTGAAAATTTTAGGCTATCCATCAATTGAAGATTCTAATTCCTTTTCATCCAAAGCGAAATCTTATGTAAGCTGTGCAACTGGTAAGTTTTCATTATAAACAAGACAAACTATGAGCAAATTTTCAGAATTAATTAATCAGGACAAACCCGTGTTGGTCGATTTTTTTGCAGAATGGTGTGGCCCTTGTAAAATGTTAGCGCCTATTTTGAAACAGGTTAAGGATAGTTTAGGCGATACTGTTTCCATCGTAAAAATAGATGTCGATAAAAATCAGGCATTGGCAGCAAAATATCAAGTTAAAGGTGTGCCAACAATGTTGCTATTTAAAAACGGAAAACAGGTTTGGAGACAATCTGGTGTGCTTCAAAAAGATGAAATTATCAATATAATCCAGACCAATAATTGACAGATTTAACCGCAGATTATTGGAACAATCCTTACAATACGAATGAAATTGGTTGGGATTTAGGCGAAATATCGCCACCGCTAAAAGCGTACTTTGACCAGTTGACCAATAACGAGTTGAAGATTTTAATTCCAGGAGGTGGCAACTCTTACGAAGCTGAATATCTTCACAATTTAGGGTTTAAAAATGTTTTTATAGTTGATGTGTCAAGTACGGCACTTTCAAATCTTAAAAAGCGAGTGCCTTCATTTCCATCGGAGCATTTAGTTCAGATGAATTTTTTCGATTTAAAAATGAAATTCGATTTACTGATAGAACAAACCTTCTTTTGCGCAATACATCCAAGTTTAAGAGCATCTTATACTGAAAAGGGATTCGAATTACTTCAAAATAATGGCAAAATCGTCGGTTTATTATTTGATGCACCGTTGAATAATGACAAACCGCCATTTGGAGGGCATAAAGATGAATATATTACAAATTTTGAACCTTATTTCAATATTG
>JBBSOK010000037.1:0-23966 GCA_038259825.1 Flavobacteriales bacterium
AATTTAGATATTCAAATTGAAGAAAAATTTATAATACAAGCAATGGACAGCTTAAATGTTCGTTTTGAAATTATGAGCGCATTAGTCAAAAACAATCGCGCTTCATCAATCCCTTCAAAATATTTGAGCGAAGAAAATTTTGCTCAATTATCTGTTTTCAATACACTAATGGAGTATGAAGAAGAACCAGAAATATTAAATCTAATTGGAGAAATATCTATTGAAGAAAAAGATTATTACATTTTCGAACACGGCTATAATTATGAAGGCGAAGAAACAAGATATATGGCAATAACGCAAAAAATAAAACCCGATCCGCAAAACCTAAAATTAAATAAATGTAGTGTAGATTATAATGTTCTTCAAAAGGACTGGGAAGCCCAAGCTAAGGAGTTAATAAAAGAAAACGACTGGGCAGAATAGATTGTAGAACAACACAATAATATTCAAATCTTCAAAACCTAAAATTAAAAAACCCACAATATTTGTGGGTTTTTTAATTGTTCTAATTTATAAAAGTAATTTTTAAACGTGCAAAGCTCTATCTTCCGTAGCTGCAAGTGCCGCTTCTTTTACTGCTTCTGCATATGTTGGGTGTGCGTGGCTCATACGTGCAATATCTTCTGCACTTGCTCTAAATTCCATAGCTACAACCATTTCGGCAATTAAATCGGCACAACGTGCGCCAACCATATGTACACCTAAAACCTCATCGGTTTTTTTATCTGCAAGTATTTTAACAAAACCATCTGTATCACCACTGGCTCTACTCCTACCCAAAGCACGCATAGGAAATTGGCCCACTTTATATTCAACTTTTGCCTCTTTTAATTGCTCTTCCGTTTTACCAACAGATGCAACTTCTGGCCAAGTGTAAACAACGCCTGGAATTAAGTTATAGTCAATATGCGGTTTCTGTCCTGCAATAATTTCAGCAACTAAGACACCTTCTTCTTCAGCCTTGTGAGCTAACATTGCGCCTCGAACTACATCACCAATAGCGTAAATGTTTTCAATATTGGTTTGTAAATGATCGTTTACATCTATAATTCCGCGTTCGGTAATTTTAACGCCAGCATTTTCTGCTTTTAACCCGTCAGTAAATGGTCTTCTACCTACGGACACCAAACAATAGTCTCCTTCAAATTTTACTTCTTTATCGTTCTTATCTGTTGCCGTAACTGTTACAACTTTTCCTTTTTTGCTAACGGCAGAAACTTTATGCGAAACAAAAAACTTAACTCCTTGCTTTTTCATAACCTTCATTAATTCTTTGCTCTGCGCGCTATCCATTGTTGGTATAATTCTGTCCATATATTCTACAACGGAAACTTCAGAACCTAATCTTTGGTACACTTGGCCCAATTCTAGACCAATTACGCCACCTCCAATTACAACCATGTGTTTTGGTATTTCTTTTAATTTTAAAGCTTCGGTAGATGTAATTATTCTATCCTTATCTAATTTAATAAATGGTAAAGTGGCAGGTTTGCTACCTGTTGCGATAATTATATTTTTACCTTCAATAGTTTCAGTTTTTTCTTCGCCTTTAATTTCAATATGAGTGGCATCTTTAAAGCTTCCAATTCCTGTAAATACGTCAATCTTATTTTTGTTCATCAAAAATTCGATTCCCTTTGTAGTTTGGTCAACAACAGATTGTTTACGTTCTATCATTTTTTTGAAATTCAACTTTATATCGCCAGGAATTTCAATTCCGTGTTCCTCAAAATGTTTTATCGCATCTTCGTAATGGTGGCTAGAATCTAACAAAGCTTTACTAGGTATACAGCCAACGTTTAAGCAAGTACCGCCAAGTGTGCTATATTTTTCGATAATTGCAGTTTTCATACCCAGTTGCGCACAACGTATTGCACAAACATAGCCGCCAGGACCAGAACCTATTATAATTACATCGTATTTACTCATTTTCTAATTCTTTAATTGAAGGTGCAAAGGTAATGGTTTTTGAAAAAGATTGCAGATTTTAGAATTGAGATTTATTTGTTGCAATTAGGAATTAGCGAGAAAAAAAATAAAAGTAATTAACGAAATAATTTTGAGTGAGATTTTATTCACTAATGCCCAATCCCAACTGCCATACGCCTAGAAAATTCTTAATTCTGAATTCATAATTTTCAATCTTGAATATATATCTTTGAATTCAAACAAAACAACTATGCTCATTATAGGTATTGCCGGCGGAACGGGAAGCGGAAAAACCACCGTCGTACAACAGATTGTTCAAGAATTACCTGAAAATGAGGTTTGTATTATTTCACAGGATTCCTATTATAAAGATACCAGTCACTTAAATTTTGAAGAGCGCACCAAAATTAATTTTGATCATCCAAATTCCATTGATTTTGAATTATTGGTGAGCCATTTGCAATTACTTCGAGAAGGAAAGTCTTTTGAGCAACCTGTTTATTCTTTTATAGAACACAATAGAACTGGCGAAACTGTTTTAACACATCCAAAATTAGTTATTATTGTTGAAGGTATATTAATCCTAACACATCCAGATATTCGTGATATGTTTGATATTAAAATCTACGTGCACGCCGATAGTGACGAAAGGCTAATTAGAAGATTAAAGCGCGACATTGCAGAACGCGGAAGAGATTTGGAGGAAGTACTTAACCGTTATCAAACAACCCTAAAACCAATGCACCAACAGTTTATAGAACCAACAAAAGAATTTGCAGATATAATTATACCTACAAACCGATATAATACAGTAGCTGTAAACGTAATTCGCAGTATAATTAACGAAAAACTTAATTATACAACCTAATGGGTTTCAAGAAATTTCGACAAAAAAAATGGGTGCGTTTTGTTAGCAATAAGTATGTGCTCATCATTATATTATTTTTAATTTGGATGCTCTTTTTCGATACAAATAGTTATCTTATTCACAATGAGTTGAATAATGATATTAGAGCTCTTGAGGAAAATAAAGATTTTTATAAAAAAGAGATAGACCACGACAAGGTTTTTATCGAAAAAATGAAGGATAGCGATGAAGTTGAACGATATGGACGAGAAAAATATTATTTGAAAAAAGAAAATGAGGATATCTACATTATCCAAAATGAAGATAGCTTGAAAAAGATGAAAAAAGATGAATAATTTGTTTAATGATTTTGAAGGCGTTTCTTCTAAACAGTGGAAACAGAAAATTCAATACGATTTAAAGGGTGCTGATTACAATGAATCCTTGGTTTGGCAAAGCTTGGAAGGAATAAATGTAGCACCAACCTATCACGCAGAAGACTTTTCAGAAAAATTCCAACCGATTGTTGGTAATCCAAATTTGTGGAATATTGCCCAATCAATTTTTATTGATGATGAAATAATTGTAAATAATCTTGCTATAGATGCCATAAAGCGAGGTGCAGAATCAATTATTTTTTCCGCTTCAAAAGTTTTTGATATTAAACAAGTTTTCAAAAACTTTCCTTTCGAAAAAATTCCTATTTATTTCGATTTTAAATTTTTAGATGAAGCATTTTTATTGAAACTGAAATCTTTTTTATCTTCAAATAAAGCTGAAGTTTTTTACAATGTAGATTTGCTTGGAAATCTAGCAGAAAGCGGCAATTGGTTTGAAAACGAAACTAAAGATTACACAAAGTTACATAGTATTTTAAAAGATTTGAATGTTGAAGAATCACCAAATTTATTATCAATAAATGCGTCACTCTTTCAAAATGCTGGCGCAAATATGGTACAACAATTGGCGTACGCTTTGGCACAAGCAAATGAATATTTAAATCATTTACTGCAACTTCATGAAAAAGATTCGGCTTTATTTTCAGAAGACTTTTTCACTAAATGTCAACTTACTTTTAAAATTTCAGTTGGTTCAAATTACTTTTTTGAAATAGCAAAAATTAGAGCGTTGCGTAAATTATATGTGGCTTTAGCTTCAGAATATAATTTTAATCCCGCTTGCCACATAATTGCCACGCCAAGTAAACGCAATAAAACCATTTATGATTATAACGTGAATATGTTACGCACAACAAGCGAGTGTATGAGTGCAATTTTGGGTGGCGCAAATACTATTTGCAATTTGCCGTACGATTCGATCTACCACAAAAGCAATGAGTTTGGCGAGCGAATTTCCAGAAACCAACTTCTTATTTTAAAACGTGAAAGTTATTTTGACGTAGTAGGAAATTCCGCAGATGGAAGTTATTATATAGAAAGTATAACTAATCAACTTGCTGAAAAAGCGTTATCGGTTTTTAAAGAAATTGAAAAAGGCGGCGGATTTTTAAAGCAACTTCAAGAAGGGACAATTCAGAAAAAGATAAAAGAAAGCGCCGAAAAGGAACAAGATTATTTTGACGAAGGCAAATTAAAACTGCTGGGTACAAATTATCACATCAACAAAAATGATAAAATGCACAATGATCTGCAATTGTTTCCTTTTGTAAAAACGAATATTCGTAAAACGCTAATTAGTCCAATTGTCGAAAAACGAATTGCTGAGAAAAATGAAATGGAAAGATTAGAGCTGGAAAAATAAATTTATTTAAAAAAACTGCCACTTATTGGATTCACTCATTGAGTGGAACCCAAAAGAAAATTGGAAGATTATAGATAAGGAAAATGCAAAGAAAAAACATTCAAAATATTAGTCTTAAAAATTCAATTTTAACCGTTGAAAAAAATCTCAATTCTAGCAATGAAGAAAATTTTCTAACAGCAGAAGATATTGAAATCCAGAAAAAATATTCTGAAGAAGACATTAAAAACCTCAAGCATTTAAATTTTGTTGCAGGTATTCCTCCTTATTTACGTGGTCCGTACGCCACAATGTACGTTCAAAAACCTTGGACAATCAGGCAATATGCAGGTTTTTCTACAGCAGAAGATAGTAATGCATTTTATAGAAGGAATTTAGCCGCAGGACAAAAAGGACTTTCAGTTGCATTTGATTTGGCAACACATAGAGGTTACGACAGCGACCACGAACGTGTGGTTGGTGATGTTGGTAAAGCTGGCGTTGCTATAGATACGGTTGAAGATATGAAAATACTTTTCGATCAGATTCCGCTCGATCAAATGAGCGTTTCCATGACAATGAATGGCGCCGTTTTACCGATTATGGCCTTTTATATAGTGGCCGCAGAAGAACAAGGAGTAGATTTAACTAAGCTTGCAGGAACAATACAAAACGATATTTTAAAAGAGTTTATGGTGCGTAATACCTATATATATCCGCCAAAAGACTCAATGCAGATTGTAAGTGATATTTTTGAATTTACAAGCAAGCAGATGCCGAAATTCAACAGCATTTCAATTTCAGGTTATCATATGCAAGAAGCCGGCGCCACGTGCGATTTGGAACTTGCCTATACCCTAGCCGACGGCCTTGAATACCTTAGAACAGGCATAAAAGCTGGAATGGATATAGATAGCTTTGCGCCAAGATTATCCTTCTTTTGGGCAGTTGGAATGAACCATTTTATGGAAATTGCCAAACTTAGAGCAGCAAGAATGTTGTGGGCAAAAATTGTTAAACAATTTAACCCTAAAAATGAAAAGTCGCTTGCACTTAGAACTCATTGCCAAACAAGTGGTTGGAGTTTAACCGAGCAAGATCCTTTTAATAACGTAGCCCGAACTACGATTGAAGCTGCAGCAGCCGTTTTTGGAGGTACGCAAAGTCTACATACAAATGCATTAGATGAAGCCATTGCGCTACCAACCGATTTTTCTGCAAGAATAGCGAGAAATACACAAATTTATCTTCAACAAGAAACTGAAATTACCCGAACTGTAGATCCTTGGGCAGGCAGTTTTTATGTTGAAAAACTTACAGCGCAAATAGCAGAAAAAGCTTGGGAACTTATTGAAGAAGTTGAAGAATTGGGCGGAATGACAAAAGCAATTGAAGCCGGTATTCCAAAATTACGAATTGAAGAAGCTGCAGCCAGAAAGCAAGCCAGAATAGATAGCGGCCAAGATATAATTGTTGGCGTAAATGAATATAGATTAGTAAAAGAAGATCCATTGCAGATTTTAGATGTTGATAATCAAAAAGTACGATTATCCCAAATTGAAAGATTAGAAAGGATAAAGTCTGAGCGCAATACTGAAAAAGTTACCAAGACATTATCAAATTTAGCCGAATGCGCTCGCAGGTCATTAAATTCAACAGATTCCCCTATGCAGGGGAATAAAAATTTATTAGCTTTAGCTGTTGAAGCAGCTCGCGAACGTGCAACATTAGGTGAAATAAGCGATGCGCTAGAAACAGTTTTCGGAAGATATAAAGCACAAATTAAAAGTTTTAGCGGCGTGTATAGTAAAGAAATTAAGAAAGACCCAAGTTTTGCGAAAGCCCGAGAATTGGCAGACGAATTTGCCGAAATAGATGGCCGACGTCCTCGAATAATGATTGCCAAAATGGGACAAGACGGGCACGATCGTGGCGCAAAAGTAGTTGCGACAGGTTATGCAGATGTTGGTTTTGATGTAGATATAGGCCCACTTTTTCAAACTCCAAAAGAAGCCGCAAAACAAGCAGTTGAAAACGACGTACATATATTAGGGGTTTCATCTTTAGCCGCAGGACACAAAACTTTGGTACCACAAGTAATTGAAGAACTCAAAAAACACGGTCGCCCAGATATAATGGTAATTGTTGGTGGCGTTATTCCCGCACAAGATTATCAATTTCTTTTTGATGCAGGTGCAACTGCTGTTTACGGTCCAGGAACCAGAATTAGTGATGCCGCCATCGAAATTTTAGGAGTTTTGATTGAAGCTTCAAAATAAAACGCAATGAAGTTTTCTGTAAAAGTTATTTATCTATTTTCAATAATATTTTTAGGGATGTCTTGCTCAGAAAAAAATGGTACGGTTTTAGCAATCGACGTTCTACTTGTTCCTTCTGAAAGTGTGATAGATTTAGCATTGGACTTAAACGGAAAAATGGTAACAAATAATCCAAAAAGCATCAAATTGGATGATGGCCATATTCCTCATGTTACTTTGTTGCAATGCTATGTAAAGGAAAGCAACTTACCTGCAATCAAAGATCTGCTTAAAACCAAATTCACTGAGTTTAACGCTGGAATTTTACAAGCTGAAAGTTTACTTTATAATAAAGATACCGAAGAAAGCTTTGCAATGATTCGCATTAAAAGAACCGAAGCTTTGCAAGCACTTCACGAAAAAACCATTAAACTTTTAGAACCTTATATGTTACAAAGTGGTTCTGAAAAAGCTTTCATCCAAAATCCCGATGGCAGCCCAATTGGGCAATCAACATTAGATTATGTTCCGAAGTTTGTGAGCGATTATAGTTTTGAAAAGTATGATGCCCATATAAGTTTAGGAACGGCACAAACTAAACTTTTGGATAGTCTGTCTGAAAAATTTACACCTATAGAATTTTATGCAAGTAAGCTAGCAGTTTATCAATTAGGTGATAGTGGAACTGCGCAGAAATTGATTTGGGAGAATTTTTTTTAACATTAATTTAAATCTAGATTATTTTTTAAATAATATTTTGTTCTTCAATTCTTTAAAAATTCAGGTGTTTATTAATTAATTTGCTCGCAATAGGCTTGAATCTTTTTAGAAAATGTAAAGAATAGTGTGCATCAACTGTTAGAAAATTTCAAATCACTCTTGATTTTCTAAATTACTCTTATTTGCCAAAATTCCTGAGATAATACCTTCACACACTTTTTCATTGTCTTCATTTACCATTACTACTTTCGACTTTAATTTGCCAAACCTGAAATATATTACTTGGGATGTCACTGTTACTTTTCCGTTTGGATAAACCGGCTTAAAGAAATCTATATTATACGATGTAGCTACGCTTACTTGATTTTCATTTTTATTTTCGTCAAGAGAAGAGAGATAAATACTTAAACTTGCTCCACCAATTTGAGCTAAAGTTTCTATTAAAATTGCTCCTGGAACTACTGGTAAATTTTTAAAATGGCCTTTAAAAAAGTCTAGGTCTTCTTTAAAAGTGTAACAGCCACTTGCACCATTTTCATTTACATAAAACAATTCGTCCACAAATAAATAAGGTGGAGAAAATGGTAGGTTTTGTATTATTTCTTGTGTAGTCATTTTTACAATATTTTAGGCAACGACAGATTCCCCACCGTCAACTGGGATAATAGCGCCATTAATCCAAGCAGCCTCATCTTTACACAGCAAAAAAACTACATTTGCTACATCTTCAGGAGTTGTAATTTTTCCAAATGGATTTCTTGCCAAGGCCATTTCTTTCATTTTTTCGCTTCCCGGTATTAATCTTAATGATCTGGTATCGGTTACTCCAGCTTGTATACAATTAGATCGAATTCCATAGGGCGCAAATTCTAAAGCAATATTTCTTGAAATTGCTTCTAAAGCAACTTTAGCTACAGAAACAGCACTATAATTTTTGTAAGCCCTTGTGTTTCCTTCACTAGTAAAAGATAAAATCCTTGTATCTTCAGCAAACATTTTTTCCTGAAAAAGATTTTTAGTCCAATCATAAAGACTAATAGCCATAGCTTCCAACGTAATTATAAAGTCGTCTTTTTGAAGTTCAGGTTTATTTGAATCTACCATAGCTTTCAGGTTTCCTTTGGCAATACTGTGGATTAAACATTTTACTTTTCCTGCGCCTACTTTAGATTTTATATCAAGAATGGTCTGCTTCCGTTTTTCAGAATTACTTGCATCTATATTAAATGAAAGGAATTTAACTTGATTATTGCTAATTTCTTGAAAGGAACTATTTATAACTTCCATTTCAGATCTTGAGCTTCTGTGGACAATAATTATATTCATTCCCTCTTTTGAAAGTTTTTTTGCGGAAGCTAAACCTAGTCCGCTACTACCACCCAAAACGAGAGTCCAATAATCGTTTTTTTTAAATTGATTTTCCATAGTCTTAGAAATCTTTGTATTTATTATTTGTAAAAAAGCCGATAAATACTGTTGAAAGATACTATTATAGAGTTGGAAATTTTAGCCTTTTGCTCAATTTTTATGTAAATTAAGTGAACAGCAAAAGAGACATTTGATAATTATAATAAACTGGATTTCTTTGAATAGAATTCAAAAAAGAATAGGTTAAAATCTTATCTTTGATTTTAAACAAAAAAACTATGGATTTAAAAGCTAAAATGCTGCGTGATGATGCGCTAAAAGGAAAAACTATTGTTGTAACAGGCGGCGGTAGCGGTCTTGGTAAGGCAATGACAACTTACTTTTTAGAACTTGGCGCTAATGTTGTTATTACCTCACGTAATATTGAAAAACTCCAAAACGTAAAAATTGAATTAGAAGAACTTACAGGCGGAAAAGTATTACCAGTGCAATGTGACGTAAGAAATTATGATGAAGTTGAAGCAATGGTTGAAGCTTCTATAAAAGAGTTTGGAACCGTAGATTGTCTACTAAACAATGCAGCTGGAAATTTTATTTCGCCAACTGAAAGACTTTCCGCAAATGCTTTTGACACTATCATAGACATCGTTTTAAAAGGCACAAAAAACTGCACATTAGCTTTCGGAAAACATTGGATAGATAAGAAAGAAACTAACAAAGTAGTCCTAAGTATTGTAACAACGTATGCTTGGACGGGTTCTGCATACGTTGTGCCAAGTGCAACTGCAAAAGCCGGCGTATTAGCAATGACGCGTAGTTTAGCTGTAGAATGGGCAAAATACGGAATGCGTTTTAACGCAATTGCGCCCGGACCATTCCCTACAAAAGGTGCTTGGGATAGATTATTGCCGGGCGATTTAAAAGAAAAATTTGACCTTGCCAAAAAAGTACCTTTACAACGAGTTGGCGATCATCAAGAACTTGCAAATCTTGCAGCGTATATGGTTTCAGATTTTTCAAGTTATTTGAATGGCGAAGTAATAACACTAGATGGTGGAGAATGGCTTAAAGGTGCGGGACAATTCAACTTACTAGAGGCAATCCCGGAATCTATGTGGGACCAATTAGAAGCAATGATTAAAGCTAGCAAAAAGTAAAGCATTGTATTCTTTAATCATTTCTCAGAGTTAATTAAATAATCAGATAAATAGAATATATAATTAATTCAAAAATTAATAACATACCAACTCTTTTCAATATTTTAAAAAACAAATTTAAAACTTAAAAAATTAATTTATGAATCTTAGAAATTTATCCTTTTCAGCTGTTGCTTTAATAGCTTTTACAGGATCGGTTTTTGCTCAAAATGATGTAAAATCCGAAACTACAAAAATTGAAACTCAAAAAATACCTACAGACCCTAATGTTAAAATTGGAAAGTTAGCCAATGGTCTTACCTATTACATTCGCAACAACGGTAAGCCTGAAGATAAAGTTGAATTGCGCCTTGCTGTAAATGCAGGTTCAATTCTGGAGGACGACAATCAAGTTGGCCTTGCCCATTTTATGGAGCATATGAACTTTAACGGTACTAAAAACTTTCAAAAAAATGAGCTTGTAGATTATCTTCAAAGTATTGGTGTAAAGTTTGGTGCAGATCTTAACGCTTACACAAGTTTTGACGAAACCGTTTATATTTTACCAATACCAAGTGACGATCCTGAAAAATTAGAAAAAGGTTTTCAAATTCTAGAAGATTGGGCTCATAATGCAACTTTAACTGAGGAAGCAATTGATAGTGAGCGTGGTGTTGTTTTAGAAGAATATCGTTTGGGATTAGGACCAGACAAGCGAATGATGCAAGAATATTTACCAAAATTATTACATGGCAGTAAATATGCGGAACGTTTACCAATTGGCACAAAAGAAAATTTGGAAAACTTCACGTATGAAGATGTAAGAAGTTATTATAGAGATTATTATCGTCCAGATTTAATGGCTGTAGTTGCGGTTGGGGATTTGGATGTTGCAACAATGGAAAAGAAAATTAAAGATCATTTTGGTAGAATAGCAAATACAAAAACAGAGAAAAAACGTCCTATTTTTGAATTACCTAACCACGAAGAAACTTTTATTTCAGTAGCAAGTGATAAAGATGCTGCATTTTCCCAAGTACAAGTGGTATATAAAGATAGGATTAATGCATCAAAGGTTGTAACGGTTGATGATTATAAAGATCAACTTACAAAAAATCTTTTTAGCAGCATGATAAATAATAGGCTGTCAGAACTTATTAATAGTGCAAACCCACCATTCGCATTTGCTTTTTCTTACTATGGCGGAACATATGCACGCAGTAAAAATGCATATCAAAGTTTTGCAGGAACTAGTGAAACTGGGCAATTGGAAGGTTTAAAGGCTTTACTTGCAGAAAATGAACGTGTTAAGCGTTTTGGTTTTCAAGAAGGCGAATATGTACGTGCAAAAAAGGAACTTTTAGCACAAATTGAAAAGCAATATAATGACCGAGATAAGAACGAAAGCGGCCGTATTGTTGGTGAATATGTAAATAACTTTTTACAAGATGAGCCAATTCCTGGTATTGAGTGGGAATTTGAAACAATTAAAAAATTGTTACCAACTATTCAATTAAAAGACATTACAAATTTAATATCGCAGTTTTTACACGATGATAACCGCGTTATTATTTTAACTGGACCAGAAAAAGAAGGTCTTACACAAGTAACAGAAGCACAAGTTGCAGCTTTACTTAAAGAAGTTGAAACGATGGAAGTACAACCATACGCGGACACAGAGTTAAAACAGGATTTAATTGAAAACGTATTGCCTGCAGGAACAATCCAAGCGACTGAAAATAACAAAACGCTCGGAACAACCACGCTTACTTTAAGTAACGGCGCAAAAGTTACCTATAAAACTACTGATTTTAAAAATGACGAAGTTCTTTTTGAAGCATTCAGTTTTGGCGGTTCAAGTCTTTACAGTGATGAGGAATATAAAGCTACCGTATTCGCTAATGTTGGTTTAACTGAAGCTGGTATTGGTGGGATTTCAATAAATGATATGGGCAAAATGATGAGCGGCAAAATTGTAAATGTTATCCCATCAATTCAAGGTGTTACTGAAAATTTTTCAGGCTCGGCAGCACCAAAAGATTTAGAAACCTTATTTCAACAAGTATATTTATATTTTACGGCTTTAAATAAGGATGACGAGGCATTCGATTCATTCATTACAAAGCAAAAAAGCTTCTTGGGTAATATAATGTCAAATCCTCAATTTTATTTTCAAGATCAATTAGGAAAATTTAAAAACCAAGGGAATAATCGTTTTGTCGGTTTTCCAACGGTTGAATTAATGGACCAAGCCGATTATGATTTAGCATACAAATTATATCAAGAGCGCTTTGCAGATGCAGGAGATTTTCATTTCTATTTTGTTGGAAATGTAGACGAAGCTAAGATTCAAGAATTTTCTAAAAAATATTTGGCATCACTTCCAGGTTTAGGAAGTAATGAGAAATATAATGAAACAAAATTTAGAGAAGCAGATACACCAAGAAGACAAGTATTTAATAAAGGAAAAGATCCAAAAAGTTTAGTAACAATTGCCTGGAGAGAAGATGATGTAAAATATTCTGAAAAAGAGGCTTTGGCTATTGATGCTTTGGGAGAAGTACTTACAATTAAATTAATTGAGAAATTACGTGAAGAAGAAGGCGGTGTTTACGGAGTTGGTGCTCGCGGTAGTTTTGGCAAAATAAGTTTTCCATCAGTAAATTTCTCAATTTCATTTCCTTGTGGCCCTGAAAATGTAGACAAGTTAATTGCTGCAGCTTTAGGTGAAGTTGAAAAACTAAAAAATGAAGGTGTAAGCGATAAAGATTTTAACAAAGTGAAAGAAGCTTATTTCGTTGAAAATAAAGATGACTTGAAGAAAAATGGTTTTTGGATAAAAGCTTTAATGAAAGCTGACACAGATAACACGGACCCGTTGGAAATTCTTAAAACGGTTGAACAAGTTAATACCTTAACCAAAAAAGAAATCCAAGATGTTGCCAAAAAATATTTAGATGAAAACTACTTATTAGGAATTTTAATGCCTGAGGAACAGTAGAGTAAATTTTTTATATTTGAATAATCCGTTAGTTTTTTAAAGCTGACGGATTTTTTTATGAAAAATATTTTAGAGCTGAGACGCGAGATATGAGACTTAAAAATGGTTAATTAATTGCTCATAAAACTCTAGGTTTTTCAGCGCAGCTTTATATAATCTCAAGTTTTTAAAATTAATGTTACCCATTAGGCTATTTCACGGAGTCTTACAGAAAAAGCCAGAGTTGTACTCAGAGAGCCTTACTTCAAAATAAATATTGAATATTTTCAATTTTCAATTCTAAAATTTCATCTCTCACCTCTCACGTCTAATTTCCCTTTGTTAACAAAAATCATTTTCAGTCCACATAAATAATCGTACTTTTAACCCTTAAATTTTCGAAAAGATTAATGGGTAAAATAATAGCAATTGCAAACCAAAAAGGTGGCGTAGGCAAGACAACTACATCGGTTAACTTAGCTGCATCTTTAGGTGTTTTAGAAAAAAAAGTATTACTTATAGATGCCGACCCACAGGCAAATGCAACTTCAGGTTTAGGTATAGATGTTGATAATGTAGAAATTGGAACCTATCAATTATTAGAACACTCTGCAACCGCAAAAGAGGCTATTATTAGTACAAACTCGCCCAACCTAGATTTAATTCCTTCACATATAGACCTTGTTGCTATTGAAATTGAATTGGTTGACAAGGAAAACCGCGAATACATGTTGCGCCAAGTAATTACGCAACTTAAAGACGAGTACGATTATATACTTATTGATTGCGCGCCGTCACTTGGATTATTAACAATAAATGCATTAACAGCGGCAGATTCAGTTTTGATACCAATCCAATGCGAATATTTTGCACTTGAAGGTTTGGGTAAATTATTGAATACGGTTAAAAGCATTCAAAAAATACACAATGCAGATTTAGATATCGAAGGCTTATTGTTAACAATGTACGACCAACGTTTACGGCTTTCAAACCAAGTTGTTGAAGAAGTTAAAAAACACTTCAACGAAATGGTTTTTGAAACAATCATCCAAAGAAATGTGCGTTTAAGTGAAGCGCCAAGTTATGGTGAGAGTATAATCAGTTATGACGCTGGCAGTAAAGGCGCAAATAATTATTTAAGCCTAGCGCAAGAATTGATAGAGAAAAACGAGAAGAAGAAATAAATGGCGAAAGCAGTAAAAAAACAGGCCTTGGGCCGTGGGCTATCTGCCCTTTTAAAAGATCCGAGCAATAATATACAATCGGTAAGCGATAAAAACGCAGATAAAGTTGTCGGCAGTATTGTTGAATTGGATTTAGATGCAATTGAGGTCAATCCGTTCCAACCAAGAACAAGTTTTAACGAAGAATCGCTTCGGGAACTTGCCTCTTCTATTAAAGAATTGGGTGTAATTCAACCAATTACAGTACGAAAATTAGAATTCAACAAATACCAATTAGTAAGCGGAGAACGAAGATTTCGTGCTTCAAAATTAATCGGATTGGCAACAGTTCCGGCTTATATTAGAATTGCCAATGACCAAGAATCTTTAGAAATGGCGTTGGTTGAAAATATTCAACGTCAAGATTTAGACCCAATAGAAATTGCACTTTCATATCAACGTTTAATTGAAGAAATTAACGTTACACAAGAAGAACTAAGTGATCGCGTTGGAAAGAACCGAAGCACAATTGCCAACTATTTACGATTATTGAAGTTAGACCCAATAATTCAAACTGGAATGCGGGATGGCTTTATAAGCATGGGTCACGGTCGGGCCTTAATTAATGTTGAAGATTTCACTGAGCAGCTGGATATTTATGAAAAAATAATTACTGAAAATCTTTCAGTACGAGATACCGAAGCATTGGTACGTTCCAACAAAGCGCCAAGTGATAAGCAAAAGCCTTTAAAAGCATCTTTACCCAAATATGCAAAAGAGGCCAAAAGTAATTTGTCCGATTGGTTAAATGCAAAAGTAGATGTTAAGGTTTCAAAATCTGGAAAAGGGCAAATAGTCGTTTCATTTAAAGATAAAATTGAACTTGAACGTATTTTGAAAGCGGTAACAAGTGAAAAATAATATTTTACATATTTTCCTGTTATTGTTGGCAATTCCCGTATTTGCCCAACAATCTGACTCTTTAAAAATAAACAAAGACAAGGTAATCGTAGTTAAAGACTCTACATCCTCCTTAACTCCTTACAATCCTTTGGCACCGGCAAAAGCGGCATTTTATTCGGCTGTTGTTCCAGGTTTGGGGCAAGCTTACAATAAACGATATTGGAAAATTCCTTTAATCTACGCAGGTATGGGAGCGGGAGTATATTTTTATTTGCAAAATGATAAAGATTATGAGCGTTTCAGAAATGCATATAAAAGAAGATTAGCGGGTTTTTCGGACGATGAGTTTTTTGGTGATGGTGAAACACCACTAGTTTCTGATGCAAGGTTGATAGATGCTCAAAAAAATGCGCAGAGAGATAAAGATATTAGTGTAGTTGTAACTGTTTTATTCTACCTTTTAAATATTGTGGATGCTAATGTGGATGCACATTTACAGCAATTTAATGTAAGTGATGACCTTTCTTTCAAACCGGCCGTAAACCCAAATATAATCAATACATCCAATAATTATGGAATGTCCTTAACATACAGTTTTAAATGAAAATAGCATTACTTGGTTATGGCAAAATGGGTAAAACCATCGAAAAATTGGCTTCAGAAAAAGGGCATGAAGTAATTTTTAAAAAAACAAGTACTTCAAATGAAGGAAATTTGGAAAACGCAGATGTTGCCATAGATTTTTCTTCTCCTGAAACCGCTGTCGAAAATATTAAATTGGCCATTCAAAATAATGTTCCCATAGTTTCCGGGACTACAGGCTGGCTTGAGAGCTATTCTGAAATGGTAAAATTTTGTGAAACTAGTAACGGAAGCTTTTTATATGCGTCTAACTTCAGCATAGGTGTTAATTTATTTTTTGAAATAAATAAATTCGCTGCCAAAATAATGGCGCCGTTTAAAGATTATACTGTTTCAATTGAAGAAATACACCATACGGAAAAAAAGGATGCACCAAGCGGTACTGCAATTACTTTGGCTGAAGGAATTTTAGAATTTTCAGATAAGAAAAGCTGGAATTTGAACGATGCAAATTCTGAAGAAATAAAAATTGATGCCAAAAGGCTTCACGACGTAAAAGGCACACATAATATTGATTATGTTTCTAAAATTGATACAATTAGGCTATCTCACGAAGCACATTCTCGTGATGGTTTTGCACTAGGAGCAATTTTAGCCGCAGAATATATTAAAGATAAAAAAGGGGTTTTTACAATGAAAGAAGTGCTTAATATAAGCAAATAATATTTCAGCATTACTAAGTGCCCGGATTTTAGAAAAAAATTAAAAAATAAAATAACTTAAAATATAGTTGAATGAGTTGGTCAGGTTGGTTACTTTTTATTCTTATTGTCCAAGTGGTCCATTTTTTGGGAACTTGGAAAATGTATGTAGCTGCAGGTAGAAAAGCTTGGGAAGCAGCTGTACCTGTTTACAATGCTGTTATTTTAATGAAAATTATTAATAGACCTTGGTGGTGGACAATTCTTTTATTTATTCCTATAGTTAATTTAATAATGTTTCCTGTAATCTGGGTAGAAACGCTTCGTAGTTTCGGAAAAAATAAAACCGCTGACACGCTTTTAGGGGTTCTAACATTGGGTCTCTACATTTATTACGTAAACTATACCCAAAAACTAGATTATATTAATGATAGAGATTTAAAGCCAAGAACATCAGCTGGAGAATGGGTTAGTTCGATTCTTTTTGCGGTGGTTGCTGCGACAATTGTGCATACCTATGTAATGCAACCTTTTACAATTCCAACCTCTTCTCTTGAAAAAACACTCTTAGTTGGCGATTATTTATTTGTGAGTAAATTTCATTACGGCGCAAGAACTCCGATGACGCCACTTTCGTTTCCAATGGTTCATGATACTATTCCTTTGGTTAATTCAAAATCATATATAAAAGAACCGCAAATTCCATATTTCAGATTTCCAGGGTTTCAAAAAATAAAGCGTAATGATATTGTAGTATTTAGCTGGCCTCCAGATACATTAACAAATATCATTAATCCAAATAGTAAGGTTGATATAAAGCCATTAGATAAAAAATCCAATTATGTAAAACGATGTGTTGGATTACCTGGCGATTCACTTTCAATAAAAGGTGGAGTAGTTTATATTAATGGAAAAGAGTCAGATTTACCGGATAGAGCGAAAATCCAGTTTTCTTATTACGTAAAAGTATCGGGTCCTTTAAATCCTGAAATGCTAATTTCCCGTTATAACATCACCGATCGTTACGGTTATGACAGCAAAAGCCAAATGTATATTTTTCCAGCAATTTCCGAAGAATCCTTGGCATTGTTGAAAAATAATCCAAGTGTCGTTGAAATTATACCAAATAAATATACAGAAGGACAAGAAGATTTTGGCACATTTCCTCACGATGCTCAATATAATTGGAATGTTGATTATTTCGGCCCACTCTATATACCAAAAGAAGGTACAACAGTTTCTATTACACCAAAAACGCTTCCACTTTATAGAAGGATTATTGAAGTTTATGAAGGTAGCGAAATAGGAATTTCAAATAAAATATCCCAATCTGGCACCCAAGTTCTTTTAAATGGTAGTCCATTGACAGATTATACATTTAAGCAGGATTATTATTGGATGATGGGTGACAACCGTAATAATTCACAAGATGCGAGAAGTTGGGGATTTACTCCTTTTACACACGTTGTAGGGAAACCTGTATTTATTTGGATGAGCAAAGATCCTAATGGAGGAATTCGCTGGGAACGCTTATTTACAACCGTTGGCGGAACTGGCAAACCTACTTCTTACTTAATGGTTTTCGTAATTTTGGTTATAGCCTATTTTGGATTTAGCTTTTTTAGGAAACGAAAAAAATCTGGGGAGGATTAAACTTCTTGTTTAATATAAAAATATTGTTATTATAATTTTGAAGATTTGAAGTAATTGTAGTTATGCCAAAAATCTTGATCCATCCAGCCTATTTCCCATCAATTGCTCAAATGACAGCAGTTGCGCAGGCAGATGAAGTGGTTTTTGAAGTAATGGATAATTACCAAAAACAAACGTATAGAAACCGTGCTTACATTGCCCATAGTAATGGACAATTACTATTAAACGTGCCAATAAAACATACAAAAAAAGGAATTCGGAAAACAACCAAAAATGTTAATACCGAAAATGACTTTCCGTGGCTTGAACAGCATTGGAAATCCTTGCAAAGCGCTTACAGAACTTCCCCGTTTTTTGAATATTACGAAGACGATCTAGCTCCTATTTTTAGCAGAGAAGTTACATCACTTTTAGAACATAATTTATTGATTTATGATTGTCTTTGCGAGTTAATCGGTATAAACGATGTTTATACAAAAACTACTGAATACATTGCAAATCCTGATTTAATTGATCTTCGGCATTTAATAAATGCTAAAGACAAGTTAGATTTTAAAATAGAAAAATACGTTCAGGTTCACGAAGCTAACCATCCTTTCCTTCCAAACTTATCGGTTTTGGATTTGCTTTTCAATCAAGGTCCAAATACGTTAAATTATTTGGAAAGTCAAAAATTCAATTTTCAAAATCTGTAAAAACTTTTATTTTTCTTTTTTGTCCCACCCAATAGTTGCGGAGATTGGATAATGGTCTGAAAATGTTTTCTTTATATTTTCAAAATGAATAAAATCCAAATCTTTATCTGCGAATAAAAAGTCTATTCGCATTGGATATTTATTAAAAAGAAACGTTGAGCCCAATCCATTTCCACGTTTTATAAATCCATCCTTCATATCTTGATGGAGTTTTTGATAGGTATACGAAAAAGGTGTATTATTGAAATCGCCTCCCAAAATTACAGGATATGGAGATTTATCTTTATGTTCAATTAATTTAGCAATTTGTTCTTCTTGGGTTTGAAAGGCTTTAGAAATTCTCTTTAACCATAGTTTTTCATTTTCTTTACCTTCAACAATATTTTCTGGGATAATCTTTAAAGATTGAAGATGAAGATTATATATCCTAATGGTATCTCTACCTTTTATTACATCTGCGTATAAAACATTATTGGTAGTATTTTCAAAATTGAAAGCTGCTGTGTTTATTATTTTATATTTTGAAAATATAGCGTGACCCAATTGTGAAGCGGGAAATCTAAAGTGTATATATTTATACTTAAAATCACTGAAATCTACAGTATTAGGATTATGAAATTCTTGAAGCATTAATACATCAGGTTGTTCCGTATCCAATAATTTTGACATCATTTCTCCAGTGTCCAACGTATTATTTTTTTCATAAGCGTTAAATAGCCTAACATTATATGAAAGTACCTTAATTGAATTATTGTAATCCTCAGTATTTAAGTCTGAAGAAATTGCATAAAAAGAATTAAAATGAAAGTAGGAAATAACTAGGACGATTGCAGATAAACGCAACTGTTTTCTAACAAGGATTAGCCAATAAAAAAAGAATAAAAGATTTAAGACAATTAGCGGAGAAACACCCAAACTAAGCAATGAAACAATTGGAAAACTTTTTGGTGGCAAATAAGGCAAAATAAATGAAACCACCAGCAAAAGTGAAGCAATCCAATTCAAAAAAAGAATAAATTTATTAAAAGTGCCCAACTTTTTCATTTTTATTCTTTTTCCTTAAAAAGGTAATTTTTTTCTTCTTTTGTTAAACTGTCATATCCACTTTTGCTAATTTTATCTAAAATGGAATCTATTTTACGTTGATGCGTAGATTTATCGGCTGTGGAAAAATTAGATTTTTCAGCTGGCTGTTTTGTTCTATGTACTTTTTTAAAAGGCTGTTTCTTTTTTGGAGTAAACAAGCCTGCACACCAATCCATAAAGCTTTCAAACCATAAGCCAATATCGTTACCTTTAACTAATTGTATAGCGTAAATATAACCGAAAATTCCACCGCCAACGTGGGACAAAAGACCGCCAGCGTTGCCCGAACTTGGGATTCTAACTAAATCCAAAACAAAAAGAAATAGCGCTAACTGCCAAAGTTTGATAGTAAAAGTGAAAATTCTGATAGCTGTTTGCGGTGCATATGTTGCTATAAAAATCATAATTGCCGTTACTGCTCCACTTGCGCCTATTAAATAGGACTGTTGTCCGCTAAATACAGGAAAAAACGAATAAGAAAGTGCAAAAAGCAAACCACCAAAAATTCCTCCTAAAAAATAAACAGTCAATAATTTTTTTCCTGAAAAAAGACTCAATACAATTTTGCCAAACCAATAAAGCCAAAGCATATTAAACAGTATATGAAAAATACCTCCATGAAGAAATGTATAACTAATCAACGACCACGGTTGCAAAATCATTTCGCCAAAATCTGCAGGCAAAACCAACCATTTTGTTAGAAAACCACTATCTGTCTGCAATGCAAAAGAGAGTAATCCTGTAATTATGAAAACTACCACATTTATGGCAATTAATTTAATTAGCACATTGCTGGTAGAATAATAATATGATAACGTTTTTGCGGACATTTTTTATGTAACAACTATTTAATGTGATAATTATGCATTTACAAAGGTAACCTAACTTTAACTTTAGGGTTGCACTAGAAACTTAATTCCATCTATGATCATTAAAACTGTTTTTCTTCCAATAATAAGCCATAATAAAGCCAAACAACGCGCCTCCTAAATGCGCCCAATTTGCGATGTTTGCACCAAACATTGAAAACCCGGTAAGACCTGAAAATAAATCTAAAGCCAGAATAACAGGAATAAAATATTTAGCTTTTATAGGTATTGGAAGGAAAATAAGCATTAATTCAGTGTTTGGATACATTAATCCAAAAGCAACTAAAATTCCATAAATAGCACCTGATGCGCCAACGGCACTTGTATTATAAGCCGTGTAAATTCCATTTAATTTATCTTGGGATAAAACATCTAAAATTGCAGTGCTACCTCCTTGGCCGGTTTTAAGAAAGCTATTTACTTCGCTTAAGTTCCAACCAGCTGCAAGCATAGCATCTATGCCACCATGTACTTGGAAATAAATAACCAAAAGATGTATTAAAGCCGCTCCAAGTCCCGCAGAAAAATAAAAGAAAAGAAATTTATTACGTCCCCATTGCATTTCTAAGGGCGAACCAAACATATAAAGGCCAAACATATTAAAAAGAATATGCATAAAACTGTTTTGGTCATGCATAAACATATGAGTTATCGGCTGCCAAATTTGAAAATTTTCATTTTCAACATAATATAGTGCAAATAATTTATAGGCTACATCGCCCAAAAACAGTGAGCCAACATAAACAATTACATTTATTATAATTAAAACCTTTACAGTTTCTGTTATTCTTCCCATATATAATTACAGTGAAAGCAGTGTATTACATCTGCCATCTAAATTTTATTTACGTAAATTTTCTATCAAAATCTGATGCATCAAGTGTTATCAATACTGGCTTTCCAGATGGTGAAACACTTGGATCTTTGCATCCAAATAATTGGTTTATTAAATGTTCTCTTTCCCTTTTATTAAGAAAAGAACCTGTTTTTATCGCCATGTTTTTAGCAAGGCTTTTCGACATCAAGTCATTTTGACTAAAACTTGCATCGGGTACTTCAGATTTTACATCACTAATCAAATTTTCTAAAATCTCCCCAACCATACTTTCAGTCAAATTAACAGGTACTCCACTTACCTGTACTGTATCTTCTTCAAAATCTGAAAAAACGAAACCTGTATTTTGAAGTTGCTCTTTCAGCTTCTGTAAAATTTCCATATCCGGCATAGAAAAGTGAAGTTGCAAAGGAAATAACAATTGTTGGCTTACCGCTTCTTGAACTGTTATATTTTTCAAAATTTCTTCATATAAAATGCGTTGATGTGCTAGATTTTGATGAATTAGCATCATTCCACTTTTTATTGGGCAAACAATGTATTTATTTTGAAGCTGAAAGGTAGCTTGACCCATTTCATTTTCTTCATCCGTAAATAAGTTTCCCGTTACTTCCTCACTTTCAAATTGAACTTCAGTTTTAAATCCGCCCAATTCAATTTCAGACTTTACCGCATCAAGATTGGCGCCCGTGTACAACGCTTCCCAATTTGCACTACTTGATTTTTCTCTTTTAAAGGGAAAACTTATATTTCCTTGCCGGGATTCCTTTTTGAAAGGATTAAAATCCCTATCAACCTCTATTGTTGGTGCTGTAACTTGTTTTTTACTGTATTCATAAGGCGTATCAAACTCGCTGTCCCTGTTAAAATCTAATACTGGCGCAATACTAAATTGCCCTAAACTATGCTTTATAGTAGATCTAAGCATAGCGTACATTGCATGCTCGTCCTCAAATTTTATTTCAGTTTTTGTTGGGTGAATATTAATATCTATAGAATGTGGGTCAACTTCCAAAAACAGGAAATAACCTGGATGAGTGTTGTCTTTTATCAAACCTTCAAAAGCCGAAACTACGGCGTGATGCAGATAATTACTTTTTATAAAACGATTGTTGACGAAAAAGAATTGGTCTCCCCTACTTTTTTTTCCATATTCAGGTTTCAGAACATAGCCAGAAACTTTTAAAAGTTCAGTTTCCTCGCTTACTGGCACTAACTTTTCATTAGTTTTATTCCCAAAAATACTTACGATACGTTGACGATCATTACTTTCGGGTAAATTAAAAACATCGCTCCCATTATTTATCATCGTAAATGCAATGTTTGGATGCGCTAAAGATACACGATGAAATTCATCAATAATATGTCTTGTTTCAACAGGATTACTCTTTAAAAAATTTCGACGCGCTGGAATATTATAAAAAAGATTTTTAACCGAAAGTGTTGTTCCCTGTGGCATAACAGCCGCTTCTTGAGAAATAACCTGACTACCTTCAATACATATTTTTGTGCCAATTTCAGAATCCTCGGTACGGGTTTTCATTTCAACGTGCGCAATTGCAGCAATTGACGCCAGTGCTTCTCCGCGAAATCCTTTAGTGTTTAAATTGAATAAATCTTCAGCCGATTGTATTTTGGATGTTGCGTGCCGTTCAAAACTTAGCCGAGCATCTGTAACGCTCATTCCTGCGCCATTATCTATTACTTGAACTAACGTTTTGCCTGCGTCTTTTATTACCAGTGTTATTTTGGTAGCGTTAGCGTCTATAGCATTTTCCAACAATTCTTTGACCACTGAAGCTGGTCTTTGTACTACTTCACCCGCAGCAATTTGATTGGCAACGTGGTCTGGCAATAACTTAATTACATCTGCCATTAATAATTATTGTAGAAAATTGACAAATCGAAATCTATGATAAATAAGAATATAAGAACTAATAATGAAATGATTACTAAAATACGAAGTTTTACGTTTTTATCCTGCTTGCTGCGTAAGTCGTCCCAAGCACTTACCAACTTACTTTTTAAACCTACATTACCTCCAACGGTACTGCGAAACTTATCAAATTTATGCTCCATTGCATACGGACTTCCCTCAGCTTCATTGTTGTAAAAACGTGGCGTATAACCGTACTTTTTGTTTTTTCTTTTACCTAAAATTCCCATAACATCTATGTTTCAAAGGTACTAATTTCAATTTAGAATTATGAAGTCAAAATTATGAATTATATAACGAAGTGAGATTTTTTAAAAACAAGAATAATACCAAAAAAATCTACAATTGGTGGTTTTCAAAAAATAGGTGGTATTTGAAATTAATCAAATCCTTGTATTCAAGTAGAATAGAATTTAAAAGGAAAATAATTTTGAAACAAAAAAAATGTCCAAATTCAAATTATGAATTTGGACTTTCTACTTTAAATTTTTGAAAGTAAATTTTAAAACTTAGAATCTTTCACCAATTGCGCCATTTTAATAGCTGCAATTGCGGCTTCAGTGCC
>JBBSOK010000038.1:0-23656 GCA_038259825.1 Flavobacteriales bacterium
CTATTCAACGGCCTTTCTGCAACTGTAGAACATCTTTGCGCATTGGACGGGATTACTAATGTAATGGATTATTCAAAATTATTTGAATTTGAAGATAACAAACCTGTCTTTGCTCTCGAATTTTCTTAAAACAAGGACTCAGTCTACTTTATAGAGAGTCTTTAGGAAACTTCAAATCTAAATTAATAGGAGCTACTTCGCCAATTTTAATCTCCAATTTAACATCGCCAATACGGACACGAACTAAGCGCAACGTTGGAAAACCAACTGCCGCAGTCATTTTACGTACTTGCCTAAATTTTCCTTCGGTCAATGTTATTGAAACCCAAGATTTTGGTCCGTGTCTTGCATCTCTAACTTTTCTGTCAGCAACTGGGTAACTTATTGGTTCTTCAATTTTTTTTGCAACACAGTTTTTTGTAAGATATTTTCCGCCATCCAAGCCAATTTCTACGCCATTTTTTAAAATTTCGATAGCTTCATCTGTAATAATTCCGTCAACTTGAGCGTAATATTCTTTTTCAATTTTTTTACTTCTAACGGTTTCGCTCATTTTTCCGTCGGTAGTTAATAGCAATAACCCTTCACTATTTTCATCTAATCTGCCAATGGCCATTGTGCCTTCAGGAAAATTATACAATTCTCCCAATAATTTTTTATTTTTCTTTCTTTTACCTTCATAAATAAACTGGCTTAAAAAGCCGTACGGTTTATAAATGGCAAAATGCTGGTGTATTTTTTCAGACATTATGCGAAAATAAAACTGTTCCACTAGAAATTGCTTTTAAATGAATTATATTTCCAAAAGAAAGTTTTATACGAAATAATAAGTTGAAATAATCTATAAATATAATAACTGCACAATGCTGATTAGAAATTCAAAACCTTCAGATTACCAACTAGTTGCACCATTAATTTTAGCAGCAATGGATGATTTAGGCGGACTTTTGGTAAATTCTGAAAACAATAACGACGCCTTACTATTGTTTGAATATCTATTTCAAGAAAAATTGAATCAATATAGCTATCAATTTACATTAGTTTATGATGAAGATGGAAAAGTTAAAGGATCGGTTACCGGTTACGACGGTGCATTTTTAGAAAATTATCGAAATAATGTTCTAAATTATATTGAACAAAAATATAATGTGACCAATTTGAATTTGGATAATGAAAGTAATCCGAACGAATTTTATATAGATACATTAAGCGTTAATCCAAATTTCCAGGGATCAGGAATTGGCATGAAACTCATTGAAGCAATCACAGAAAAAGCAAAAAATGAAAACCATAAGAAGATAGGACTTTTAGTAGCAGAGAAAAACCCAAACGCAAAGAAATTATACCTGCGTTTGGGTTTTAAACTAATTGGGTCTAAAAATCTGGGAGGTTTTTTATACGATCATCTCCAGAAAAATATCTAATTAAGCCTATTTTGAAAAATTTTATTTTTTGGCCAATCTCATTATAGATTTAGCATTTATAAATTCCATCATTCCAAAACCGCCGTGTTCTCTACCATAACCAGAGTCTTTCACTCCGCCAAATGGCATCATAGGTTGAGCCAAGCCGAAGCTATTAATAAAAATCATTCCTGTATCAAACTGTTCGCTTGCCATTTTAAAAGCTTTATCCTCATCCTTTGAGAAAATACCACCACCTAATCCAAACTTACTATCATTTGCAATTTTCATAGCGTCTTTATTGTCTTTTGCTCTAATAAGCGAGGCAACAGGTCCAAAAAGTTCATCGTCATACGCTGGTTGTCCTTTTTTTACATTTTCTAAAACGGTAGCTGGGTAATAATATCCTTTACCTTTTGGCATTTCACCACCGCATAAAATTTTTGCTCCTTTTTTCACGCTTTTGATAACTTGATCGTGCAAGTCTTCACGTAAATCCTTCCGTGCCATTGGTCCTAGCTTGCTATCTTCAGCTGTTGGATCACCAAGTTTTAGCTGCTTCATTTTTTCAACAAAGCCTTCTTTAAATTGGTCATAAACTTTATCTACAACTACAAAACGCTTTGCTGCAACGCAAGTTTCACCATTGTTGTAAATTCTACCTTGAACGCACATTTTTACTGCTAAATCAATATCAGCATCATCAAAAACTAAATATGCATCATTAGATCCTAATTCCAAAACTGTTTTCTTAAGTACGGCCGCGGCTTTTTGTGCAACTTTTTTTCCAGCTGCTGGACTACCGGTTAAAGTAACTCCTCGAACTAATTCGTTTTTAATTATTTTGTCACTTTGTTCGTGACTTATAACCAAAACCTTAAATAAATTTTTAGGAAGGCCAGCGCTTTCAAATATTTTACCCAGCATTAATGCACTACCTGTTACATTTTCTGCGTGCTTTAGTAAAACACCATTACCTGCCATTAGGTTTGCAATTGCATACCTTATAACTTGATAGGTAGGAAAATTCCAAGGTTGTATTCCATAAATTACACCAATTGGCGAGTATGTAATTATACCTTTTCCTCCGTTTGGCAGCTCACGCTCTTCGTCCTTCAAATGTTCAGGTCCGTTTGAGGCAGTCCAGTCACAGATGCCAGCAGAAAGATCAACCTCTTGATGTCCTTGTTTTTCAAGTTTACCCATTTCTTGGGTCATGAGTTTGGCAAGTTCTTCTTTGTTCTTTTTTAATTCTTTTCCAATTGCAGTTATAATAGTTGCGCGTTCTTTAGGACTTTTTGTTTTCCAATCTAAAAAAGCGTTATGACATTTTTCGACAGCTTTTTTAGCTTCGTCGTTTGTCATAAATTTATAGCTTTTTATTACTTTACCAGTTGCTGGATTTATTGTTTCTATTTTGTTTTTTTCTTCCTTTGACATATTTATAATTTTTTAATTCTTATTCTGAAATTTACAGTCTTCTCCCACATTTCTGTCTTAAAGAATTGTTATACTTTTAAACCTCGATAAAATTGAACGAAATTTTTGAAAAGATTTTATATTTGAATTTATATAAATGGCCTCATAGTTCAATGGATAGAATAGAAGTTTCCTAAACTTTAGATCCAAGTTCGATTCTTGGTGAGGCTACAAATTGTAGAATGAGATTTGTAAATATGTCAGGTTTATGTTCATTTAAATCTAAAGGCGATTGAATAAAAAAAGCTGCGTTTAAGCAGCTTTTTTCGTTTTTAATAATATTTAAATGTAATGATTGAAAATTAATATTTAGGTGTTAAATTCTTAATCATAATTTCTGTCATTTCATCTAAAGAAAAGTCTTTTTTCCAATTCCAATCTTCTTTAGCCCTAGCGTCATTAATGCTTTGTGGCCAGCTATTTGCAATTTCTTGTCTAAAATCTGGCTCGTATTCAATCTTAAATTCTGGAATGTGTTTTCTAATACTTTCTGCAATTTCTTCCGGATTAAAACTCATAGCGGCCAAATTGTATGAATTTCTGATTTTTATATCTTCTTTATCTGCTTCCATTATGGCGATAGTGGCTTTTATTGCGTCATCCATATACATCATTGGCAATGTGGTTTCAGCATTCAAAAAGCAGATATATTTTTTATGTTTTATAGCTTTGTGGTAAATATCTACCGCATAATCTGTTGTACCGCCCCCTGGTGCAGTTGTATAACTTATAAGACCAGGATATCTAATACTGCGCACATCTACCCCATAACGGTTAAAATAATACTCGCACCAACGTTCTCCAGTTTGCTTGCTAATTCCATAAACCGTACTCGGTTCCATAATTGTATGTTGAGGCGTATCAACTTTTGGAGTTGTTGGACCAAAAACTGCGATGCTAGATGGCCAAAATATTTTTTCGATTTTCTTTTCTTTCGCAATATTTAAGACGTGAAAAAGCGAATTCATATTAAGATTCCACGCCTTCATCGGAAATTTTTCTGCAGTTGCGGATAGCATTGCAGCCATCAAGTAAACTTCAGTAATTTCGTATTTTATAATTAAATTTTCAACGGCAGCGTGGTTTTCTGCATCTACCAACTCAAACGGGCCGGAGTTCATTAAATCTGCTTCACCAGGCCTAATATCTGCAGCAATAACCTTATGGGCTCCATATTTTTTTCGTAAATGTGTGGTTAATTCGCTGCCAATCTGGCCACAAGCTCCTATTATTAAAATACGTGTTTTCATGCTGTAAACTTAAAAGTTGTGACTTTAATATTGAAATTTACTTTGCCAAATTTTTACCAAAAAATTAATTGAAACTGTAATTATTATTATATTCGCCTGCGTACAGCCCTTAAGATTTAGTAAATAATTTTGCCTATCTGCACCTTCAAAAATATTTTTAATAAAATAAAATGCTTCAATAGTATTTCAGCTAATAGCCTGTTAATAATATTATTATCTTCAATTATTTTTCTAAGTTGCAAGGATGAAATCCAGCAAGAAGAGAAATTGGCAATAAATCAAAATGCTACTTATGGAGATTCTTTAGTCCAATTTCCAAAATTTACTACATCTGCTAACTATCAACTTTTAAATTGGGGAGTTTATACAGATTTTCTTCAGGAAGTAGACCAAATAAATAGAGCTAAAGTTAGCAAACTTCAAAACCATGCCGAGCGTTTAGTGATTTTTGCAGATTCTATGGGCAATGTTGTGCCGGATACTTTAAAAACTATGCAAATTTTAACCCGAATTAAAGTTGTTAATACGCGTGCAAGAGTATTGGATCAAAATATAAAAAAATCTGTACTAGATAGTACTTCTTTAATAAACGCTATAGCTGAATTAAATAGAGCATCAATCAACTTAATTGATGAAATAAATTACAAATTCAAAAAAGATGATATTGACTTTCAACAAAAAGAGGGTGAAGCAAGCGAGTTGAAAAAGCAACAAAAATTCTTAGATTCCGTTAACATTGCAGAATTGAAAGATTTAAAGAAAAACTGAAAATTAATCTGCCTTTGTGTTAATCCTTTGCAAATAATTATATAATTCCCAAATTAATTGAATACAACAATATGAAAAAAACAATTTTTAAAACTGCAATTGCAGCGACGGTTTTTATAGTAGCCGTAAGCTCTTGTAAGGAAAAAGAAAACGAACTAGCTGTGGCAGATGATGGTCCTCACGGTATCATTATGGCTAATATGGATACTACAGTAAGTCCAAAACAAGACTTTTATAACTACGTGAATGGTAGTTGGATGAAGGTTACTGAAATTCCAGACGATCAATCAAGCTGGGGTGGTTTCAATGCTTTACGCAAATCTACAGACCGCGATGTATTGGATATCCTTGATAGAGCAGAAAAAAGCAATAAGTACTCAGAAGAAACCGACCAGGCAAAAGCTATGATGGTTTATAGGTCTGAATTGGATACTGTTGCTAGGAATAAAGCTGGAATTACGCCATTACAACCAACTTTAGATAAAATTGCTGCAATTAAATCAGTAGCGGATTTTCAAAAAGTAATTGCTGAAAATTCAACTGAAATCTCGCAACCAATTGTAGGATTGGCAGCATTTTCAAATCCTGCTAATAGTTCAATAAATTCAGCATATATCACGCCAGGAGGTTTGGGCTTGCCAGATAGGGATTATTACACAAATTCAGATCCAGCATCAATAAAAATCCGTGAACAATATACAGATCACATTACAAGAATGTTGCAATTTTTGGGTGATAGCCAAGAAAGCGCAAAGAAACAAGCTGAAACTATTTTAGCTTTTGAAACAAAATTAGCGACACCAAGATTGGATAAAGTTGCAAGCCGTGATTTTAGAAACTTCAACAATCCAAGAACAGTTGCCGAACTTCAAAAAATGGTTCCTGCAATGAATTGGGAAACCTATTTTACTGAATTGGGTGTAACAAAAAAATTAGATACTATTTTGGTAATGCAACCTAAATATATGGATGTAGTACAAAAAACACTTACCAGCGGAGATTTGGAAACTTTGAAAACGGTTACGCGTTGGGCAACTTTTAACTCAGCAGCAGGAAGTTTATCTACAGAAATTGAAAAAGCAAATTGGGATTTCTACAGCAAAACATTAAATGGAGCAAAAGCTCAAAAGCCAGCAGATGAGCGAGCATTAGCTACAGTAAATGGCAGTTTAGGTGAAGCTTTAGGTAAGTTATATGTTGATGAAATGTTCCCGCCAGAAGCGAAAGAAAAGGCTGAAGATATGATTAAAAACATTATCGCAGCTTACGAGACACGTATTAAGGCATTAGATTGGATGAGTGAAGAAACTAAGACAAAAGCAATTGAAAAATTGGACAAATTCACAGTAAAAATTGGTTATCCTGATAAGTGGAAGGATTATTCTACAATGGAAGTTAAAAAAGGCAATAGCTATTATGAAAATATGGTAGCTGTTGGTAAATTTAATCAACTTGAGAATCTTGAAAAGATAGATGAGCCGGTAGATCGCACAGAATGGGGAATGTCTCCACAAACGGTTAACGCATATTTCAATCCTTTTAATAATGAAATTGTATTTCCAGCAGCAATATTACAGCCACCTTTTTACGATTATAAAGCTGATGAAGCTGTAAATTATGGTGGAATGGGAGCAGTGATTGGTCATGAAATTTCTCACGCTTTTGACGATAGCGGGTCACGTTTTGACGCTAGCGGAAATCTTGTTAATTGGTGGACAGATGCAGATTTGGAAAACTTTACAACTAGAGGGAAAAAATTAGCAGACCAATATAGTTCTGTTGAAGTTTTAGACAGCGTTTACATAAACGGTGCATTTACATTAGGTGAAAACATTGGTGATCTTGGTGGCGTTTTAGCTGCTTATGATGGTTTACAAAGTTTTTATGAAAAAAATGGTAGACCAGAAAAAATTGATGGTTTGACGCCTGAACAACGTTTCTTTATGAGTTGGGCAACCGTTTGGAGAACCAAAGTGCGTGATGAAGCTTTAGCTACACAAGTTAAAACAGATCCACACTCTCCAGGACAAGTTCGTGCTACACAGCCACTTAAAAATGTTGATGCTTTTTACGAAGCATTCGATATAAAGGAAGGCGATGCTATGTATGTTAAACCTGAAGATAGAGTGCGTATTTGGTAAGCACTAGAATAGATTGAATTAAAAAATCCACAAACGATGTTTCGTTTGTGGATTTTTTTTTGAATTTAAGATTGCAGGACAATAATTACTAATTCAATTCACTAAACCTAAAATCAAGCAACTCTTGAATTTGCATACTATCAACTTTCTTAAAAGTTTCCTCGGTTTCTTCGGTAGAAAAGGTTGGAGGAATTAAACCTAAATCATTCGCTTTTTTTACGTAATAATTCTTCTTTAATGGATGTTCAGGATTTACAGCGTTGAAAATAAAACCGAATTTTTCCTTTTGAATAATTTTTGATAGTATTGAAAGACAATCTTTTCGTTGAATAAGATTTACAGGAGCATCACCATCATTTAAATCTTTTCTACCAGCTAAGTATTTAACCGGATTTCGACTTCCACCAAATAAACCACCAAAGCGCACAATTGTAGTGTTTAAGCCTTCACTGACAAAAAACAATTGTTCAACTTGTAAAAGTTGTTTACCGGAATTTGTAGTTGGTTTTGGTTCATCCTTTTCGGTTACAGCTCCTTGATCATCATCATAAACCGAAGTGCTGCTTACCAAGATTACATTTTTAACATCATTCTTTTTAATTGCTTCTAAAAAATGCGTCATTTTTAGCACGTGGTCTGCGCCATTATTCCTTCGTAATCCTGGCGGAATCAGGATTACAAGACAATCGGTATCTTTTAAAAAACCTTCAATATTGCCATCAATACCACTTTCGCCAATTTCAATATCCATTGTATTTATTCCTTTTGAAGAATAATCAATAGCTTTTTTTTGAGAGGTTACCGAGCCTTTTATAATATAGCCCAACATTTGCAAACGTTGCGCCAAAGATAAACCCAAGTATCCCAAACCAGCAATTGCTATTGTTTTACTCATGATTATTTGGGTTTTCGATTGGGGTTAAACTTTTATTTTCTATTGTTTTATTTTTTCCGAATCCAGGAAGTGGGTCCATTTTAAATGTCTTTTCAAGAATTACAGCATCGGTAATTACAAATGGTTTCGGCATTGTACTTTTTGGTCTTTCAGCCATATTAAAAGCTGGATTTGTCATCAAATCAAATGAATATTCTTGAATTGAAAAGCTCACTTCTTTATTTTTTTCAACAGTATATTTAACTTGTAAGCTCTCGTTATCACTCACAATATAGCGTAATAAGAAGTTCGAATTTCGATCTGCGAAATAGTTTTTTGTGCTGTCCTTACTAGTTGAAAGCCCATTAAATTCTAATTCTTTAAAATTACTATTTTCAGAATACAAATTCACCTGATTAACTTTTCGATTAAATTTTATGGTAAAAGTTACTTCTCTAGTATTGTCATAAACACTGTCCTTATTTACTTCAACAGTAAATGGTTTTATTTCAGATTTCAAATTGGTTGGTTTTGAAAAAGTATATTGCCTACCATATTTACTGAATGAAGCATTTGTTGAATAACTAACATCATTATCAGGTTTTTTGCCTAAATATTCGCGCGTCCAATCATCTAATTTTTTATCATAGGTTAACCAATAACTCTTCTGTTTATCAAGATTTTGATAATACACCAAACTATTAGGCTTCGGTCTTTTTTCTGAAAATTTACTGGTAAAATGTGCACCGAAGAAAAAGAAAATTGCAAAAAGGAAACAGATTGCAGCTAGAATATTTTTAATTCTATAAAAACCGATAATTGGCAATAGTAAAACGAAAACCAAAACGGTGAAAACGCAACTGATTACTAACATCTTCAACCCTAAAGCAATTGGAAAAAATTTGATTAGCGGCACGAATAAAATAACTGCGGGCAATGCTAAAAGAGACATTGCCAAAACATTCGGTCTTCTAAAACGAAGCATTATAAATAAAGAAATTAATCCAAAATAGACTGGAATTATAAAAAATCCGGCGCCTTCAAAGTATAAAGCAATCAAAATATTTATAACCAGCCAAAAGAATAAGGGTACAATATACATACTTGCTATTTCTTCTTTTCGACAGAAATTTCGATATGTTTTAAAGAGAATTGACAAACTTAAAAATACAAAAACGCCAATATAACTGTGGCCGTTGTATGTAAAGCCTTGTTGAATTTCAGCATATTGTGGATAAAGCCATAGGATAAATTGCCAGCCGTAAAAGCCGAGTATTCCGCATAAAATAAATGTGATTATAAAAGGGAAAAAACCTTTTCCAACAATGGCCAAATACAACCGTTTCTTATAAAAGCCATAAATTATAAGTCCAATAAATATAATGAGTGCCAAGATTGCAAGCGGCAAAATCCAAGAGAATGGATAATGCACTACGTGCACAATTGGAAGATTAAAAAATACATCATCTTCATTAGATTTCAGTTTTGCCAAATCTGCATCGCTAAAGTAGGTGAGTAGTGGTAACAAATAGCTGCCTTGATGTTTTAAGGAATTTTTGTTGAGGTTTTCGTAGGTATCAAGCGCTGTATGATAATTAAAATGATTGTCTATAAAGGCGAAGAAAAAACTATCTATATCTGCATCTTCCCTAAAAACAGTGCTGTCCGTGTCATTTGGCAACATTTTATAAACGCTATAAATAAGCGAAGAAGCCATTGGATATTGTGGGTTTGCTTCTGCAAAAGCTTTCACCAAATTAGTATTACCTTGATTGGTTTCTAAAATTGTATTGCTTGGACCACTTGTGCCGCGTGCTTCAAAATTTAAGACTAAAGCTGCGTTTTTTGCCCATTTATGTTCGTTTACAAATAGGCGTGCGCCGTCTAGGCTTATTTCTTCGGCATCGCTAAAGACTATAATTACATCATTTTTTGATTTATTGCCTGCGGCTAAATAACCTCGCACGCTCTCCAAAATTGTAGCAACACCGCTTCCAGCATCACTTGCGCCATAACTTGGTACCATTGCGCTATCGTAATGAGAAAGAAGTACTAAGGATTTTCCATTTCCAGAACCCTTCAGCCGTGCCACAATGTTTTTTGGTTTATCTAAAACTTTGTCTTCAATATTCAAAACAAAACCTTTTTGGATTTCAACTTCTAATCCTAATTTTTTTAATTCTTCAACTAAATAATTGCGGACATTTTCATGCGCTTCAGTACCTAAATAATGTGGTTTTTGGCTTATTCGTTTAATGTGTTGCAGTGCTTTTTCAGTAGAAAATTCAGCATTTCCGGCGGTAATCTTATCATTTTTAGTCGGCATTAAACTTCCAAAACCCCAAAAAATAAAAACGGTTAAAAGTATAATTGAAAGAATTGTCCAAATGCTTCTCATAAATAAGTTTAATGAAGATACTAGTAGGGTTTAAAAATACACTTTTTAAAATATAGCCTACAGACAAATTTTTTGAAAGTGTAACTAATTGATTTATTGCTTATCTTAGAACACTAAATCTAGAAATTATGGGAATTAAAAGTTTTATGGGCAAAAGGGCCAAGGAAGATACAAAGACAAGCCAAGCAACGGTTGCAGACTATATGACTCGCAAACTTACCACCTTTAAACCTGACGATTCGGTTCTAGAAGTGATTGCGTCCTTAATAAAAAACAAAATTTCTGGCGGTCCTGTAGTAGACGAAAAAAATAGGCTTTTGGGAATAATAAGCGAAGGTGATTGTATGAAACAATTAAACGAAAGCCGTTACTACAATCATCCTATGGACGATAAAAAAGTAAAAGACCATATGATTACCAACGTTGATACAATTGACGGTTCCATGAATGTATTGGACGCCGCCCAAAAATTCTTGGAAAGCAAACACAGACGTTTCCCAATAATCGAAAATGGCAAATTAGTAGGGCAAATAAGTCAGCGAGATGTTTTGAAAGCTGCTTTGGCTTTGAAGGGTCAGACTTGGTAGATTTGTTTTGAAAACCTGAAGTTAATAACAAGAATTATTTATTAAATAATTGACTCAATTTTTTAAATGATTGAAATAATGATTAGCGAAATTAAAATATACAATGAAAAGCAAGAACCTGAATATAAGGACATTTGTAATTTACTTACTTTAATAATTAATAGAGAACTTAAAGAAGCAGAAAGTAAAATGTGGCATTCACATCCAGTATGGTTTTTAAATGAAAACCCAATTGTTGGTTATAGCAAGGAGAAGAAAGGAATAAGATTAATGTTTTGGAGTGGTGCAGATTTTGGTGAAGAGGCTTTACATTATAAAGGTGCAAAATTTAAGGACGCTTCTATTTTTTACAATTCTGTTTCTGAAATTATTAAAAAAGATTTGAAGCGTTGGTTACAAAAATCGCAAGAAATTCAATGGGACTATAAGAACATTGTAAAACGAAAGGGAAAGCTGGAAAAATTGAAATGATGTGAAAGCAACTCCCGAGCAGTATAAAAAGCTGCAAAATTGACCCTTGCTTATTTATATCCTACTAGTACTACAAAAATTGAAAAATATGGATGACGCCATCAGGTTACAGCGTAGTTCAGCTTTTTAAAAAAATTTAAGAACAGATTAAAATTTTAGTTTACATAATAAAATAACTTCTTTTTACGATTAATCTAATTTCCTTCGCGTTTCACCAATAAATAAAAATCATTATCTAAGGGCAAATATCCTTGATCGTACAAATAATAGTAAACGCTACCAGTTTTTGTTGTGTAAATTCCCGTAAAATAATCGAAACTAAAACCTAATTGCAGCAATTTGTTTTTGGTAGTTTTGGTTTTATCTGTTGTGTTCAACGTTTCTAAAATGCGGTAATTTTTTCGGAGCGCGTTATTAATATTCCGAACTAAATTTTTACTGTCCTTATTTAAATCATTGTTGTGCGCATTTCGGCAAGCGTCGCTGCAAAACTTTTTGTCTGCACGACCAATTATTTTATTGCCACATTCTGGACAGGCTTTATTCATATTCTAAACTATTTTACTTTTCTAATCCCTAAATTATAAATTTAGAAAATTGAAGTTTTATTTTATTTAATCTTTTATAATTATAATAAAATTATTATTAAAATATCAATTGGAATCAAAGCTTTTTTACGATATGAAATCTATAAATAGCTTCAATTTTAAAATAAGCGCCACCGCTAATATTTGGGTTTAATTGCACTCTATCATCCCCAAAACTAAAGGCTGAAACACCCAAATTTATCTTTTCATCATTATTATAAACTTCATAATTGCTGGTTGAGTAGCCTACTTTTCCGCGAATTAAAACACTATTTTCAAGAGCGTTATATTGTAGATATGCGGCAAAATCTAGCGAGCTTACATCTACATATTGATTATTCAAATTATTTTGGTGCAATTTAAAACTTCGACCGATTCCAAAATAGTCCAATCCAACACTTGTTTTGCCAAATTTATAACTCACATCTGCCGCAATTGGCAAGCTCATATCCATTTCAAACTTTTTGTTTGGGCTTAAGTAATACCAACCTATAATTGGTGTTGTAAAAAGACCAAAAGCTTCGGTTGAAGCATAAATGCCAAAACGGTATTTAAGATTTTCGTTCTTTTGGTATTTTAATAACGCTAAGCCACCAAAATATAAATCGCTGCCAGAAATATTTCTATAATCGGAAGCAATTTTGGGCAGCAAAATAATAGTACTACTATATTTTTCAGAATAGGTTGAAGCCAAACCAACTTTTAAAATTGTACTGTATAAATTAAAGTTCTTAGAATCTGGAAAAAGCTGAAGACTATTTTTACTGTAACTGAAGCCTGTAATAAGAGCGTTATTCTCATCTAAAACAACGGGTAAAGTAACATCTGCCTCAATAAATGAAATGTTAGTATCTGCATTGGTGCCTTCAAAATTATTATTAAATGTTTCCCCATAACCAAGCCGGATAATATCTACATAGTCTTGGGCGTTACAATAAAAGCTAGCGAAAAATAAAAAAATGAAAAGATGTTTCAATAGTTGATCTTGTTTAGTTTTTGATTATCAATTTAATAGAGAATTTATATCGAAAAAAAATCTGATAAAAATATCAACTGTTAAAGTAATTCAATTTATATTCGCCGCCTATAAAAACAAACCTTTAAAATAAAAAAAATGAAAATTACAAAAATGTTATTAGTTATGTTTCTTGCGGTTGCGGCTGTAAGTTGTAACAAGGATGATGATGGACCTGAACCATTTCAATATAATGCTGAAAACTTAAGAGGTACTTACGAGCTTAATTATTTACAATTTACAGAAGTAATAACCAGAACTGTAGACGGATTTGAAGTTGTAACTACCACAACGGGTATTGGAGATACTTTTGATGTTACTGCAGTTTTTGCAGCAAACAGTACAGTAACTACAAACGGTTCTTACAGAGTAGTGGAAACTTCTGTACAAGGCAATAATACAACTACAGACTCTTACATTGAAATTATCAATAATGAAACTGTTGGGTATTCTGTAAATGCGTCTACTTCAAGGTTGACAATTGAAGGACAGACATTCGAAGTATCTAATTTTTCTCAAAGTGGATTTACTTTAATTTCTAATGATGTGTTTACCGAACCAAACGGCGATACATTCAGTTTAACTGCTGAGCAACGTTTTGTAAAACAATAAATACATAAAAAAAGCTGCTCAAATCGAGCAGCTTTTTTTATGTATTTATTTTTCAGAAATATGGAATAATATCTTTCTATATTTAAAGAGGCTGATTTGATTTCAAACCATTTTCCGCTAAAATATCTCCGCTAAAAGCCGTATTTTTGCACCCTTATTTTAAGAAGAAAATTTTATGAGTACCAAATTTAAAGAATACAAAGGTTTAGACCTCCCAAAATTGGGTGAGGACGTACGTGATTTTTGGAAACAAGAAAGCATATTTGAAAAGAGTATTGCCATTCGTGAAAATAACGAGCCATTTATTTTCTTTGAAGGTCCGCCATCTGCAAACGGACTTCCTGGTATTCACCACGTAATGGCGCGTGCCATAAAAGATATATTTTGCCGCTACAAAACCCAAAAAGGTTTTAAAGTTGAACGTAAAGCTGGTTGGGACACACACGGTTTGCCAATAGAACTGGGCGTTGAAAAAGAACTCGGCATCACAAAAGAAGATATAGGATCCAAAATATCGGTTAAGGAATACAACGAAGCATGTAAAAAAGCGGTAATGCGCTACACCGATGTATGGAACAAAGTAACCGAAGATTACGGATATTGGGTAGATATGAGCGATCCTTATATTACTTATAAACCAAAATACATGGAGACGGTTTGGTGGCTTTTAAAAGAGATTTACTCTAAAAAGTTAATGTATAAAGGATATACAATTCAACCATATTCTCCCAAAGCCGGAACGGGTTTAAGTTCGCATGAGCTTAACCAACCGGGCACATATCAAGACATTACAGATACAACGGTTGTTGCACAATTTCACGCCGTACCAGAAACATTGCCAAATTTTCTTGCGGAAGAAAGTAATAATATTAGATTTCTAGCATGGACAACAACTCCTTGGACATTACCAAGTAACACAGCTTTAACGGTTGGCGCTAAGATTGATTATGTTTTAGTGAAGACTTTTAACCAATATACATTTCAACCCGTAAATGTGGTATTGGCAAAGAATTTAGTTTCAAAACAATTTGGTAGCAAGTTTGAAGAAAAGCCAAACGAGGAAATTCTTGAAAGCTATGTACAAGGTGATATAATCCCATTTTTTGTTGTAAAGGAATTTAAAGGGGCGGATTTAATAGGCATCAAATATGAGCAACTTTTAGATTACGCAAAACCGCATGATAATCCAGAAAATGCTTTTAGAATTATTGCTGGCGATTTTGTAACTACCGAAGACGGTACAGGAATCGTACACACAGCACCAACTTTTGGAGCGGATGATGCTAAGGTAGCGAAGGAAGCTTCTCCAGAAATCCCACCACTATTGGTAAAAGATGAAAATGGCAATTTAGTGCCGTTAGTAGATTTGCAAGGTAAGTTTAGACCAGAAATGGGCGAACTTGCTGGCAAATATGTAAAAAACGAATATTATGATGAAGGCGAAGCACCTGATAAAAGTGTAGATGTTGAGCTTGCCATAAAATTGAAAACCGAAAACAAAGCTTTTGCGGTCGAAAAATATTTACACAGCTACCCAAATTGCTGGCGTACCGACAAACCAATTTTATATTATCCGCTTGATTCTTGGTTTATAAAAGTACCAGAATTTCGCGATAGAATGCACGAGCTTAACCTAACAATCAATTGGAAACCAAAAGCAACTGGCGAAGGTCGTTTTGGCAATTGGCTTGCAAATGCAAATGATTGGAACTTAAGTAGAAGTCGTTATTGGGGAATTCCACTACCAATTTGGCGCACGGAAGATGGTAAAGAAGAAAAAATAATAGGTTCTATTGAAGAATTAAAGGCTGAAATGGAAAAGTCTGTTGCAGCTGGAGTTATGTCAAAAGCAATTTTTGAAGACTTCAAGGTTGGCGATTTTTCCGAAGAAAATTATGAAAAAGTAGATTTACACAAAAACATCGTTGACGAAATAGCGTTAGTTTCTCCAAACGGCAAACCAATGAAGCGCGAAGCAGATTTAATTGATGTTTGGTTTGATAGTGGTAGTATGCCATACGCACAATGGCATTACCCTTTTGAAAATAAGGAGAAAGTTGAAAATACCTGGCGTAAAGCAGATTTTATTGCTGAAGGCGTAGACCAAACAAGAGGATGGTTTTACACTTTGCACGCAATTGCAACGATGATTTTTGACGATGTTGCCTATAAAAATATAGTTTCAAACGGACTTGTTCTTGATAAAAATGGTCAAAAAATGAGCAAGCGTTTAGGGAATGCAACAGATCCTTTTGCCACATTAGATACGTATGGCCCGGATGCAACGCGTTGGTATATGATAGCCAATGCAAACCCTTGGGATAATTTAAAGTTTGATCAAGATGGCATTGGCGAGGTTAGAAACAAGTTTTTTGGAACTTTATATAATACTTATAGCTTCTTTAGTTTGTATGCCAATTTGGATAATTTTAAGTACGAAGAAGAAGATATTTCACTTGAAAAAAGACCTGAAATTGACCGTTGGATTCTTTCAGAATTAAATACTTTAATTCAAAATGTAGATGAATATTTTGCTGATTATGAGCCTACAAAAGTAGCACGAGCTATTTCAGATTTTGTACAGGAAAATTTAAGTAATTGGTATGTTCGTTTATGCAGAAGGCGTTTTTGGAAAGGTGAATACGAGCAGGATAAAATTTCAGCCTATCAAACATTGTTCACTTGTCTTAAAACCGTTGCTCAATTAAGTGCGCCAATTGCTCCATTTTTTATGGATAGATTGTATATAGATTTAATGAACGGGACTGTTTTAGATAAAAAACAATCGGTGCATTTAACAGATTTTCCAAAAGCTGACGTTAGTTTTATAGATTCCAAGTTAGAGCACAAAATGCAAAAAGCTCAAATTGTTTCCTCCTTAGTTTTGTCACTTCGTCAACGTGAGAAAATAAAAGTTAGACAACCGCTTCAAAAAATAATGATACCGGTTTTAGGCGAAGCAGAAAGAGAAGAAATTTTAGCCGTTCAAGATTTAATAAAAAGTGAAGTAAATGTAAAAGAAATTCAACTAATTGATGAAAATTCGGGTTTGTTGGTAAAACAGATAAAGCCAGATTTTAAAGCACTTGGCCCCCGTTTTGGAAAAGATATGAAAGCGGTTGCATCAATAATAAACGGCTTTGGACAACAAGAAATAAATAAACTTGAAAAAGAGGGAGAAATTACTGTACAACTTAATGGAAAAAGTACTATTTTCGGCATCGAAGACGTACTCATAACATCGCAGGATATTGAAGGTTGGCTTGTTGCAAATAATGCTGGCATTACGGTGGCATTAGATGTTACTATAACACCAAAATTAGCAAACGAAGGTATCGCGAGAGAGTTGGTTAATAGAATTCAAAATCTAAGAAAAGATTCTGGTTTTGAGGTAACGGACAAAGTTGAGATACTAATTCTTAAAGAGCCAAAATTGCAAGAAGCAGTTTCGGAAAATATTGATTATATTAAAGCAGAAACACTAACAGCGGTTTTGCGTTTTGAAGATGAATTAAGCAACGGCACACAAATTGCTTTTGATGACATAGAAACAACGCTAACCATAAAAAAACATTAGAATGATGACAGACGAAATAAAAACAAAATTCAGTGATGCTGAATTAGCAGAATTTAAAGCACTTATAAACGAGAAAATTGCAAAAGCAATCGAGCAATTGGATTTAATTAAAAGCAGCTATAAAAATGACAGTAATAACGGCACGGATGATACGTCTCCAACTTTTAAAGCTTTTGATGAAGGCAGTGAAGTAATGAGTAAAGAAGCAAATAGCCAATTAGGAATTCGTCAAGAAAAATTTATTCGTGATCTTAAAAATGCGTTGGTGCGTATTGAGAATAAAACCTACGGCGTATGTCGCGTTACCGGAAAGTTAATAAACAAAGATCGTTTAAAACTTGTGCCACACGCAACATTAAGCATTGAGGCTAAAAATATGCAATAGTCTTCAAGTTATGGATTAAGAATTCTGTATTATGAATTCAAAATGTATTTAATAATATCAAAGTCTCAACTCTTGTTGGGGCTTTTTTGTTGATCGCTATTTCGCTAATTTTAAATGTTATGAAATGTATTTTTTTCATTATTATGGTAGTCATTTCCTATTCTACTTTTGCTCAAAAAAATAGCGAAAAGAAAATTGCTGCCGAAGGAATTCAGAAAATTGAAATTATTTCGGACGATATATTTCAAATAAATATAATTTCGAAAGCTGTTGAAGAAATTACCCTCAATTCCAAAATTCAAGGAGAGCATTTTGAAAATATCGTAGTTTCAACTTCAATTGAAAATGGCGTTTTTATAATTAAAACTTCGTATTCACCATTTTATAAACCAGACAATGATAAGTTAGCGGCCCATAAACTAATTTCGGTTGAAGTTGATTTGATAATTCCGATAAACTTGGAGATTTATATAAAATCTCAAATTGCATCTGTAAATGCTTCGGGCACTTTCAAAAATATTGAAGTTGGTCTGGAAAACGGTAATTGCACAATAGATAATTTTCTAGGAAACGCTAACCTGCAAACTAAAAATGGTTTTATTAATGTGCTATCAAAGCCTAATGTAAGCGGTAGGATTATTTCAAAACACGGAAATGTTAAAAATAAACTCCCTAAAATTGGCAAATATTTAATAAAGGCTGAGAGTATTACAGGTTCAATTTTACTGCAACAAACCAAATAATATTCCTATTTTTGCCGCCGTTGTTCTAGATTGAGCAAATCCATTTAAAAACTATCACGTGACTTTTAAAAAATCTGTTTTACTAATAGTTATTATTCTTTTGGTAGATCAAATTTCCAAAATCTACATAAAAACCCATTTCACATTGGGTCAAGATATTGAAGTTGCAAGTTTCTTTAAAATTCTTTTTGTTGAAAACGAAGGAATGGCTTGGGGGTTTAAAATTCCAGGTGAATACGGTAAACTTATTTTAACCCTTTTTAGGTTGGTTGCAATTGGTGGTATAGGTTATTGGCTTTACGATTGTGCTAAAAACAATGCCCCAAGAGTTTTAATAGTAGCAGTAGCCCTAATTTTTGCAGGTGCATTTGGCAACATTGTAGATTCAGTTTTTTATGGATTAATATTTAATGATAGCCATCACCAAGTGGCCAGCTTTATGCCAGCCGAAGGTGGTTATGGAACGTTGTTTCATGGTAAAGTGGTAGATATGCTTTATTTCCCTTTATACAAAGGATTTTTGCCAGAATGGATTCCTTTTTGGGGTGGTAAGTACTTTACATTCTTCGATCCGGTATTTAATGTTGCCGATATGGCAATAAGTACGGGCGTTGGTATTTTAATTTTCTTCAACAAAAAGGCTTTTCCAAAAAATTAGTTTGTAGTTTCAGCATGCAGTCGCAGCCTAAAGATTTAAGCTCGGTGACCGAGCGGAGCTAAAGTAAAGTTATAGCCGCAGCCATAATAGGCAATTTCATTCTAGAGTTCAAATTCAAAAAGGGATAGCAATCAAGTTTGAATTTTAAATCTTGAATTTCCCCTTATTCCTAATCCTTCATCCTCCAAAACTGAAAATTGCGTCTGCAACTGCAAACTTTTTTGAGTGTCAGGCAACCATTTTAAACTAAATTGCGTCTATTAAATAGAAGGCATTAATTACGCAACAGTTGAAAATAATTTCACTACATAAAAATTACCAAAGGCTAATTGCAAAAGCCGCAAAAGGAGAACGTTCTGCCCAACGGGAAATGTTCGACATCTTTTCGCCAAAAATGTTAAGCGTTTGCAGACAATATGCAAAAAGCACCGATTTGGCAGAAGAAGTTATGTTAACGGGATTTTTAAAAGTTTTTGAGAATTTAAAGAATTTTAAAAACGAAGGTAGTTTTGAAGGTTGGGTGCGTAGAATAATGGTTAACGAAAGTATTAGTCAACTTCGAAAAGACAAGAAATTACAATTTGATACCGAAGGGAAATTGGAAAATTCAATCGAACATGCCAATTATATTGAAAATAAATTAGAGGTTGAAGATATTCAAAAAATGATAGACAAATTGCCAGAAGGTTATAAAACGGTTTTTATCCTTTATATAATTGAAGGCTACAAACACGGCGAAATTGCCGAAATACTGAATATTACCGAAGGCACATCGAAATCTCAACTTTCAAAAGCCAGAAATATGCTTCAGCAAATGATTACTAATCAAAATAACACAGCTTATGGAACGGTATAAGTTTGAAGAAAATATCCGGGAAAAATTTGAAGCCCGCGAATTGGAGCCGAGTAAAAATGCTTGGGAAAAACTCAGCGCAAAGTTGCCAGAAGAGAAAAAGAAAAATAATTCCAAGTTTGTTTGGATGGCAGTTGCTGCTAGTTTTATTGGAATTTTAATTTTGGCTTCTGTGTTTTTTAAGGAAACTAATATAAATTCAGAAGTAAATAAGAATCAAATAGTTCTTGAAAATCCTGATACTATTCAAGATGAAAAAACGCTTCAAAACGATCCAACTATAATTGCAAATTCAGAAAATAGTATTGAAAAAACCGGAACCTCTTCAGAAGAAAAAATTGAAAAAAATGTAACTAAAAAAACTGTTTCAGAAGTAAAACAAATGCTTGCAACAAATGAGAACAAAAAAGATAATATTTTAGAAGATAAAATTTCAACAGTTGAAAACAAAAAGGTAACTGAAATTGCTACAATCAATCCAAAAGAGTTAGAGCAAAATAAAATAGATGAAGTTGTTGTTGCCATTAACAAATTAAAAGCAGACAACGCAAATGTTACAATTGCTGAGGTTGATGCTTTGCTGGCAAAGGCTGAAAGAGAAATTAAATCAAAACGAAATTCATTTAAGTACGCAAAATCATTTGAAGCCGAAGATTTACTTGCAGATGCAGAAATGCAATTGGACAGGACGTTTAGGGACAGAGTTTTTACAGCGCTCGGGGAAAGTTTTCAACAAATTAAAACAGCCTTTGTAGAAAGGAATCAATAATATTTCAGAAGAAAAAAGATTTCTAGAGTCCATCTTTTTTCTGAAACACAATCAAATAAAAATCATTCATCAATCAGGTTTTAAGGCTTCTCCCACAAAATGGGAGAGGCTGCAAACCGCCAAAAAATCAAAAATCATGAGACTAATTACACTATCCATAGCGTTGTCTATGTGGGCGCTAGCTTTAACTAATAGTTACGCACAGGAAACATCAAGCAAAGAAGAAATTTCAAAAGAGAAATTTGCAACAGAACAAATTGAAAAGCTTCAACAAGCCCGTCAAAACTATATTGAAACGGAAAAAGAAGATTTGTTGAAAAAAGTTGAAAGCATAAATAAGAAAGTAGAAAATAACCAAATAACAGCCACAGAAGGCGAAGATTTAAAAACGGCCGCCGCCGAAAAAGCAGCTTTAAATATTGAAAACAAAACCGCAGTTATTGATAATGAAATTGAATATGTAAAACGCAACGGGTATGTTGAAAAAGCAAATTACGGAACTCGCATAGTTTTAGGAATAGGGCAGGAAGATACAGATAACGATAGAGTTTATGGTGTTAAAATCCAGTCTAGTGACGAAATGAAGCGTAGACAAGAACTAAAAAACAGACGTACCATTAATGAATTTGTTTTAGCTTTTGGTCTTAACAACGTTATTATTGAAAATCAATCTTTAAATGATTCTCCTTATAAAGTTGGCGGTAGCAAGTTTTTTGAAATAGGTACATCTTGGAAAACACGTGTTTTTGAAAACAGCAATTGGTTGCGATTTAAGTATGGTATTTCTCTACAATTTAATGGGTTGAAAATTGACGATAATCAATATTTAGTAGATACTGGAAGTCAAACGGAATTACAAGAATTTCCTGCTAATTTAGACAAAGCAAAGTTTAGAATGGACAATTTGGTTGTGCCAATTCACTTTGAATTTGGTCCATCAAATAAAGTAGAAAAAGATGGAATAACAAGATTTAATACGTACAATAAAGTTAAAATTGGTTTTGGTGGCTATGCAGGATTAAACCTTACTACACGCCAGAAATTGAAATTTGAAGATGATGGAGAAGATGTTAAGCAAAAGCGTAAAGCAGATTATAACACCAACAATTTTATATATGGTTTAAGCGCTTATGTAGGTTTTGACAATACTTCACTTTATATAAAATATGATTTAAATACCATTTTTAAAGATAATTTGATTGACCAACGAAATATTTCACTGGGCGTGCGGTTCGATGTGGATTAGCCAATTTTGTTTTGTTAAGTGTAGAAAAGGTTTCAGCGATGAAGCCTTTTTTTGTTCCGAAGAATTTCCTTTTCTGCTTGTACTTTTCTTCATATAAAAGGTAACTTTACGCTTCAAATTAATTTGAATAAAAAACTATTATTTTCTTGATTTCCAGAACCACAATAGATGCCGTTTTTGATGCCGCTCGAGTAGAGGAGGTAATTGGAGATTTTGTGCAGCTCAAAAAAGCCGGAAGTAATTTTAAAGGGTTGAGCCCTTTTACAGACGAGCGTTCGCCAAGTTTTATGGTAAGTCCTGTAAAGCAGATTTGGAAAGATTTTAGTAGTGGAAAAGGAGGCAACGCTATTGCCTTTATAATGGAACACGAGCATTTTACGTATCCGGAAGCCATTAAATATCTAGCCAGAAAATACGGAATTGAAATTGAAGAAACCGAGCAAACCAACGAAGAAAAGGAACAGGCTGACGAGCGCGAAAGTTTGTATTTGGTAAGCGAATTTGCAAAAAAATACTTTCACAACACACTATTAAAAACCGAACAAGGTAAAGCAATCGGCCTTTCCTATTTTAAAGAAAGAGGTTTTACGGCTGAAACAATTGCAAAATTTGAATTAGGTTATTCGCCCGATACTTGGGATGCACTTACAACCGAAGCAATTAAGAAAGGTTACAAACTTGAATTTCTTGAAAAAGTTGGGCTTACAATAGTAAAAGAAGAGAAACAATTTGACCGTTTTAAAGGTCGGGTAATGTTTCCAATTTTGAGTATGAGCGGCCGGACGCTTGGTTTTGGTGGTCGTATTTTAACCAATGACAAGAAAGCAGCCAAATATTTAAATTCTCCCGAAAGCGATATTTACCATAAAAGCAAAGTCCTTTACGGAATATTTCAGGCGAAGCAGAGTATTGCAAAAGAAGACAATTGCTATTTGGTTGAAGGGTATACAGACGTTATTCAATTTCACCAAACGGGTATCCATAATGTTGTTTCATCTAGTGGTACTGCTTTAACCTCAGAACAAATAAGGCTTGTTAATAGGCTTACCAAAAATATAACCTTACTTTTTGATGGAGATGCTGCAGGCTTGCGGGCCTCTATGCGAGGTGTAGATTTAATTTTGGAACAAGATATGAATGTTCGCATTTGTACGTTTCCAGAAGGTGAAGACCCAGATAGTTTTTCGCGCAAAAACAGCTTAGAAGAACTTACACTTTATTTAGAAGAAAACGCACAGGATTTTATTTCGTTTAAAGCGTCAATCCTTGCCAAGGAGGCAAAAAACGACCCGATTAAAAAAGCAGAAACCATACGGGATATGGTTGTGAGTATTTCAAAAATTGGCGACGTTATCAAGCAAGAATTATATCTTAAAGAATGTAGCCGTATTATGGATATTTCGGAAGATGTTCTTTTTAATACATTGGCGCAATTACTTCGAAAAGATAGGAAGGAAAGTGAGAAAAAATCTGAACGAACAACTAAACCTTTCGAGGTCATTCAAGATGAAAAGAAAGCAGTTGCTAAGATTGATGTGCAATTTCAACTTGAAAGGAAAATAATAGAATTACTACTTCTTTATGGTACCTCCGAAGAAGAGTTTGAAGATCTTGTTTTAGATACAAACGAGAAAGGTGAAATAGGTTTTAAGCCTGAAATTGTTTCGGCCAAAGTATTCGAGAAAATATATTTGGATCTTCAAGAAGATGAAATTGAATTTACCAATGAAAACTTTAAAGAGCTTTATTTTGAAATAATAAATAAATTAAATGCGGGTGAAGTAATTGAAGCAGATTCATTTATAAATCAACTACAAGCGGAAAAAGCTGCTGCTGTAAC
>JBBSOK010000039.1:0-23578 GCA_038259825.1 Flavobacteriales bacterium
AGGATATTGGACGGCACTTTATCACCATTAGTTACTTCTTTTGGTGAAATTAAATCCCCATTATCCGATGCTATAGAATTAACATGGACTGAAGAATTTTCAATATTATATTCCTTTCTGAAGCCCACAAGAGTCACTGATATATTTCTTTCTTCAGCACCTTCTTCCGCAAATTCTTTTATTAGTTGTAATACATCAAAATCAATGTAAATTGTATTTGAAGCATCAATTATCACTGTACTATTTTTCGGTAAATGTGCAAACGTTTGCTTAATGGCGGCCTTATTCAAGAAAGATACTTCCTGTGCTAGTTCCATATTAATGGTTTCGCCTTCTTTATGTTTATCTTTCTTAAAGAAGTATGCCAATTTTACATTACCTCTCAAAATAAAGTAAATACTTACGGCTAATCCTATTCCAACACCGATTAATAAATCCGTCATTACAATTGCTACCACAGTAACTACAAACGGTATAAATTGAAATTTCTTACTGTTTCGCCACATATGTACAAACAACCTAGGACTGGCAAGTTTAAAACCAATAACTAACAGAACTGCAGCAAGAGACGCTAATGGAATCTTGTTCAATAAAAACGGAATTGATAAAACAGCTATCATTAAGAAAAATCCGTGAGAAATTGCTGCAATTTTGGTTCTTCCTCCAGAGGATATATTGGCAGATGTTCTAACAATTACAGAGGTAACGGGAATACCTCCAATTAAACAACTTACCATATTTCCAACGCCTTGGGCTTTTAACTCTCTATTTGTGTCAGTGTAGCGCTTTAACGGATCCATTTTATCTGCTGCCTCTATACAGAGTAGTGTTTCTATACTTGCAACCGCGGCAATTGTAATTGCAACAACCCAAACATTCACGTTTCCAATTTCTGTAAAATTTGGAAGACTAAATTGATTGAAGAATTGATTCATAGATTCAGGCACGGGTAAACTTACCAAATGGTCTTGCGTAATTATTAGTGAAGAGCCAGTTGCTTTAAAAATTTCGTTAATAGCGATACCTGCAACCACTGCCACTAAAGCACCTGGTATAGATTTGATTTTCTTTAAGAACGGCACTTTTAAAAATGCTATAAGTATAGCCAATGAAACTAAAACAACTATTAAAGCTCCTGGGTGAATGAAATTAACCGTATTTGCCAATGTTTGGAAAATTTGATGTTCGCCTGCTGCGTTAATAAAAAAGTAATCACCTTCGTGCATTTCGTCAAAGCCTACTGCGTGCGGAAGTTGGGAAAGGATAATAATTATTCCAATTGCGGCTAGCATTCCTTCAATAACATTGGAGGGTAAGTAATTGGATAGTACACCTGCTTTTACAAAACCTAAAACTATTTGTATTACACCTGCTAAGAATCCTGCAAGTAAAAATGTTTCAAAAGATCCTAAACTTGCAATTGCTGCTAATACAATAGCAGTTAAACCAGCTGCAGGTCCAGATACACTTAGTTGGGAACCACTTAAAAGTCCTACTACAATACCTGCAACTACGCCGGATATAATACCAGAAAAGAGTGGTGCGCCACTTGCCAATGCAATACCCAAACATAAAGGGAGGGCAACTAAAAAGACGACTAAGCCAGATTTAATATCAGACTTTATATATTTTGTTGTAAAATTTTTCATTACTATTTTTTTTGAGGTAAAAATTTATATTTAAAGATTAAGTAAGTTGTTGAGTGAAAATTTTTGATGTGGTGTTTCCATTGAAGTTTCAATAAGGACTTCGGTTACATTTTGTGCATTTTTCTTTATGTATTTTGTAATATCAAACCATTTACTTCCATCGCATTTTAAAAAATTATTTTTCGGGACTATGGTATCTTCTATTTCAATAATCTCCAAGAAATTTTGAAACGCTATAGAATTTTTGCCTGTAAACAGATCGAAGCTTATAGCTTTTATACAAGCGTGCTCTCGCATTAAGCTCCTTTTTGCGACTATATAATCATCGGAAAGTTTTTTGTGTATGACTTCGCTTTTTATAAAATGGGTGAGTGCCCATCTGTTATCTGGTTGTTTATATCCAGCAACAAGAACTATCCTCAAGTCTGTATTGGGATTGTTTACTATTGCGTATTCAACTAACTGTAAAGATTCTACGCTAAAATCTGTTGGGATGAGTACTTTTTTCATTTTCTAACTTTTTGAGCAAACATAAGTGCCAACTGTTAGAATAATATAAGAGGAAGATTAGAACGGGATTAGAATTTCAATTTAAAAGATTATTATACATTTTTTTATTAGGAAGTTTAATCTTTACAAGGGTTCCTTTATCTTTTTGAGAAATTACTCGGATTTCTCCAGAATGCATTTTTATAATACGGTAGGCTAGCGGCAGTCCAAAACCAAAACCGTCTATTTCCCTAACATTAGATGCTCGGAAAAAGGGTTCATAAATGTTTTTTAACTCACCTTCGGGGATACCAACACCTTTGTCATTAACGGATAATAAAATATATCCTCCATCTGAAATGATCTTAATGTCCACCTGGCTATTTTGCGAAAATTTACAGGCATTTTCCAATATATTATTTAATGCCACGCGCAATAAAGAATCACTTCCCATTAAGGTTATTTCACTTTCGCGTGTTGGTAATTCTTCAAAATCCAAAACAATGTTATTATTGGGTATTGAAATATCTAAATTCTGCTTCAAATCCATAATCAACTCGTCAATCCGAAGGGCATCTATAACAATTCCTTTGGAATCAAAATCTGTTTTAGCCAATTTCAATAAGCCATTAATCAAAAAGTTTAACCTTGATGCTTCATTGTCTATTTTGCTGAGAATGTGTTTATATTCTTCCGTTGATCTCGGTCTATCCAATGCTACTTCGGTTTGACCTAAAATAGCTGTAAGCGGGTTTCTAAGTTCATGAGAAGCGTTATTAATAAAGTTGCTTTGGAGGTCGAAAGAAAGTTGGAGTCTTTCCAGCATATTATTAAATGTACGGGAAAGTTCTGCAAGCTCGTCCTTTCCATTACCAGTTTCCAAACGCTGTGAAAGGTTTTCTGCTCGTATTGAATTAACTTCATTAATTATTCTAGAAATCGGACTTAAGGCTTGTTTGGCATAATAATTTCCTAGAATGAAAATAAAAATTATACTTACAAAAAAAGCTATTATAAGTGTGTTTCTCAAATAATCATTTTTTGCAAAACCGTAAAGATCCGTCGCAGAAAGAACCACTATAAAATCCCCTTCAACATCCCGAAATAATAAACCGGTGTAGAAATAATTGTCTTTTTTAAATTCAGCATAATTATCATTAAAAATCTTTTGGTAAAACTTATCTGGCAAATAATTGTCAAAAGCTATAAGTGGTTTTTTGGTTGTGGCATTAACAGGATAAATTACCTCTTTTTCATTTGGTAGGGTCATTAAATGCTTTATCCGAATATCTTCATAAATATCAATATTTAACTCATCTGCTTTTTGATATGCTTCTGCTGCTATCGTTGCTCTCTGGCTTAAGCGTAGATAAAATTCACTTTCAGTATAATTTTTGGATACATAATAAATCAAGACAAAAATTGCAGTAAAAAATAGACTTGTTAAAACAATAAATACGGTGGTAATTTTAGTCCTTAATTGCATAGGTCTAATTATTTATTTTCATTATGTATCCCATCCCAATAACAGTATGTATTAATTTTTCATTATACTGCTTGTCAATTTTATTTCTCAAATAGTTAACGTAAACATCTACAACGTTGGTGCCCAAATTAAAATTTATATCCCAAACACTTTCCAGAATTTCAACGCGGTTAAGAACCTTATTTTTATTCTTCAATAGAAATTCTAATAATCTAAATTCAGTTGAAGTAAGTTTTATCGTTTTTCCTGCCCGTGTAACGCTTTTAGCGTCCACATCCATTTCCAAATCTGACAAGACAATTTTCTGATTATTATTTTCACCTAGATTTCCTGATCGGGTTCTTGCACGAATTCTAGCTAATAATTCTTTAAACTTAAAAGGTTTTATAAGATAATCATCTGCACCACAATCTAAACCCATAACTATATTTTCTGTGGTTCCCAAAGCTGTGAGCATAATGATGGGAAGTGTAGTAAAACCTAAAGTGCGGATTTGTTTTGCAACTTCGCGCCCATCCATTTTTGGCAATATAATATCTAAAACTACTAGATCTATATTCTTTTGTTTCACCAATTCCAGACCATAAATACCATCATAAGCCACAAATACATTGTAACCTTCTTCTTGTAGGCCTTGGCTTATAAAAGCTGCCACATTTGGCTCATCTTCAATTACTAAAATTTGCTTTCCGATAACTCTTTATTTTAGATATGTTTACAAATATATAATTTTGAAAGACTACGTTTTCCTAACAAATTAAGAAAACTAAGAATATTTTGAAGGGAATCGAATTTAATTTTAAATTTCATTAAAAAGAATATTCAACAGTTAAAATTTCTGCAAAAAGGAATCTCATTATAATATTCCTATTTTTTTAAAAATAATTGGATATAAACCTACAAAACCTTGTATTTTTGCAAACCCTAAAAACCAAGATGTATGACGGAGATTGCACCAGGCGTTCAAGATAAAAAAACGGATAAAGAATTATATAGCTACCAAAAAGGTGCTATAGACCAGATATTTGAAAAATTTGAAACCGCTCCAGTCGATCACCATTTACTTTACCAATTACCTACTGGTGGTGGAAAAACCGTAATATTTTCTGAAATTGTTAGGCAGTACCTAAAACATCATCAAAAAAAGGTGATTGTAATGACGCACAGGGTAGAGCTTTGCAAACAAACTTCGGAAATGCTTACAAGCTTTGGCGTTGTAAACAAGGTTGTAAATAGTACTGCAAATCTGGACGATCAGCAAGATTATGTGTGTTTTGTAGCAATGGTTGAAACCTTAAATAATCGTCTAAACGATGATAAACTTGATATAAGTGATATCGGCCTTGTAATTATAGATGAGGCACATTATAACAGTTTTACAAAACTCTTTAAATTTTTTGACAAATCATTTCTACTTGGTGTAACTGCAACACCTTTGAGTTCCAACAAAGCCTTACCAATGAAGGATAATTACGATGAGCTTATTGTAGGCGAATCTATCGAATCCTTAATTGAAAACGAATTTTTGGCAAGTGCACAAGTTTTTAAATACAATATGGGTTTAACTTCCTTGGAAGTTGGAAGCAACGGAGATTATACTGTAAAATCCTCTGAAGATTTATATTCCAGTAATACAATGTTGGATACGTTGGTTGAAGCGTACAGAAAGCACAGCAACGGCAAAAAAACGTTGATTTTTAATAATGGTATTAATACATCAATTCAAGTTTATTATACATTTAAAGCTGCAGGTTTGCCAATTATGCACTTGGACAATACTGCTACCAAAAAACAACGAAAACAAATTTTAAGATGGTTTAAAGATACGCCAGATGCTATTTTGACATCAGTAAGTATTTTAACAACAGGTTTTGATGAACCAACAATTGATACAATTATACTAAACCGTGCAACAAAATCCTTAACGCTGTATTACCAAATGATAGGTAGGGGTTCACGTATTTTAAATAACAAATCTACTTTTAATGTTATTGATTTAGGTAATAACTATCATCGTTTTGGTCCCTGGGGAGCAGATTTAAACTGGCAAACTATCTTTCATTCGCCAGATTATTACAACGATCGTTTACGAAGTGACGAGGATATTGAAAACGACTTTGTCCACGAAATGCCTGAAGAACTTCGCGCTGAATTTGCGAAGAGTGAAGAAGTTTATTTCGATATAAAACAAACCTACATAGATTCAATAGATTCTGGTGAAAGCAGCAAAGTTGTTTTGGAACGCTCAATTGCGCAACACGCATACATATGCATAGAAAACAGCGAAGACGTTTATGATGCCCTTGGCTTAGCAAAAATGTTGGGTGATGATATTGATGCACGGATAAATAACTATTCAAAATGTATAAGCAAAAGCACCCACAATTTTATAAGTTGGTTGCAAAACGATTACAGGTTGAGATTACGTTCGCTAATTCGTGAGGATTTCGATAAGATTTTTGAAGAAATCCACGGACATCCACCACAAGATTAATCACATATTTTTTAACATATAAATATTATTTCTCGACTTTTTGTTATTTGTTCAATTATAATTCCTAAATTTATAATTGAATATGAAGGTCTATAATTAACTAATATTCAGAAATTTATATTAGTTTTTTTTAACACATTGTTTTTCTCCCCATAGATATTCCCCCTGATAGTATTCGTATTTAATTGTTTTACTTAATCGATGCCCAATGCTCGGTTGTTTTTACTCTTAAACCTATTTCAAAACTTATATTATGAGCACACTTTATCTTGGAAGTTGCGATAATGGTAAAATACCATCAAATCGTAATGCTTTTTTGGCACCTTATCACAAAGATGGATTAACTGCAAGGGCAGTATCCTTTCGTGACGATGATCGAACAACCTGGCGTTCTTTCAGAGAAGGCGCAGCAAATGAAGTTGCAGAATTCCAGAAATTTCTACATAATGCAGGATTTATGCCTCGTGGTATAATTGATGGTATTTTTGATTATGTAACACAGGCAGCGGCAAGGTTGTTTCAGGAATATGTACGTACCTTGGATTCTGAGGGAGACAAGACAATGGTGCCGGATGGCATTGTTGGCAACATTACAATGCAGCACGTACAGCGATGGAAAAATCAAGGAATTGTTGCGGACTGGGGCAAATCTTCAACTAGCAACTCTTCAAAAGAATATAACGAATGGTTGAAACTTCTCACTGCATCCAAAGCGCATTATATAGCTAATCCTGGACCTATTATGCAGGCTGTAAATGCTATGGATAAAACCTATTCTACCATTAAAGCTAAAGATTGGAATATTTCTTCAGATGAAATTCATCTAATTGGTTTACGTCGTAAAGAAAACAGAGCAGCTCCAGGGAAAAGAGCAAATGATGATATTTTTATACTATTGGTAAACGGCATGGTTTTTAAATTTTGGGGTTCAACAGATCCAAGTAGAGCCATGATTAAGGTTTCCAATCCACCATTTTTGGTTGAAGGACAGCATAAATACAGATTTGGTTGGCATTGGATGAACGAAGAGAAGAAGATTTACCGGGCATTAAAGCCTTACGAATCTGCAGGAGTAATCATATTACGGGATTTAGATAAAGATCACGCTCTTACTCCTAATGACCTCACAATAAGAGGGAGTAGAAGCCTGGAAGTTAATAATAGCATTAATATACATTGGTCTGCCATTGGAACATCCAATTGGTCTGCAGGTTGCCAAGTTATTGCTGGGAAAAATTATATTAACAATAAAAACCAATTGGTAGATTGTTCAAAATTTGCTTCTCCTGGATATAACGACCTTACAAGTGCTTCCCAAAAAACAAAAGGCGCTTACAATGTTTTAGCAGATCTTATAGTATGCTATTCAAAAGCAGGAGTAGACCATGTTTTGTATACGTTAGGACGTGAAGAATCTCTAAATCTTGATGCAAACTTTGGTGCTGATTATGCGACCAATGCTATTAGGATGATGAATCCGAGCGGGATTTAGTTTTATAAAATAAACATCGCAGTAAAAACAAATAAAATAATGATAAAATCAACTCAACCAAAGAGAATTCTAGCTTTAGACGGCGGCGGTATTCGCGGCGCCTTAACATTGGGATTTCTTGAAAGAATAGAAAAAATAATTCGAGAAAAAGAAGGTAATCCAAAACTATTATTATGCGATTATTTTGATCTTATTGGCGGTACAAGTACGGGAGCTATAATTGCTGCAGGACTTTCCATTGGTATGAGCGCCGCAGATATAACTAAACTTTATATGAGTATTGGCGATAAAATTTTTGGAAAAAAGCGTAGTTGGTTAATAAATCCCATAAAACGATATAAAGCACAGTTTGATTTTGAACCTTTAGAAGATGCTTTAAAAGAAGTTTTTGGCGACATAACTATGGGTAGCGATAAACTAAAAACAGACCTGTGTATTGTTGCCAAAAGAGCGGATACATTAAGTACGTGGCCAATACTTTCAAACGCGAATGGTAAATTTTTTGAATACAATAAAGGAATGCTCGTAAGACAGGCAGTGAGGGCAAGCGCAGCAGCACCCAGCTATTTTGTACCACAAAAAATAGATGTTGGCGGTGGTGAAATTGGAGTATTCATTGATGGAGGCGTAAGTCTAGCTAACAATCCGGCACTTCAACTTTTTTTAGTTGCTACTTTAAAACAATTCCCTTTTAGATGGGAAACGGGCGAGGACAAAATTGAATTATATTCTGTTGGTACCGGTACTTTTACTAAAAGATATGATATAGATAAAACAGCTCAAATGGGACTTTTGGGATGGGCAAGTATGATTCCGGACATATTTATGGAAGATGCTAATTATATGAATCAAACAATGCTTCAGTATCTGTCTAATTCACCAACGGCTATGAAAATAGATTCTGAAATACTTGATTTAAAAGACGATTTGCTTACAAAAGAACCTGCCCTTTATTATTTAAGATATAATGTAATGTTAGAAACAAATCCATTACAGGAATTAGGTTTTAGTTTTACTCCAGCGGAAATTGAATCGCTTCATGAAATGTCCGATTCCAAAAACGCAAAAACGTTGTACGACATTGGAAGTCGAGCAGCGGCGGGTTACGTGAAGGAAAGCCATATAAGGTAAATAGCAATAAAATTATAATTGCCAATTATATGCGATTGAAACCCTACTTTTGCACGAAATAAAAAAGTATGATTTCTTTTGAAGAACTGAATATAAACAAACAGTTACAAAACGCGCTAGCCGACTTAGGTTTTGTAACGCCAACCCCCATTCAGGAGCAATCTTTTCCTGTAATTATGAGCGGGACAGATATGGTTGGTATAGCACAAACCGGAACAGGTAAAACATTGGGTTATATGCTGCCCTTGTTGCAAAACCTTAAATTTTCAAAAGAAATTTCTCCTAGAATTTTAGTCTTGGTACCAACTAGAGAATTGGTTTTGCAGGTTGTTGAAGAAGTTGAAAAATTTGGAAAATATTCTTCTATTAAAGTGATAGGTGTTTTTGGTGGTACAAATATCAATCGTCAAAAAGAAGCAGTTGCAGAAGGTTGTGATGTTGTAGTTGCAACGCCCGGCAGACTTTATGATTTGTTGCTAAGTCGCGCACTTCAATCCAAAAATATAAAAAAGGTTGTTATAGATGAAGTAGATGTAATGTTGGATTTGGGCTTTAGATTTCAGCTCACCAATATTTTAGAATTGCTGCCAACCAAGCGTCAAAATATTATGTTTTCTGCAACTATGACGGACGAGGTTGATACTTTTATCCAAGACTTTTTTATTGGACCAAGTACAGTTTCTGTTGCAGTAAGTGGCACGCCTTTGGAGAATATTAAACAATATTCCTATCAGGTTCAAAATTTCTATACAAAAGCGAATTTAATTTTAGAACTGCTTCAACAACAAGAAAAATTTGAAAAGGTTTTAGTATTTGTTGATAACAAGAAAAATGCCGATTTACTTTTCACGGTGATGGATGATTTTTTCGGAAGTGAAGTAGCCGTAATCCACAGCAATAAAACACAAAATTATAGAATACGGTCAATTGAAGATTTTAATACCCAAAAAACCAGAATTCTTATAACAACAGATGTTATGGCTCGTGGCTTGGATCTGGATGAAATTTCGCACGTTATAAATTTTAACACACCAACTTTTCCTGAAAACTATATGCACCGCATTGGCCGTACAGGTAGAGCAGGTAAGGAGGGAACTGCAATTTTATTATTTACCGAAAAAGAAATAGAATTTAAGGAAAAAATTGAAGGGTTAATGGATATGGAAATTGAAAAATTACCAATGCCAAAAAAAGTAAAAGTTTCCAAACAATTAACCTTTGATGAAACTCCGGAAGTTGTAGAAATTAATAATCCGCACAACCCAAATAGTGATGATGCTCCAGGACCTAGTTTTCACGAAAAATCGGAAAAAAATAGCAAGATTAATCAAGGCGGTTCCTATAAGCGGATTATAAAAGCAAAATATAAAAAGCCTAAAACGCGTGGGGATAAAAACTATAATAAGCGAAATAAAAAATAATAAATATTTCAAAATGGTCTAAACCTAAAAGACTTCCAAAGTGTAACTTTGGAAGTCTTTTTAAGTATTATAAATTAACAATTATACTCTTCTGCCAGTTATCAATTTGTAAATAACTAATATAACGGCAATAACAATAAGTAAATGTATTAGTCCGCCAACTGCCGGAAAAAAAGAAAAGCCTACAAGCCATCCTAAAACTAATAGTACTACAATAATCCAAAGGATATCTTTCATTTTATTTTGTTTTAAAGGTTAGAACGGTGAAATTACTCCTTACCAAGCTGCATTAATAGCTCAATTAGTTAAATAGCTAACAATATAAATTATTCAAATTTATAAGGGAATTTTACATTTTTTTAACTTCCAAGCTAATCAACTAGTAGCTTAGTACTTCAAATAATAGATATTTATAAAAGACTAGTTAACGTAATTGCAGTTTACTTTTAACGCTATCAGTCAATTTTAAGATTCCTATGTTAAGATTTTATTAATCGATTATTTTCAGTCATTATAAAATACTAATTTTTCTGAATAAAAGAAAAACAACTAACCTTTAATATAAATAGAATGGCAAAAAAGAAAGACAAGTCTGTCAATACACAAAAAAATACAGATTTAGAAAAATTTAGGGTAGATCCAAAAGGCAAGGTTATGACAACCAACCAAGGCCTAAAAGTTAATGATACAAACAACTCACTTAAGTCGGGTGAACGTGGTAGTACTTTACTGGAGGATTTTTTACTTCGGGAAAAAATCTCTCACTTTGATCATGAACGTATTCCAGAACGTATTGTACACGCCAGAGGTAGTGGTGCTCATGGTTATTTTGAATTGTATGACAACATAAAAAAATATAGTAAAGCAGGAATCTTTAATGATACAAGTAGAAAAACACCTGTTTTCGTGCGTTTTTCCACAGTTGCAGGATCAAAAGGTTCGCCAGATTTAGCGCGGGATGTTCGTGGTTTTGCGGTAAAATTCTATACGGAAGAGGGAACTTGGGATTTGGTCGGTAACAACATGCCCATCTTTTTTATTCAAGATGCTATGAAGTTTCCAGATTTGATACATTCTGTAAAACCTGAGCCAAACAATGAAATCCCACAAGCAGCTTCTGCTCACGATACTTTCTATGATTTTATTTCACGAACTACCGAAACAATGCACAACCATATTTGGGCAATGAGCGATAGGGCAATTCCCCGTAGTTTACGAATGATGGAAGGATTCGGGATTCATACTTTTCGCTTGATTAATGAAAAAGAAGAGTCTCATTTTGTGAAATTTCACTGGAAACCGAAGTTGGGCGTTCATTCCGTTACTTGGGAAGAAGCAGTTAAAATAAATGGGGCAGATGCCGATTTTCACCGTCGTGATTTATATGAAGCAATTGAAGCAGGGCATTTCCCAGAATGGGAACTAGGTATTCAAGTTGTAGCTGAAGAAGACGAGCATAAATTTGATTTCGATTTATTGGATCCAACCAAATTGATTCCAGAGGAAATGGTGCCAGTTCAAATTATTGGAAAAATGACTTTAAATAGAAATCCAGATAATTTCTTCGCCGAAACAGAACAAGTTGCATTTTTGCCCGGACATATTGTTCCAGGAATAGATTTTACGAATGATCCTTTATTACAAGGACGATTATTTTCATATCGAGATACACAGTTATCAAGATTAGGAAGTACAAATCATCATCAAATACCAATTAATAGACCAATTGTTCCTGTCCATAATAACCAGCGTGATGGCCATATGCAAATGGATATTCCAAAAGGAAATGTTGCTTATTTTCCGAATTCTTTGATGGGAAGCTGTCCACATTTAGCTAAAATGGCTGAAGGTGGCTACACACATTACGAAGAAAGAATAGATGCTAAAAAAATACGTGGGCGTAGTGAAAGTTTTAGCGATCATTTTTCACAACCGGCTTTATTCTATAGAAGTTTGGCAGATTGGGAAAAAGAACACGTTGCTAATGCATATTCATTTGAACTTGGAAAATGTACCCAAGATTATATTGTAAGCAGAATGCTTTATATGATTTCTCAAATAGATGCAGATTTAGCGAAAACAGTCGCTAAAAATTTAGGAATGAATATCCCTAAAAGTGTAGATCAACCTTTAAACCAAGCAATTGGTGCGGATGCGGATGTTAAAAAACATCAACCAGGCAAAAAGAAAAATTATTTAGAATCAGATTCTGCTTTAAGCCAAGCAAATACTAAGTTTGATAGTATTGCAACACGCCAAATTGCCGTTTTAGTTGCCGATGGATTCGATATGAAATCTTATAAGAAAATGAAAACTGCTTTGGAAAAAGAAGGAGCAATGCTTAAACTAATAGCGCCAAAGGGTGGCACAGTTACCTGCACAGAAAATATGGAGCATAAAGTTGATGCTGCAATTAGTACTACAGAAAGTGTGCTATTTGATGCGCTGTATATTCCCGGAGGTTCAAAAGCTATAAAGGCTTTAAGCGATGAAGGTAAATGCATTAAATTTATAAATGAAACTTTTAAATATTGTAAAGCAATTGCAGTAGATGGTGAAGGCGAAACGTTGCTGGATGCCACATTTGTAAAAGATTATAAAGATGATAATGCTGTCCACATAAATGAAGTAGCAAAGTCTTTTATTGAAAGTGTATCTAAACACAGAAATTGGGATAGACGTAAAGTAGCCGAAAAAGTACCTGTCTAAATTGTCTTAATTTTTGATTGCAAAACCCTGTTATTTTAAAATAGCAGGGTTTCATTTTATAATATTTAAAAGATTTATTGTTAGAACTGGTAAAAATTCATAATGTTTAATTAATTTAGTGAAGCATTAAACAGCATAATATGGATTATATAATTATCGCACTTCAGTGTATTGTGGCTTTCAGTATTTTAAACGTTTGGTTAATCCAAAATAAAAAACCCACTCGTTGGCGTGGTGGTGATGCTAAAACTATTATTCAGGAATTTGAAGTATATGGTCTTCCCGTTTGGATGTGTTATGTAGTTGGCGTATTAAAGGTATCATTCGCAATAGGATTATTGGTTGCAATCTGGGTGCCAGAATTAAAAACGCCTTGTGCCTTAGGTTTGGCTATTTTACTTCTTGGATCGATAATAATGCACATTAAAATAAGCGATCCTTTATTTAAATCTTTTCCAGCTGCACTATTTTTAACAATGTGCCTTTTAATAGCTTTCTTGTAGGAATTATAATTTTGGATAATAGATATAGCAAATAAGTATGCAAAGCACTGCGTATATAAAAGAGGGTGATGATAATAAAAAACTATCCTTAATATATAAGCGAACTGCGAATCCAGCTAACATTAAAATACCAAGACCCGCAGCAGCAAAGAAAATTAATTTTGGGCTTGCGTAAAGTCCTACTAAAAGTCCGAAGGCTCCCATTAGCTGTAAAATCCCAATAATTTTCCTGTAAGATGCTAAATTATATCTTATAAACTCATCTTCCATAAATTTTGTAAAAAGACAGGAAATACCAAAGTATATGAATGATACGCCAACAAAGAAGATTAATGCAATAGCGGGATTAAGTTTCAAGAACAGAATTTTTATTTAAAGATAGGCTATTTAGATAATACTTTATGGTTTAATGAAATTGATTTTTTATTGAAAGAGATGAACGTCAAATTTTCTAAACTTTAAATACATTCACTAATACCACCAAAAAATAATCCTACTTTTTTTATTGCCTTGTTCCATCTGTATAATTTCATATTCTGCCTTAACCTTTTTAAGTTGCTTTTCAATTGCAGGGATATTTTCTGATTTTGAAACTAAGCTGCTGAAGACTTTTACTTGATTTTTAAACAAAACGCTTTCCTTTATTAGTCTTTTAATAAAAAGTGCTTCGCCGCCGTTGCACCAAAGTTCGCTAGCCTGTCCTTCAAAATTTGAAGAGAAATCGTTTTGAAAATTTTCTCCTTCCAAATTTCTTCGCTTTCTTATTGAAGCCTTTTCAGCTTTCTCTTTACTGCTATGAAAAGGTGGATTGCAAACCGTGAAATCAAAATGTTCATTTTCTTGAATTATATTTTTCAGTAGAAAACCTTTATTTTCTTGATGTCTTATTTCAACGTTGTTTTTTAATTTTTTGGTGCTTTTTATATTTTCTGATGCAATTTCCAATGCATCGCTTTCGCTTTCTGAACCAACCATTTTCCAATTAAAATACTGTGCACCCAAAATGCAATAAATAGCGTTTGCACCAACTCCAATATCCAATCCAGTCATACTATTTTTAATATCGACTTTAAATTTTTTTGAAAGGAATTCATTCAAATAAAGCAAATAATCCAATCTTCCGGGAACTGGGGGAATTAGGTAACCTTTGGGTAAGTTATAGGATTCTAATCCAAAATCGGAAATGAGGATTGCTTTATTTAATTCATAAACTGCGTTGGACAGACTAAAGTCTATTGTCATTTCGCCCAAAGGATTTAAGACTATAAACTCTTTCAACTCTGGATTGGACTTGCCCAAACTTCGAAGGTCATATCTACTTTTATACGGATTTTTTGTATGCATATTGGTAAAGATATATCTTTTAATGTCGCTCTTTATTGAAAATTTAATCATTTTAAGAACATTAAAGAATTGACTATTTAACATATCGCTATGACTAGTGTAAAGTAATGTACCTTATATTTAGTATTTAAACAGAACACTAACTAAAAATTAAGACTATGTCAGAAGATAAAAATTATATTCCGAAAGAAGAACAAAGTAAAGCCGAACAAGCAATTAACAAAAAAGGCAATGAAAGTGATGGAAAAGAAATAAACCATCAAGTAAAAGATAAAAGAGAAAAACATCAGCCAAGAGATACGGCTTAAGGTTTTTTTATAAATTATAATAAAAATGGAATCTTTAAAAGGTTCCATTTTTTTAGCTGAATAGTTTACAAGTATTAACGCTGTCTTAATATTTTTGAGATATATCTTGATCTATTTTTGTAATTCTTTAAAAAATTCAGACTTTCTTTTCTGAAAAATTGAAATAATCAAAATACACAAATAATTATGAGTACAAATACAAAAGCTTACGGAACGGAAAGCGCAACAGCCGATTTAAAACCGATGGACGTTAAACGCAGAGGAACTGGTGCAGAAGATGTAAAAATCGATATTCTTTTTTGCGGAGTTTGCCATAGCGATATACACACAGCCAGAAATGAATGGGGAGGTGCAACATATCCAGTAGTTCCAGGTCACGAAATTATAGGTAGGGTTACAGAAATTGGTAGCTCTGTTAAAAACATCAAAAAAGGAGATCTTGTTGGAGTAGGATGTATGGTAGATTCTTGCCAAACTTGCGAGCAATGTAAAAATGATCTTGAACAATTTTGTGAAAAAGGCGCAACTTTTACATATAACAGTGAAGATAAGCATTTAAAAAATCAACAAACCTACGGAGGTTATACTACCGATGTTGTAGTTGATCAAAAATTTATTCTTCATATACCAGAAAATTTGGATCCCGCAGCTGCTGCGCCTTTATTGTGTGCAGGTATTACAACTTGGTCTCCATTAGCTAACTGGAAAGTGAAGAAAGGTGATAAAGTTGGCGTAATAGGTTTAGGAGGTCTTGGACATATGGGCGTAAAATTTGCAAATGCATTGGGCGCTAACGTTGTTATGATTACTACTTCACCTTCAAAGGCAGATGATGCTAAAAAATTAGGCGCTCACGAAGTTCTTATAAGTAAAAATGAAGAAGAAATGGCTAAACATAAAGGGACTTTCGATTTTATATTGAATACAATTCCTGTAGGTCATAAAATGGATCCGTATATCGGGTTATTAAAAGTAGACGCAACAATGGTGTTAGTTGGTGCGGTAGAGCCATTAGATCCTTTTCATGGTGGTGGTATTATAATGGGGCGTAAACGTATAGCTGGTTCCTTAATAGGAGGTATTAAAGAAACACAAGAAATGTTAGATTTCTGTGGAAAACATAATATTGTCTCAGATATAGAAATGATAGATATGAAAGAAATCAACAAAGCATATAAAAGAGTAGTAGATGCGGATGTAAAATATCGTTTTGTAATAGATATGGCTTCGTTGAAAAACTAGTTATAAACTTAAACTAATAATAGCGTCGCAAAAGCTTGATTTTTTCAAGCTTTTGCGACGCTATTATTTTTAGTAAATTGAATTAAATGAATGAGCAAATTTAGGTCTTCTTTGAATTGCCTTTTCAGTTAACTTAGGAATAAAGAATGATATGCTTCACATCTGTCTAGTTGAGAACATCATTTTTTTCACAATGACTTATTAAAATAGTATTAATACGCCGTTAATATTTGCCTTAAAAATTAATGTAATAAACTGTATATGAATTAATTGCATTTTAAAAATTTTAATTTAATTTTTTCTTAAGAAATTCACTTCCTTATTCAACTTAGCTTTGTCGGACAAAGAATACAAACCTAAACAAACTTTTAATTTATGAAAATTTCAAATTTAATTCTTGCAGGTACATTCGGTCTGTTTGCATTAGCTTCCTGTTCAGATGATGACGAAAATACTGGAGGAGATGATCCAAACTTTACATCTGTAAATCTTTACGCAACTAGCAATACAAGCGGCGATGTAACGCGGTACAACTTAGTTGACGGAAGTCAAGCGACTTATACAACATTGGCAACGGACAGTGAAGGTATTTATTATGACCCAACAACAGATAGTTTTACGCAAGCAGAACGCTCTGCAGTATTAAATACATCTTTAGCGACATTTATTAATGTAAATGCCCTTCCCCTAACAGGTGTAACTGGAGTTACTGCTGCTTTTAATAGCTCAGCAGATTTACAAAGTCCTCGTGATCTTGCTGTAAGCAATGAACTTTACGTTGTAGCTGATAACGCCGATGTAGATGGAAATCCTGAAACTGCGGATGGTAGACTTTTTGTTTACATTCGTGAAAACGGAAACTTTACATTGCGAAACACTATAACTGTAGACTTTAAAGTATGGGGAATTGATTTTGTTGGAAACGATTTATATGTTGTTGTAGATGCTACAAACAAATTAGCAATTTTTAACAATTTTAGAGCTAATAGCACTACCGGAGCAGTTGCGGCTACAAAAACAATTACTATAGAAGGTTTAACTAGAACTCACGGTATAGATGCTGATGGTACTACCTTAATTTTAACAGATATTGGTGCTGCAACGGGCGAAGGTTCAGATACTGATGGCGCATTTCACGTTGTTACAAATTTTGAATCTAAGATAGCAGCAATAGCTGATGGAGGTACTTTATCAGTATCAGATCAAATACGTATTGCGGGTGCTAGCACATTATTAGGTAACCCTATTAGCGCATCTTATGATCAAGAATCTGATGTTGCTTATATAGCTGAAAGAGCAAACGGTGGCGGTCGTATCCTTGCATTTGCAAGTGTTTCTCAGAGTAGCGGTTTAAATACTGCACCTTCAATAAACAATACTTTAGCTGGTGCATCTTCTGTTTATTTTTACAAGAATTAGTACTTAACTAAAAAACCTTAAATAAAAAAAGCTACACTCATTGGGTGTAGCTTTTTTTTAGTTAAAAGTTCAAATTAACCTAAGTTTTTCTTGAAGAATGCTAATGTCCGCTCCCAAGATAATGTTGCGGCATTTTCATCATATCTTGGAGTTGTATTGTTGTGAAATCCGTGATTTACTCCTTCATAAAAATGTACTTCATATTCAACATTATTAGCTTCTAAAACAGTCTCATAAGATGGCCATCCTTCATTAACCCGTGTATCTAAGCTTGCGTATTGTATTAAGAGTGGAGCTTCTATCTCAGCAGCTTGGTCGTCTTCTGGTTGTCTACCATAATAGGGCACAGCTCCTCCAAGGTCTGGCAACTGTACTGCCATCATATTGGCAATCCATCCTCCAAAGCAAAATCCTACTACTCCAACTTTTCCAGAACAATTTGGATGATTTTTCAAATATTCATAACCAGCTATAAAATCTTCAAGCATTTCAAGTCTATCCCTTTTACTTTGCATTGTTCTCCCGTCATCATCATTTCCAGGATAGCCGCCCAACGGACTTAATGCATCCGGTGCGAGGGTTATAAAGCCGGCAAGGGCAGCACGTCTTCCAACATCCTCTATATAAGGATTTAAACCTCTATTTTCGTGTACTACGATTATTCCAGGTAATTTGCCATCTTGTTTTACTGGTTTAGATAATAATCCTTTTATGGAGCCTCCACCTTTTGGAGAATCATATGTTATATAATCACTATTTAGCTTTGGGTCATTAGGGTTAATCAGTTGTGTAGAAACATAATCTGGACTTATAAAACTAAGAAGTGATGGCAACGTAATAGCACCAACTGCAAATATGGAAAGCTTTTCAATAAAGACTTTTCGATCTATAATATTATGTGCGTAGTCGTCATACAGATCAAAAACTTCTTGCGCAATATCTTCTTTTCGTAGTTGTGCCATAACTTTTTTTTGAGGATTTAGATTTTAAATATACTCAAAAAAAGCTTCATTATTCATTTGAAGATGAAAGTGGAAATTATAAATTTCACAGAATGAGGATATAGATTGAGCAATGAAATTACTAATCAAATAGATTATTTCTTTAGAGCTTACAAAAATTAAATATTGCTATTAGAAGCATTTGCCATTTCTAGTCTTATCTGCTTTATAGTAAGTGTACTTCCATCGTGGCTCCAACCTGGCGGGCCAAATACATACATAAACTTATGATACCAGTTTTTGGATTTACCCATGTCTTCCCAAATATTCTTATACTCATGCGTTAATATTACATAAAGATTAAATGAATTTGGTGGTTTTGAAACGCCATACTCAATGGTAATAGATTCATCTAACTCTTTCCAAGTTCCAAAAATCCTGTCAAATACATTAAGAATACCCCCGTGGTTTTTGTCCATATATTCAATATTCCGGGCATGATGTACTTGGTGCATTGTATGCGTATTTAGAATTTTTTCAATAAAACCCATTTTTTTGACATACTGGGTATGTAGTTGAAATTGCCACAATGCTTCAATACCTAAACAAACAACTAGCATTTCAGGTGGAAATCCTATAATAACGATCCAAACGTAAAAGAATGGTTTATAAAAAATGGTAAACCAACCATTACGGACTGCTGTTCCGAAATTAAAATTATCCGAGGAATGGTGTACAATATGCGCCGCCCATAAAAAACGAATCATATGGTTTTGTCTATGAAACCAATAGTAGGTATAATCATCTAAAAGCATACATAGCAACCAAATATACCAAGCATACCCAAAGGATTCGTAACCCATTATATTTGTTCGGATTCCATTTACCTCTGGATTAAAAATGTCATACGCAAAATTAAAGACCACGATTACACTTACAGTTTTTATAAGCGCACCAAGTATTACAGACCCTACTCCAAGAGATAAACTAGAAATTAAATCTTTCCACTTGTATAGCTTTTTATTGTCAAAAGCTTTGCTATAAGTAAGCTCAATAGCTATAAAGCCCAAAAAACAAGGAACTCCGTAAACTAGCGGGTTAGTAAAATCCATTAAATATTAATTTTTACGTGATGTATTAGAGAAAAAACGATCTTTCAATTCTTTTTTGTGTAATATACGTTATAATTTGTAGTTAGATAGAAATTGTAAGTATTTAAAGCAGTACATTCGCGCCTTCAAAAATCTATTAAATGAAACGCATAAACGAATACAAAAAACTTTTTGGTGTAGAAAAGGAAATTGAACTAAAAGCCATTAAAACTGCTTACCGTAATTTGGTGAAAGAATGGCATCCAGATAAATTTCAAGATAACGATGCACGTAAGGAGGAAGCAGAAATCAATAGCCGAAAAATTATTGATGGTTATCATTTTTTAGTGAGCATTGCTCCAGAAACGAAGGCAGCAAATCTTGAAGAATTTACAGAAACCATTACCAATGCGGGTATTGAAGATTACCAACATAAAGGTTTGGTTTTGGAAATTTCATATCTAGACGGTAATACATATGAATTTTTTGGTGTTACAAAACCAATTTTTATTAAAATGATTAACAGCGGGAGCGTTAATCGTTTTGCAAAGCGTAATATTTATCCTACTTTTTTATACAGAAAATCCAAGAAAATAGCGGAAACAGCATAAGAATAAAATAAATCAGTTAAAAAGCACAAAGAGTATATTAACTTTTTGTGCTTTTTTCGTTATTAAGAAAGTTTAAAATTAAAACTTTACAGGACTAAGAAAATATTCATTTTTTGAACTTCCGCTTATAATTATCCCATTCAACAAAAAGCAACCTATCTTTGCCTAAAACAACTTTATGCCCAATACTTTTCCTGAATTAGGAATAAATCCTACGCTTCTTCAAAGTTTAGAAGAATTAAAAATATCTGTGCCTACAGATATCCAGCAAAAAACAATTCCACTTATACTTTCCGAATCTAAAGATTTAGTTGCTTTAGCTAAAACGGGTAGTGGAAAAACACTTGCTTTCGGATTGCCATTGCTTCAATTAATTGATAGTTCAAATACAAACATTCAAGTTGTAATATTAGCACCAACTCGGGAACTTGGACAACAAATTGAAGCTAACCTCCAAAGTTTTACTTCTTACAGTTCAGAAATAAGCATAACTTCCGTTTGCGGTGGTATTCCAATAAAACCTCAAATAGAACGATTAAAATTTCCAACTCATATAATTGTGGCTACACCTGGAAGATTGGTGGATCTAATAAATCGTAAAGCTATACAGTTAAATAGTGTTTCGTATTTAGTGCTAGATGAAGCAGATGAAATGGTAACGGCTCTTAAAACGGATTTGGATCTAATAGTTGCAGAAATATCCAAAAAACGCAGGACCTTACTTTTTACCGCTACAATGCCTGGCACAATAAAACAACTTGTTCAAAATTATTTGAATAAGAACGTTGTTCATATTGAAGCAGATATGGAAACCGTGGGTCACCAAGGTATTGACCATAATTTTATGGTGGTTGAACCTATTGAAAAACTTGAGGTTTTAATGCACTTTTTAAGTTCCAAAGAAGGCGAACGTGGTATTATTTTCTGTAAAACAAAAGCTGCCGTTAATAAATTAGCGAAGAATTTGGCAATACATAAATTTTCTTCTGGCGCACTGCACGGAAGTTTAAGTCAGCCAATTAGAGATAGGATAATGGGGCAATTTAGAGAAGGCAATATTGATATTTTAGTGGCAACAGATCTCGCTGCAAGAGGTTTGGACGTAAAAGAAATTAGTTATGTAATTAATTATCATTTACCAGATACGTATGAAACATATGTTCACCGAAGTGGTAGAACAGCAAGGGCAGGAGCAAAAGGTCTTTCTCTAACAATTCTGCAACAAGAAGAAGTTTTTGAAATACCCGAATTTCAAGAAGAACTCGGCATCACCTTCAATGAAATGAAAAAACCTGATGCCCAAAGCACTGAAGAAAATAATACACTTTTATGGGCAAAGCAAATCTTCAAAACAAAGCCGAATAGAACTATTTCATTAGAATTTAAGGAAAAAGTAAATACTGTTTTTCATCATCTTACAAAAGAAGAATTGATAGATAAAATACTAGCACACCAATTGGCTCAGACTTCAGTTTCAGCTCCTAAAGAAGAAGTGCAAGCAAAGCAATCTAAGAAAAAGAAGAAACGCTAATGGCTGATAACTTGAAAAATCAACAAGAAATTTTGGAAAAGCTGGGCATTGCAGATTTAAATGCAATGCAAAAAGAAGCGATTCCCATAATTGAAAAATCGACAGATATTGTCCTTTTATCAGCAACTGGAACTGGCAAAACGGTGGCATTTTTATTACCCATAATTAAAAACTTAAATCCTGATAGTGAAGAAGTACAAGCGTTAATTGTAGTCCCAACAAGAGAACTTGCAATACAGATTGAGCAAGTAATTAGAAATATGGGTTCTGGTTTTAAAGTTAATGCCGTTTATGGTGGAAGGTCAAAAAGCAAGGATAAGATTGAGTTAAAACATATTCCTGCAATCTTAGTAGGAACACCAGGCAGAATTTTAGATCATTTTGATGACGACAGATTTACAAAAGAAGATATTAAAACATTGGTTTTAGATGAATATGATAAGTCTTTAGAAATTGGTTTTGAAAGTGAAATGAAGGAAATAATTGCTTCATTGCCTAATGTAAATAAAAGAATTTTAACATCTGCTACACAGGGAATTAGCATCCCTAAGTTCGTGAATTTAGATAATCCAGCTCTTTTGGATTTTTTACCGAAAAACATCGATTCTAGACTTACTTTACAAACTGTAATTTCACCCGATAAAAATAAATTGGGAACTCTTTTAAAGCTTTTAAAATTTGTAGGAAATCAACCCGGAATTGTCTTTTGTAATTTTAGGGATAGTATTGAAATGGTAAGTGATTATTTATTTGAAAATAATATAAGTCATATCAATTTTTCAGGCGGAATGGAGCAGAAAGATAGAGAACGGGCGCTTATTAAATTTAGAAATGGAACGAGTCAGATTTTAATTTCTACAGATCTTGCAGCTAGGGGAATTGATATTCCTGAATTAAAGTTTATAATTCATTATGAATTGCCACATACCGCAACGGAATTTACGCATAGAAATGGTAGAACGGCAAGAGTTAACGAAGAAGGAACTGCATACATTCTTAAATGGAAAGATCAACTATTACCAGATTTTATAGAAAAAACAGATTCATTCGAAATTCCAAATACTGTAACCAAACAATCTGAATCTTGGGAAACGCTATTTATTTCGGGAGGAAGGAAAGATAAAATTTCAAAAGGAGATATTGCCGGGCTTTTCATAAAACAAGGAAACCTAAAGGCTGATGAATTAGGTTTAATAGAGTTGAAGCAGGATTGCGCCTTTGTTGCGGTGCCATTACATCTTGCAAACAAATTAGTAGCAACGTTGAATAATAGTAAATTGAAAAAGAAAAAGGTGCGAATTTATATACTTTAATCTTTATTGCATTTTAGTTCTTTAAAATAGAATAGGCATTAAGTGAAGTAGCAATTACAAGCCAAATAAAATAGGGTGCAAGTAAAAGTGATTTTAATTGCATTTCTGCCCAATAAAAATAAATAAGAAAACCAATCAAAACAGTTAACGCCGATATTACAACCAAAGCCGCCATCAGTTGATGGAACTGAAAGAATAATGGATTCCAGGACAAATTCAAAATATAGTGAGCTAGTAAGATAGTAATCAAAATTTTCTTTTCCTCAACCATTGGCCATAAAGAAGCCAAATAAATACTGAAGCAGATCATAATTATTGTCCACGAAGCGCCAAATACCCAACCAGGCGGAGTCCAAGGAGCTTTATTTAAATTTACATACCAATCAGATCTTGGTCCTTTACCC
>JBBSOK010000040.1:0-23035 GCA_038259825.1 Flavobacteriales bacterium
CAAATTTATCAGCATTGCGGACCAAAGAATATTCCTCTCTTATTTATGTTCTCAAAAAAGAGAATTAATCCAATTTTAGCCGTTTTAAGTGATTTAGACGCTATTTTTGATGATCACTACTGTTAAAACGAAAAACGGTAAAAAAATAGAGATATGGAGCCTGTTTCTAATAAAGGCTTCTTATGAAGGCTTTTTAAATAATAAATTTAACTTATTGTTACTCCTTTGAGTGAATAAGTCTTGTGAGCTTAATACTTAAATCTGTAAAAGTAATTTTAGCATTTCCATTTCTTTCAATATGATAGGCAGCATTACTTACTGACTCAATGATTTCATAAATATTATTTTGGTGGATAAATGGAGCAAACTTTGAAATATCGAATCCAGTAGCAGACTTTTCAAAATAAACTAAATCTTCTGCTTTATAATTTATAAGTAAAGCTTGCCTAAAAGTTTCAATACAATATTCTAAAAAACGCTTTTGTGTTTCTCTACCTTCTGAAGCCATTTTGTCGCTCCACGTTAATAAATCGTTTATTGCCCCTTTATTTCCCTTTGCTTTAAAAGCGGAACGAACCCACATAACAAACCACTGCTCATATATATCAGTTTCACCATTGTTAGATAAAAGATATAAAGCCTTATTATAATCCCCTTTTGCTTGTCGACTTATATTTTTAGCCAAATTTTCGCTTGCTGCGCAGTTTTCCATTAAACTTTTCGAAATATCTTCTTCAGAAAGTAATGGAAACGTAAGTTTTTGACAACGGGAAGAAATCGTTGTAAGAATTTGATCCTCATTTTCGGTTAATAATAATAAGACAGTTTTGTCTGGTGGCTCTTCTATTAATTTTAGTATTTTGTTGGAACAGGCAACATTCATATTTTCTGCCATCCAAATAATCATAATCTTGTAACCGCCTTCATAGGCTTTTAGGGACAGTTTTCTACTAATATCCTCAGCTTCCTTAACGCTTATATTTCCTTGCTTGTTCTCAATTCCCAACTCTTGAAGCCAATCATACAAAGAGCCATATGGGTTTTCTAGTACAAATTTGCGCCATTCTTCAGCATAGCTATCAGAAATTGGATTTTTTGAAATGGTTTCACTCGTATTTACAGGATATACAAAGTGCAAATCCGGATGCGAAAGTTTGGCAACTTTAGAACAAGTATTGTTATATTGGGCAGATCCAGCTTCAAGTTCGGAGCATAATATACCCTTAGCATAAGCAATAACGGTTGTAAGCAATCCACTTCCATTATTTCCTACAAATAGCTGCGCATGTGGAATGCGTCCATTTTTTAAAGTTGTTTCAAGATGAGATTTAATATGCTTTTGACCTATTACGTGAGAAAAATCCATACGCGAAAATAGTGAAAAAATCGTGTGACAATTCTTTAAAAATTTTGGTTGATTAGAAATACTTGGTCAATATTTTTTCTATTGATTTGAATAAATTTAGGCATTCAAATATATTTTCACACGTTACAAATCTTATATTTGTTGAAAATGATATTAAAATATGAAAACTATAGACGACTTCAACTTCAAAAATAAAAAGGCATTAATCCGAGTAGACTTTAATGTGCCGTTGGATGAAAATAGCGAAGTGACTGACGCCAGCAGAATTGAAGCGGCTAAGCCAACTATTCTTAAAATATTGGAAGATGGAGGAAGTTGTATTTTAATGTCCCATCTTGGAAGACCGAAAAAGAAGGAAGAAGAATTTTCCTTGAAACATATTGTCAATACAGTTTCTGAAAATTTAAATGTTCAAGTTAAATTTGTTGATGATTGTATAGGCAACTTGGTAAACGAAGCTGTTTCCAATTTGCAACCGGGCGAAATCTTATTGTTGGAAAATCTTAGATATTATAATGAAGAAGAAAAAGGCGATAAGAAATTTGCTGAAAAATTATCGAAATTAGGCGATATTTATGTCAACGATGCTTTTGGTACAGCGCACAGAGCTCACGCCTCGACAGCAGTAATTGCTGAATTTTTTCCTGATAAAAAATGCTTTGGATATTTATTGGCTTCAGAAATTAAAAGTATAGATAAGGTTTTAAATAATAGCGTAAAGCCAGTAACCGCTATAATTGGCGGCGCAAAAGTTTCTTCAAAAATAACCGTTATAGAAAATATTTTGCCAAAAATAGATCACCTAATTATTGGTGGCGGAATGGCATTTACTTTTATTAAAGCGAAAGGTGGAAAGATTGGAAGCTCGATGGTTGAAGATGATAAACAAACTATGGCTTTGGAAATTTTGAAAGCCGCCAAGGAAAAAAATGTTCAAGTTCATTTACCTGTTGACGCTGTTGTTGCAGATAGTTTTTCAGAATATGCAAGTACGGAGATTGATAATATAAATGAAATTCCTGATGGCTGGATGGGGCTTGATGTTGGACCAGAAACAACCAAATTATTTGCTGAGGTAATAGCCAAAAGCAAAACTATTTTGTGGAATGGACCCGTGGGTGTTTTTGAAATGGACGCATTTGCCGAAGGAACAATCGCTCTTGGAAATGCAATTGCAGACGCAACAGCAAATGGAGCGTACTCCTTAGTTGGCGGAGGAGATTCTGTAGCAGCAGTTAAAGAGTTTAATTTATCCGACAAAATGAGCTATGTATCTACTGGCGGTGGTGCAATGCTAGAAATGCTTGAAGGCAAGAGTTTACCTGGCGTTAAAGCCATTATGAAGTAAAAAATCCTCACTATCTTTTTACTTAAAAATGTTAAATATTTGGCTAATGCGCTATATTTCTTACATTTGACAAAATATTTTCACTAAACCTGCGTTATCGACACTATGAAAGTACTTCACCTTCCCTTACTTCTAGTCTTAACTTGCGGAATAACATTCGGTCAAGTTGGTAAAAAAAACCCAAAAAAGTCATCACCTATACAAACAGAACAAGTCAACATTATTGACTCTGTAAAAGCTGTAAAAATATCTAAAGATTTGCCAACTCAAGTTGTGGCAATTAAGCTAAAAGATTCTACTATATATAATCTTAAGGATATGGCACTTGCAAGAAAAAAAGATAGTCTTTGGATGCGAGAGCTTTCAAAATCAGATCTTTTTGAAGATGTATATGCAAGTGTAACGGACATGAATTTTGATGCGGTTGAATACAACGAACTACCAACGGAACTTTTAAAAGAAAGACTAAAGGAATTAAATGCAAGAACACCTTTTAATGTTGAATATAATGAATCTTTAGAAAATGTTATAAAAAGCTATCTAAAAAACCGAAGAAATTCCTTACAACGTTTAATTACCTTAAGTGAGTATTATTTTCCGATGTTTGAGCAAGAGTTGGACAGGCAAAAAATACCTTTAGAGTTAAAATATTTAGCAATTGTTGAATCGGCACTAGATCCTCGTGCTACTAGCCGAGTTGGCGCTAAGGGACTTTGGCAGTTTATGTTTAGTACAGGTAAAATGTTCGGGTTAGATGTTAGCAGTTATGTAGATGAGCGCTCAGACCCAATAATGGCAACAGAAGCAGCCGCAAAGTATCTAAAGAGTTTAAATAATAGCTTCAATGATTGGGATCTTGCTCTCGCAGCTTACAATTCTGGTCCTGGCAATGTTTCAAAAGCAATTCGTCGTTCTGGTGGAAACACAAATTATTGGCAAATACGTAACAATCTTCCACGTGAAACAGCAGGATATGTTCCAGCATTTCTCGCAACAATGTACATTTTTGAATATGCCAAAGAACATGGTTTTACGAAGGAAAGCCCCAAAATTCATTATGTAACTACAGATACTATTAGAGTTAAACATCAAATTACGTTAGATCAAGTTGCAAAGCTTACAAACGTTGAAAAAGAGCAATTAGAGTTTTTAAATCCATCTTACAAATTGGGAATTATACCAGTTGTTAAAGATGAAAATTATATGTTACGTTTGCCTATAAAAGCAATAGGTACATTTGTAAATAATGAAGATGAAATATATGCCTTTGCAGAAGCTGAAATTGAAAAAGCTGAAGAAGAGCAACCAGAGTTATTTGAACAACCAAATAAGGTGCGTTACAAGGTGCGAAGAGGCGATGCCTTAGGTAAAATAGCCAATAGATATGACGTAAGCCTAAGCGAACTTAAAAGATGGAATGGTATGCGTAGCAATACTATCCGCGTAGGCCAAAATCTTATAATTTATCCTAAGAAGAATGTTTCAGCTGCTCCAAGTAAAGCCGATATTGCAAAAGTTGAAACAAAATCAACTTCAGAAAAGATATACACAGTGCGCAATGGCGACTCTTTATGGAGTATTTCTCAAAAATTTCCCGGCGTTTCAGTCCAAAATATTAAAAGTTGGAACGATATTAGCGGTAGTGCAATAAAGCCTGGGACTAAACTTAAAATATTTAAAGGATAGTTTCGCGACCAAACCCTTTAATTATGAAACCACTTTATCTTGCCATCTTATTTTTGGCAACCCTTACATCTTGTAATGACACCGGAAAACGCGATGCCTCACTACTTAAAAAATCCGTTGGTAATATTAATCGCCTACTTGTAATTACTCCCAATGATTTTTGGAACGCCGAAGTTGGCGAAGCAATCCGAGATTATTTTGCAGCTCCAGTTGAAGGATTGCCGCAGGATGAGCCAATGTTTTCAATGAACCAAATGCCACCTGAAACCTTTAGCGACTTTGCGCGTAGCAACCGAATTTTTCTACAAGTTGGTATCGGGAAAGAAGACAAAGTTGTCATTAAAAACGATGTATACGCTAAACCACAAGTTGGAGCTTATATAGTTGGTACAAGTAAAGAAAGTATTATAAAACTAATTGAAGAAAACTATAAACAGATTATAGAATCCTTTCATGAAACCGAATTAATGGAAAAGCAACGTAGAATCAACGTATCGCTTATGAAGTTAGATTCGTTACAATCTAAGTTAGGCGTAAAATTACGCGTTCCATCCGCTTATCATATAGCAAAGCAAAATGACACGTTTTTTTGGCTTCGTAAAGAGCTAAAAGAAGGAAATAACAACATAATGGTTTATACCGCACCAATGAATATGATTGGAAAGGATAGCACTGTTGTTGCAGATATAATCAAAATTAGGGACAGTATTGGAAGCAAATTGTTGCCTGTTGAAGATGATGACTTATTCATTACGGAAGAAGCTTACGCGCCCTATTTTTTTAATAGTAGTCTAGACGGAAGGCCAGCATATGAAACAAAAGGAATTTGGGAAGTAAAAGGCGCTTGGATGAGCGGTCCGTTTGTTAACTACATTGTAAAGGACGAAAAACACAATCGCTATATTGTTCTTGAAGGTTTTACACACGCACCATCAGTAGAAAAAAGAGATCTTCAATTTGAACTGCAAGCAATTTTAAATTCTGCCAAGTTCGAATAGTTAAATTAATATTACAAAAAAGCGCCCAATTCAAAATTTTGAATTGGGCGCTTTTTTGTAATATTAATTTTCCTAAAACTTCGGATTCTCGTTTGTGTTTCCGGTGGAGTTTGTATTTGGAGTATTTGTTGGTGTTGTCTTATCTTCATCTTTAGACGCATCCTTAAATTCTTTTAAGCCGCTACCTAAACCGCGCATTAATTCTGGAATTTTCTTACCTCCAAATAAAAGTAGAACAACCAAAACTACCAAGACTATCTGCCAAGGTCCTATTGCTAAAAATATAGTTTGAGAAATCATAATGTATAATATTTGATAGCAAAGGTAACAAGTTTTCTTTATTAAAAGCGTTTTAAAGAAAACATTAGCATATTCCAAAGCCATATATTTTATATTTGCAATTCCCAGTTAGAAATAATGGAAAAAAAACAAAAAAAAACTAGTAAGTTTAAAAAGAAACTGCTGCATAAGTATCGGCTAGTTATTTTAAATGAAGAAACGTTTGAAGAGCGCTTCAATTTTAGGCTCAACCAACTTAACGTATTTGTTTTTGGAAGTATTTTCGCTCTATTAATGATTATTGGAACAACTTTTTTAATTGCCTTTACACCATTAAGAGAATATATTCCCGGCTATTCATCCGTTTCATTGAAGAAGAAAGCAACAGAGCTAAGTTACCAAACAGATTCTTTACAACAAGTAATAAATGTAAATGAGCAATACCTTGCTTCAATTAAAAAGGTGCTTACCGGCGATGTTAAAACAGTAGATTTCAATAAAGATAGTATTATAGAAGCCGCTAAAATAGATCCTTCAATTCTCATTCAAGCTTCTCCAAAAGATTCTTTATTACGTGAAAAAGTTTCACAGGAGGATAAATACAATCCGTTGGCGAGCAAAAATCAATTAAAATTAGCGCTATTTGCACCGGTTAAAGGCACAATAACAGAAGGCTATAATCCAAAAACCAAGCATTATGCAGTAGACGTTGTTACCGGAAAAGACGCTCCAATTAAAGCAGTTGCGGATGGTACGGTAATTTTTGCTGAATGGACTGCAGATACAGGTTACGTAATTATTTTGGAACACAGCAATAATCTTATTTCAGTTTATAAGCATAATGCAAGTTTAAATAAACAGCAAGGCGATTTGGTTAAAGCAGGTGTTGTTATAGCAACTGCAGGAAATACGGGAGCTTTGACAACTGGTCCACACCTTCATTTTGAACTTTGGCGCGATGGTTATGCAATAAATCCCACCAATTTTATAGATTTTGATTAAATGGACTTTTCCCTCAAAGCATTTGGAGCATCAATTTTCGCAAAAAGTATAGCTGCACAAACTCAAACTTGGGCATCCAAGCCTTTGGAAACACAAGAAAAAGTTTTTCAAGAATTAATTGAAAAGGCCAAAAGCACAAATTTCGGAAAAGACCATAATTTTGGAGAAATAAAAACTTTTTCAGATTTTGCTGAAAAAGTACAAATTAGGGATTATGAAGAGCTTAAGCCTTATGTGGATAAAGTTGTAGCCGGCGAAGAGAATATACTATGGCCAGGAAAGCCTCTTTATTTTGCCAAAACATCTGGCACTACTTCTGGAGCTAAATATATTCCACTTACAAAAGAATCACTTCCACAACATATTAAAGCGGCTAGAAATGCAATTTTGCTTTATATCCACGAAACCAAAAAAACAAAATTTGTTACTGGTAAAATGATTTTTCTCCAAGGAAGTCCAATTTTAAAAGAACAAAATGGAATAAAATTAGGAAGACTTTCAGGAATTGTAGCCCATTTTGTGCCAGCATATCTTCAAAAAAACAGATTGCCATCATTAGATACGAATTGTATTGAAGATTGGGAAACAAAGGTGGACGCAATTGTTGAAGAAACCAAAGATGAAGATATGACCGTTATAAGCGGCATTCCGTCTTGGGTACAAATGTATTTTGAAAAACTTCAAAAAATTTCTGGAAAAAGGGTTGGCGAGCTTTTTCCAAACTTTAATTTATTCATTTATGGTGGTGTAAATTATGAGCCCTATCGTGCAAAATTTGAAGCATTAATTGGCAGAAAAGTTGATAGTATAGAACTTTTCCCAGCAAGTGAAGGATTTTTTGCTTTTCAAGATAAACAGAATGAAAAGGGGATGTTGCTTCTTTTAAATTCAGGAATTTTCTATGAATTTGTTGAAGCGACCAAATTTTTTGATGAAAATAGAACACGATTAACAATAGGAGAAGTTGAAATTGGTGTAAACTATGTAATGATTATATCAACAAATGCTGGCCTTTGGGCTTATAATTTGGGAGACACAGTTCAGTTTACTTCAACAAAGCCATATCGCGTAATTGTTTCAGGAAGAATAAAACATTTTATTTCGGCATTCGGTGAGCACGTAATTGCAAAAGAGGTTGAAGATGCAATGAATAAAGCAATAAGCGAATTTAATTTTTCAATTTCAGAATTCACTGTTGCCCCACAAACCGAAATTTTGGAAAATGAATTACCGTATCATCAATGGCTAATTGAATTTGAAAATGAACCCGAAAATCTTTCAGAAATAGCGCAAAAATTGGATGTTTTGATGACAAATCAAAATAGTTACTATGACGATTTAATTAGGGGAAAAGTGCTTCAACCATTAAAAATAGTAGCACTTAAAAAGGATTCATTCACACAATTTATGAAATCCCAAGGCAAATTGGGCGGACAGAATAAAGTAGCACGATTAAGTAACGACAGGAAAATTGCTGACACATTGCTTCAATTGCAGGATTAATTTTTGATTCTAATAATTGAAGAGTCAAATATATTCGGTATTAACAATATCCAAATCCTTATTGAAAATTCAAAAATGCTTTTTTCGGTTTCTAATCGCATTAAATCAACAACAAAAATAATTTCTAACCATTATCTTTGCCGTTAAATATGAGCATCACAAATTCACACAGCAGAACAAGAGCACAGGAAAGCACGGGAGCAATAGAGCGACTTTACGTTACAATGCGGCATTTATTTAATCGTGGTTTTTATAAACCAATGGGTATTTCCGGGGAGTCGTTACGAGAATCACTTTTAATTCTCCGTCCAGAAATTTACGGCAGTATAACGGAAGATAAAATTGAATTACAAGGCCTTCTTTACGTGATAGACCGTTTGCCAATTGGCATTGAAGAATGCCGTTTTATTAACCTAACAAGTGATGAAGGATATAAAAATTCTCATTTTGAGGCAATAATTCCACCAAAGAGAAGGAGAAACTGTTACCGCATAGATAGCGAGCAGATGAATATTGAAATAACTCGCGGACGCTCCGAGATTTATGATATACTTACGCACTTAACGTTTCTTTATATTGAAAGTCATAAAATAATGCGTCAAGTTATTATCAATGAAAATGGAGAGGTTATTCGAGATTGGAGAAAGCTGGAAGAGGCGGTTGGTAAAAAAGACACCCTTACCAAGGAAGAAAAAGAAGTAGCATTAACGCATACAGCAAATTTTTTGGGTAGAACTTTTGAGGAAGTATCTAACGTTTATGAAGCATTTGCAGTAGAAAAGGATCCTAATAGATTTTTAAATATTATTTACTTTTTAGGAAAATTAGCCATTGAGGAAGCAATAAGCAATAACAAACGCATAATTACTTTTAGTCCCGTACTGCGAGAGCGTTTGGGCCATCATATACATGGAGAAAGATGGGCTAAAACAATAAAGAAAAACTTAGAAGAAAACAATCTGCTATCCCGGCCAATACATATAATTAGCGCCAATATGCATAGCGTGCTGAATACGTTATATGCCACGAAAGCATTAGGGGCCGAATCAAAGAAAAAGTCCAAATTAGAGGTTTTTGAAGCATTGAGCAGTAAATCTAATGGTGTAATGCGCGATAAGGTCTTTAAAAATGCCAAAAAAAATGGAATGATTTTTATTCCTGATGCCAGCGGAACAAATATTGATGTTCAAATTTTTGACACGTCAAAATTAAACACCACATTAACAGAAGGGGAAAAATCCGAAGAAAAGCCTGTAATAATTGTTATGGATTACGCCTTCGGCGAACAAGCTTACGAAACAATGGACGAGCTTTTAAAACCGTACGACAGTCCAAATAAGACTAGAAACTTTATGAATGTTGTAAGTATTTCCATAATGGGAAAGGCAGGTATTTTAGAAGGTGGCAAAGGCGACATTATGATTCCGTCTGCACACGTCTTTGAAGGTACTGCTGATAATTACCCTTTCAAAAACAAATTGAAAAAATCTGAATTTGTAAATGACAGTGTAAAAGTGTGCACTGGCTCAATGATTACGGTTTTGGGAACATCCCTTCAAAATAAAGATTTATTGAAATTTTTCCATAAATCTACGTGGAATGTAATTGGGCTAGAAATGGAAGGTGCGCATTATCAAAAAGCAATTCAGGCTGCAGCAAAAATTAGGGGAAGCATAAGTAGTAAAGTCAAGGTTAGATATGCATATTATGCATCGGATAACCCACTAGAAACAGGAAGCACCCTTGCTTCTGGCGGACTGGGTACAAGTGGCGTAAAGCCTACCTATCTAATCACTGAAAAGATACTTAATCAAATTTTAGCCTAAACTAAATTATCTTTTCGTCTTACAATAATGAATTGATAATAAGGCCTCAAGCCAAATTATATCTTTTATCGTGAAAGTGAGTTTTTTAATATTTAGTTATAAAATTCAATAAGAGGGAAAATTAAAAATGACGCAACCTTAAATCTGTATTCGCATCTTAAAAGTGAAATATTAATTATTTCACAAAATTTGAATAAAACAAGCCTTGCCAAAACCGAGCATTATCCTACATTTGCCGCGCGGCTAGAACCTATTACAATGGTTAACTCTAAAAATCCGAATACGGTTAATATTCATTGAAGACATTTGAAACAAAATTTGACGAATGCAATTACCAATATTTCAATTAACTAACAGCTATTTAGTATGTCACAAAATAACCAAGATGAAATAGATTTAGGATATCTTTTAACAAAGATTTCAAACATTTTCAAATCTATTATAGGGCTTATTTTTTCAGTAATTTCATTTTTTTTAAAGTACATCATAATTATAGTAATATTAATAGTTGTTGGTGTAGGTATCGGTTATTATTTTGATTCGGACAAAGTAGGTACTTACGACAATGAAGTAATAGTAATTCCAAATTTTGAAAGCACACAATATTTGTATGATAAAGTTGATGTACTTTCTTCCAAATTAAGGGATAATGATGTTATGTTTTTGCAAGAGACAATCGGTGCAAATTATTCAGAGTTACGGAAAATTGAAGCAGAGCCTATTGTAGATATTTTTAACTACGTTGCCTCAACTAGAGAAAGAGTTGATCTTTTTAAAGCGCTAACTGAAAAACAGGATATCCCAGATTATATAAAGGATCCACAAAACTTTCAATATAATAAATACCACCACATTACTATAACTATTAACGGCAAAGAACATTCAAAGGAAATCGTAGAAGCTATTGAAAAATATTTGAATGATAATGAGCATTTCAGCGAATACAAAGAAGTTGGATTAAAAAACACACAATTCAGGATAGAAACTTCTGAAAAAATGATTGCACAGATAGACACTATTTTAAAAGCAACCTCTCTGCTTGAAAAAAATAAAAATAATTCCCCTGCAATTACCGTTAATGATAATAGCCAATTAAATGACCTTTTTGAGTCTAAAGAAAGATTACTCTTCAATCTTTTAAAATTAAATATGCAAAAGGTTGATGAACAAAGCATAATTAGGATAGTAGCCGTAAATTATAATGTTGCAGATTTTTCTGGCTTTCATATCAGCAATAAAGTAAAGTACCCGCTACTTTTAGTTCTTTTATTTTCGGGCTTCTTTTTTGTAAAATACCTTTACAATAAAATGAAGATCATTGCTGAAAATAACACTAAATAGCAATGATGAAGAAAAAAAATCTCATTGTTTTTGGAACACGGCCTGAAGCTATAAAAATGGCGCCTTTGGTGCGTAAATTTTTAAATAACGATAGTTTTGAAACTAAGGTTTGTGTAACGGCACAACATCGAGAAATGCTAGATCAAGTATTAGATTTTTTTGAAATTGTACCGGATTTTGACTTAAACTTAATGCGTCCCAACCAAAACCTGTACAGCCTAACCGCAACTATTATTGAAAACATGAAACCGGTTTTAGATGAAGTAAAACCAGATTTTGTTTACGTACACGGCGATACCACAACCTCAATGGCGGTAGGAATTGCAGCTTTTTACAGTGGAGCAAAAATATGTCATGTAGAAGCTGGCCTTCGAACTTTTGACCGTCAATATCCTTTTCCCGAAGAGTTTAACAGACAACTTACTGGTAAAATTGCAGATTATCATTTTGCACCTACAAGCCTTTCGAATAAAAATCTCTTGGCAGAAAATATTTTAGCACAAAATATTTTAGTAACCGGAAACACTGTTATAGACGCGCTTTTGTATGGAATTGAAAAGGTAAATTCTGAAAACTTTAAAGATAAAGAGATTGAAAATTTAAAGGATATTTTAAATTTTCAAAATAAGATAATATTAGTTACCGGCCATAGACGTGAAAATCACGGAGATGGCTTGATTAAAATTTGTTCAGCATTAAAAACTATTGCACAAAAAAATCCAAATGTTCAAATTATCTATCCTGTCCATCTAAATCCAAATGTTTTAAAACCAGTACACAAGTTACTTTCCGGAATTGAAAACATTTTTCTGGTTGAACCGCTCGCATATCCTGCTTTTATTTGGTTAATGGAAAAATCATATCTAATAATTACAGATAGTGGAGGTATTCAAGAAGAAGCACCAAGCTTGGGAAAACCTGTATTGGTAACTCGTGATACGACTGAAAGGCCAGAAGCAGTCGAAGAAGGAACGGTTATATTGGTTGGCACAGATACAGAAAAAATTATAGAGGAAACCCAAAAGCTGCTAACTAAGCCTGAATATTATAAAAAAATGAGTCTACTGCATAATCCTTACGGAGATGGTAAAGCAACTGCCAAAATAGTAGAATTTATCAAGAATTTAAATAATGGAGCATAAACCCACAGTAGTAATGATGGGGCTTGGCTATATAGGCCTGCCTACCGCAGCATTAATTGCCAGTAAAGGAATTAATGTAACCGGCGTGGATATTTCTGAGCGTGTTGTTAATACTATAAACGAAGGAAAAATACATATAGTAGAACCAGATCTTGATGGTTTAGTACATCACGTAGTAAAAGAAGGCTTGTTAAAAGCCGCAACAAAGCCCGTATCGGCTGATGTATATTTAATTGCTGTACCGACACCTTTCAAAGGAAATCACGTTCCAGACCTGTCTTATGTTGAAAGTGCGGTTAGCAATTTAATTCCTACGCTAAAAAAAGGTGCCCTTGTTATTTTAGAATCTACTAGTCCCGTTGGCACGACTCATAAAGTACAAGAAATAATCTTTAAACAACGTCCAGAATTAGAGAATGAAATTTTCATTGCCTATTGTCCAGAAAGAGTGTTGCCTGGAAATGTAATTTATGAATTAGAACAAAACGATCGTGCAATTGGTGGTATAGATGATGCCTCAACTGATCGAGCTGTTTGGTTCTACAAACATTTTGTAAAAGGTGAATTGCATAAGACCAATTCTCAAACGGCCGAAATGTGCAAATTGGTTGAAAACTCCTCCCGCGATGTGCAAATTGCTTTTGCAAATGAACTTTCTATGATTTGTGATAAAGCGGATATAAATGTTTGGGAATTAATTAGACTAGCAAACAAACATCCACGCGTAAATATTTTGCAACCTGGCACAGGAGTTGGCGGTCATTGCATAGCTGTAGATCCGTGGTTTATAGTTTCAGAATTTCCCGACGAAGCAAAAATTATTCGTTCCGCTCGTGAAATAAATAATTACAAAACCGAATGGGCCATTGAAAAGGTAAAAAATGAAGCGCTTCAATTCAAAATTGAAAATGGAAGAGAAGCAACAATAGCTTGCATGGGCCTAGCGTTTAAACCAAACATTGATGATTTAAGAGAATCTCCTGCACTACACGTTTCGGAAGCATTGAAGAGTGCTGGTTTTAAAACCCTAAATGTAGAACCAAACCTTAAAAAATCAACCGAACGTGACCTAACACCAACTAATGTAGCTATTGAAGAATCGGATATTTTGGTGTTTTTAGTCGCACACAGCGAATTCAAAAACATCACTTTACCTGAAAATAAAAAAATCCTGGATTTTTGCGGGGTTTTAAACTAAGTTGATTTTGGAAAGACTAACACTACTTTTTTTAAAATTAAAAGAAAGGGGTTTTTTCCATCTAATAATTTCGAATTATTCGGTTCAATTTATAGTTTTTGGTTCGAGTTTGCTGGTTGCCAAGATTATGTCCCCAACAGATGTTGGTATTATAAAAACTATTGAAACATTTGCGAATATGGCTATTGTTTTAGGCGGTGGTGGTGTAATTTTTGCAATTTTAAAGGTTATTCCAGAAAATAAAGACAGTTCAATCCAGCGGCTTTCTTTACTGTTCTCATTAAAATATGCCACTTTCTTCTCATTGGCAGTCTTCGTTTTTTTTAACGTATTGGCGTATTTTGGATTTATCTCAGAAGATAATACGTTGGTTTACTGGTTTCAGCAATATTCTTTTCTTATTATACCATCCGTATTAACGATGTTGTTAATACGGTATTATCAGGCAATAGATAAATTTAAACGAATAAGCACTGTAGTTTTATACCTTAAACTACTTTCGGCTGTCTTTGTGCTGTCATTTACTTATTTCTTTTTCATTCGAGGTTATGTACTTTCTATGGTTATCAGCACTGTTTTGGCTACATTAATTTTACTTTATGATTTACGTAAAGAACTTGTGGATAAGACTATAAGCGAAAGACAGTCCGAAATCAAGAAAAAAATTATTTCCCTTTCAAAATCAGCGTTTACTGCGCAACTTATAGATCAAGCAAAATTACATTCTGGTTTCTTAATTGCCAATTACATTATTTTGGATAGAGAAATATTTGGATATTATGCTTTCGCGTTAATACTTATTCAAGGAATCGGAATAGTTACCTCTAGCGTGCAACAATTTATTATACCCAAAATGTCTGAAGTATCCGGAAATAAGGAATTATTTTTTGCGAAATTTCGAAGTTTTAAAAGAAAATTTAACGGTATTGCCATTTTAGTTTTTATTGCTGCTCAGGTTTTGCTACCCGTTGCGGTAACTTTATTTTTTGGCGAAAGATATGATGATGCTATAATTCTATTAAGGATAATGATTGTTGGTTGGTACATAGAATCATTTTATGTAGTTGACGGCGTTATATTTTTGAGCCTTGGAAAAATGAAATTTATAACGTACGCATCATTTATCATTTTTGTAATTTCTGTACCCGTAATTTACTTATTGGATGTCAAATATGCAGCGCTTGGTGCTGCTTGTGCTTATGTTTTCCAAAATTTGATTAGTTTGGGCGTTTTAAAGTATTTTGTACACAAGGTTTCTAAACAATCTTCCCAAACTGAATTTTAAAATGGAACTTATCAATCTTAGAACGCCGCTAAATGACCTTTCGAAAAAGATAATTATCTTATTTCCATTTGTAGTTATTTTGGCATCTGAGATTTTAATTTTTAATAAGCCTGAAATTTCATCAATTTTAAAAGTTCTTGCCGTATTCTACATGTTTTTTTATGCTTTACTTCATGGAAAGTTTAATTTTAATTTATTAGTGCTTTTGGGTATTTTTATGCCCTTTTTTATTTACGGAATATTACATTCATTTAGCTTGAAAGCTGCTCTTTCTGAAGGATTTAGGTATTTGTTTCCGTTTGCAATTCTATTTTTTGGATTTTCAATTAGAAAGAATTTTAAATTCTTGTTTACAGCATTCATTTTTTTCGTTGTAGTTAATAATTTTTATCAAATAATTAATTATATAAATTGGCTTCGTGGCATTACGCAATGGTTTTATAGCACAGATTTATACGGAAATAGATATTACAATGAAGCCAGCGGCGTTATTAGGGCTTCAGGGATTGTCGGATTTTTTGGTCTTTTCGGCTTTATAAATTTGATAGCGTTCTTTTTGGCGAAGAAATATTACGTTGGAAAAAGGAAAAAATTACTTCTTTCATTTTTTATTCTTTCCCTTTTCCTAAGTTTTTCCTATAAAACCATTGGCACTTTTTTCGTGTTACTTTTCATCGAGTACAAAAACAAATTAAGGTTTTTTCAGGTAATTGGTGGTGTATTATTAGTTGCTCTTATAACAATACCAAGAGTTGTTGCAAGTATGGGAGAAAGCATTGTTTTGAGAGTACGAGAATATATAACGGAAGGGTATTCGGCAAGGGCGGAATCCTACCGTGTTATGTTTGCGGAGATAATGGACCTCAATCTTTTTGGCCGTGGTGTAGGTTCTTTTGGAGGTCCAGCATCAGTTACATATAACTCCCCTGTTTACAGCGAGTATAGATTTGATTGGTTCGATTTTCCCGATCTACCAACTACAGACACATATTTTCCACATTTATTTGTGGAAATGGGGATACTTGGTGCATTAATCTATCTTTTGGTAATTTTAGCACCAATCATACAACGCTGGCCACGTGATAAATTTAAATTGGTAGTATTTATTTATTTTGCACTATTTTTTGACGCATTATTTTCTTATTCACTTAACAATATTGCTTTTTTGATGTTTTCAATTATATTTTTATATCCATTACATTATTTTAAGCAAAATGAAAATTCAACTAATCTAACTAGTTTAAAAGGAAATTAGGAATAGATGACCAAACTACCTTCATATAAAATCATCTTATTTATTTGGGTTATTTTGTTATTGTATTTGGTACATGATTTTACAAGAAAAGCTAGCAGAAACTTCGTTCAGTTCAATTATAATTGGGATGCATCAAAGGTTTTGGGAAATTTAGGAAAGGTTGAAATAGATTCTATTTCTCACGATTTTATCTCTTTCAAAAATAATTTTAAGTTTCAAGAGAGGTTCAGCAACAACAATACTTTTTTGCTCCGTAATAATCAGGAAACTTTTTTTAGAGCTTCCGAAATAATTACTGATGGTTCAAAGATTGTTTTTTCAGGTGTAAAATGGATAAATCAAATTCCTAACAATATAGATAATTCTGGAAATCTTGAGGTTGTAGATTTACCTTTAATTCAACCAGCTGGAAAAAAAACAATTACAATTGGAGATTCACAAATTATTTGGCGCGAAGCACGAGAATTACGCAAAAATTTAGCCCAAAAAAAGAAACTTTTATTTGTAGGAAGTCAAAGAGACGCGTATGGATATCCTTATGAAGGAGGCACATTTGATACATCTGCTGAAATTTTGAAAAAGATCGAAACTGCTCAACAAGCTTCATTTTATATTCTATTTTTTGGAGCTCAAGATAAAGGTGTTGATAAACAAACAATGAATGAAAATATTTGTGAAATTTTAAACCTGCTTCAAAATAAGGAAAACACAGAAACAATCTTTGCCATTACACTGCCACCATCTACGAATGATGTTTATAACAATTTCAACAACGCATTTAATGTTAGGTTAAAACAATGCGCGGCACTTTTGAAAAAAGTTCAAATAGTTGATTTCAATTTTTTCTTGAAAGATAAAAACAACTATTTATCTGAAGATGAAATCCATTTAAATAAAAAAGGATATTTATTTTTAAATAAACTTTTAACCCAAGAAATCCCGTGAGCAAGTTTAAAAACATACGGGAAAAGCTTTTTTTTGGGTCACTAATTCTTGTGGTTATTACGTTGTCATTGCCAAAGTATAGCCTTAATTCGCAAAGTATTATCGCGTGCGCTATCTGCTGGTTGTTTTATAATCCTTTGAATGAAAAATTTCAAAATTTAAAAAAGAATCTCTTTCCGTTTTTGCTGATGAGTTCCCTATTTTGGATTGCACTTATTGGTTTGTTATACACTCAAAACACAGATGAAGGTTTAAAGAATTTTACAAAGCAGGTGCCATTTTTAGTATTCCCGTTAATTTTCTTTTCGGTGGAAGTAACTAAAAAAGCAAAACTAATCTTGTTGGAGTATTTTAGCTACGGTGTTATAATTTCTGCCGTTTTTGCCCTATTAAAAGCAGGTTATTTTAAGCTGAATAATTTTGGGAATTACTTTTATTACGACAAATTGGGTGAGTTGTTAGATATCCATACCACCTATTTTGCAATGTACGTTTTAATTGCACTGCTTTATTTTGTGAGTAATATTTTCAAAAAATCATGGAAACAGAGCCTTATCTATTTTTTGCCGATACTTTATCTTTTAGCCTTTTTATATCTTTTAAGCGTTAGGGCAAGTATTGTTGCGTTGATTGTGAGCGTTTTAATCTTAATTTACGGGAATAGTAAACTAATGAAACCCAGGACTATTTGGGTCTTAATTTTTGGCGTTTTGTTGCTCACACTTTTCTATTTTACGCCAAATTTTCAAAAACGTTTTAATGCTGAAACACCTGAAGGCATTGCTATTTCGGATCTTGATACCAGAACAACACATTGGAAATCTGCCTTGCAAATTATTGGAGAAAACAATTTACTGTTTGGTGCTGGAACGGGCGATGGCCATTTAAAACTTTATGATCAATATCTTAAAAACGGTTTTGAAACAGGATACATTTATCAATACAATGCTCACAATCAATTTCTAGAAACCACACTTTATTATGGTTTAATAGGACTTTTATGTATAATTGGGATTTTATTTTTTGCTCTTAAAAAAAACTTCTCAGAAAGAAATTTTCTAGGAATGGCCATCATTGCCGTACAAGTTATTGTAATGGTGACAGAATCTACTTTAGAAAGGCAGCACGGCATAGTTCTTCTAGCTTTTTCACTCGTTTTACTTTCTATACCAATATCTAAGTCAGATAAATTTAATGTAGTAAAGAAAAATGTACTTTTCATGGGACCATATACAGCGGTTGGTGGTGTGAGCGTACATATAAAACGTCTTTCAGCATTGTTGTCTAAAAATTATAATGTTGCATTTGTGGATGAATCTCCTTTGGCATATTCAAAAGGAGATGTTTTTAATATTCGTTCAAAAAACATTGTTACATATTTAAAATTGGTTGGGCAAGCAGATATTATTCACATTCATAGTGGCGTGAGTATTTTGCGTATTTTTCATATTATAATAGCTTTTCTTTATGGAAAACAATGTATTGTCTCCTATCACACAATTTATAATCTACCCTCTAAGAATTCAATATTTTTCAACCGAATGTTTTTGCCGTTTACAGATAAAGTAATTTGTGTAACGCAAGAACTTAAATCCATTCTAAAACGGAATAAGGCAATTATTCTACCTGCCTTTGTCCCGCCAATAATTGGAAACGAACCAAATTTACCTGAAAAAGTACAACAGCTTGTAGATGCGAATAAATACAAAAAATTAATTGTAAGCAACGCATTTAGGCTGGATTTACATCAAGGAACAGATCTATACGGAATGGATTTGCTATTGCAAGTGGCAAGAAAAATTAAAACAGAAAAGCTAAACTATAAAATTATCTTTATAGTTGCAGACAGTAATGACGAAACCAGTTTGTTCAAAAAATACACTAGAATAATAAAAGAGGAAAATCTAGAAAATGCAATTTCATTACTACCAATACCAATTTCGTTCGTAAAATTAATGCAGCAAAGCGACGTTGTAATTAGAGCAACAGCAAGTGATGGCGATGCACTAACTGTTCGGGAAGCTTTATTTCTTAATAAACCCATCATAGCCTCGGATGTTACGGATAGACCAAAAGGAACCATTCTTTTTGAAGACAGAAATAGTGAAGATTTATTTCGAAAAATAATTGAAACTATTGAAAATGCAACAAAGCCTACCTTTACTTTTGAAGATATTTCTAAAAAAGATAATTCCTTTTATTTAGAAAAGTATACCGAAATTTACGAATCAAAATAAAAAATGGCAGCAATAATACGGTTCAATAATTTACAATTCGACAAATTGATTTCTGTTGAACAACGGCATTTGGACGCAAAAGAACGTCCCGAAGTTACTAATAAATTGAGAAAACTATTGTTCTTTTCGCAACGCGAAGGCTTGGTTCGTACTTCAAAAAAAATACTTTCTAAAGGGAATACATTTCAACTTAAAAAGTTCGAAACCATTATTTCGGTTGAATTAAATGGGAAGATATTTGTGAATTATAGCATTCAATCTTCCGAAGAAAAAGAACATTTTGTAGTGAAAAACGAATTTTTTGAAAGAAATGCGATGGAAACATTTCAAAATATTCCAGAAAATATAAGCTTTAACCAATTTATTCAATCTTCATCAGAAAACGGGGTAAAAATTCCTGTTTCCGAATATGCGAACCAAGAAGTTAGTTACGCTGAAAAAGGTGTTTTTTTATACGGTTTAGGAGATTATGCAAGGGTTTACATTGCGCCAAATATTAAAGCTGAACAAAAAGCATTTTGTATAGATTACAACCAAACATTAGCAGCGCATTACAAGGAAAAGTATAAATACCAAGCGTTTGCATTAGTGCCTGAAGAAAGTTATTCGGCTTTAGAAAAAACTAAGAATCCGCTTGCTATTATAGCCACCTACCATTCCGATCACACACGCATTGCAAAACAAATTTTTGAAATAAATCCGTCGGCCTTTATTTTTATTGAAAAGCCGCCTTGTGTTACATTAGATGATATTGATACATTAAACGGTCTTTACGATAAAGGAGCAAATCTTGAAATTGGTTACAATCGCCGTTTTATTCCGCTTAACCAAAAAATACGTAATGCCTTCTACGCGCAGCAAAAGGTAATTACAATTAGCGTAAAGGAAATATTAATTAACGAGAATCATTGGTATTTTTGGCCGAATCAAGGTACACGGATAACTGGAAACTTGACGCATTGGTTGGATTTGGCAGTGTTTTGGATTAATGGTGAACCCATTGAAATTAATCTTATGGCAAGTCCGAGTAAAGATGAAACAATGGCTGTTTCTGTACTTTTTTCTGAAGGCTCGCTTGTTAATATTACAGTTTCAGATAAGGGAAATTCGCTGCGTGGTGTGCAAGAAAATATTGAAGTGCGCACTAAAGACGAAACGGTTTCAATCCAAGATTATACTCGCTACTCCTGGACCGCAAATAACGGTAAAAAAGCTATTATCAATAAATCTTTAAGAAATAAAGGGCACGATGCAATGTATAAGCATTTGGTAAAAGCATTTCATCAAAAAGCTGATATAAAATATACTAAACAAGATTTATTGAAAAGTGCAACGCTTACCTATTACGTGTCAGAAATGTATACGACAGGAATTCGAAATAAAAAAATTGGCGAAAATATCTTAAAATTAGGATTGTTGTTTTAGAAATAATCTATTTGGCAAGTACCAGCAAAGAACAGCCACCCAACAACTTAACGGCAAAATCTTTATTGATTTTATAAAGTATTTTTCGCGGCCATTTTGCTAATTTAGATTTAAAAGTATTGGAAGGTTGGTCCAATGCACCGTTTGTGTAAAAGAAATCTACAATTTCAAAACCACTATGTTTTAAAGAAGCCAAGGCTGTTTCCTTCATATAATAGTGCAAATGTCCTAATTCGTTTCTTTCCAAAATCAATTTATTCCTTATTATTGATTGTGCTGAAAGGTCTAGCGGAATATGAAAAATAGTATACGCAGCCTTATTTTTAGATTGTTTTATAAAACCCAAATAATCATCGACATGTTCAAAAACATCCATCATTAAAAGCAAGTCGAACCTTTCTTCTGTTTCTAATAAATTTTCAAGCTTAAAACTTAGTCTTTCCTTGGTTCTCGTTTCTGCGAGTTTAATAGCATCGGTTGAAATATCGTAACCAACAAAATTTACATCAGAGGGCATTTTGGAATGCAGAACATTCAAAATTTCCCCAGCACCACAACCTATTTCAGCAACATACTTGGGATTTATTGGATTTCGCTGCAACATTTTAAGAATTTGCGAAGCCTTCTAGGGAGAATCTTCAATATGCCACGTTGGGTTTTTTTGGAGGTATTCTCCGTTTAAATCGGTATATATTTCTGACATTAATCTTTTTTGTTAGGCTAAATAAAAATATTTTTTTGGAAAATTAATTTTAATTTGAACGAAATTTCAATAATTCTGGGGTCAAATATAGCAAATTGAAATATCTATTATTTTATAAATTTTGTAGATGAATTTCTAAATTTGTTTTATTAGATATTCCGTGAAGTAGAATTGGCGCCTCATTTTATAATAAAACAAAGAGTCACTTCTTAAAAAAACCTATTTTTGCACCAAAATCGACAATAATGAAGCAAGTAATCCAAAACTTTAAAACGGGAGAATTATATGTAGATGAAGTGCCAAACCCTTCCATTTCGGAAAATATGGTTTTGGTTGAAAACAAATTTTCCCTGATAAGCGCAGGAACAGAAAGAGGTACAGTAAAAGTTGGTAAAGCAAGCCTAATTGGCAAAGCAAAACAACGCCCAGATCTTGTGGCGCAAGTGCTTCAAAATATTAAAAAGGAAGGTTTAAAAGCCACGATAGATAAAGTTAGGACCAAACTTGATTCATTAAAAGCGTTGGGATATTCTACTTCTGGTGTTGTTGCCGCTTCTTTGGACAGCAATAGCAAATTTAAACCAGGTGATCGTGTGGCTTGCGCAGGCCAAGATTACGCTTCGCACGCTGAGGTTGTTGCCATTCCGCAGAACTTAGTTGTTAAAATTCCAGATAATGTTTCTTTCGAAGAAGCTAGTTTCACAACTTTAGGCGCAATTGCTTTACAAGGTGTTCGCCAAGCTGAACCAAGATTGGGCGATAAAGTATGTGTAATCGGCCTCGGACTTTTGGGACAACTTACCGTTCAACTATTAAAAGCAAATGGCTGCCGTGTTTTTGGAGTGGATCTTTCAAAAAATTTAATTGACCTCGCCTTAACAAGCGGCGCAGATGGTGCTATGCTTAGAAATGATAGTAACTTAAATACCGCTATCGACAACTTTACAGGTGGTCACGGATTTGACAGCGTAATCATAACAGCGGCAGCGCCGAGTAATGACCCAATAGAACTTTCAGCCGTAATAAGCCGTAAAAAAGGAAAAGTAATTGTTGTAGGTGCTGTGAAAATGGATGTACCGCGCGATCCGGATTTTTATAGAAAAGAATTGGAATTAAAAATGTCTTGTTCGTATGGTCCGGGAAGATATGACAATGCGTATGAAGAAGACGGTCACGATTATCCTTTTGCTTATGTTCGCTATACCGAGCAGCGGAATATGGAAACTTTCTTGGATCTAATTTCGCAAGGCACTGTAAAACTTAAAAATTTAATTACACATACTTTTGATATTGCGGATGCTGAAAAAGCGTACGATATCGTTCTAGGCAAGGTTGATGAGCCACATATTGGTATTTTATTGGCATATCCTGAGAGTGAAACGAAGAAAACCTCGATGGTTTCTGTTCAATCGAATGCAGTTTCTACAATAAATATTGGTTTTATTGGTGCAGGGAGCTTTGCACAAAGTTATTTGATTCCGTACACAAAAAAAGAA
>JBBSOK010000041.1:0-22564 GCA_038259825.1 Flavobacteriales bacterium
GAAAACACACCAATATTACCCATTAATTAGTAAAGAAGAATACACTAAACAGTTTATGAACAGTGCAATGAAACTATATTTTAATGATAATTATAAAAATATGGTTTCATTTTTTGCAAAGGAAGAAAAAATAAGTGCAACTGAACTCCGCGAAATTTTGGAATTAATTGAAAAACCTTCATAATATGGAAAATCTAATTTTAATTATAAAGTCTGCATCTTTAATAGCCATCTTTTATAGTATATATAGATTCTTTTTGGCAAAAGAAACGCTTTTTAGCTTCAATCGCCATTTCTTGTTAGGTGGAATGATAGCCTCTACTCTTTTACCTTTTTTAATAATAACAAAACAAATAGTTATTGCTGTGGAACCAATTAAAGATTCTACCTCAACAATGCCCATTTCTCAAAATATAGCTTTCAATTCTGCACAAGTTGAAATTATCAATTGGTGGCAAGTGCTATTGGTTATTTATTTAGTTGGTGCAGTAATTATGGGGTTTCGCTTAGTATTTCAACTCTTATCGCTGCAAAAATTATTTAAAAAATATGAAGGTGAAAACACAAAAGGGTTTGTTCATATTAAGGTTAATAGCCAAATAATGCCTTTTTCTTTTTTCAATTATATCGTTTACAATCCTAAGTTACATACGGCAGAAGAGCTCACATTTATTATAAATCACGAACATGTTCATGCATCACAATTACATTCTATCGATATTTTATTGGTTAATATTTTCTTGGCTTTTCAATGGTTTAATCCATTAGCATATCTCTATAAAAAGGCAATTGAGGAAAACTTGGAGTTTATGGCAGATCAAAAAACTACCAGCAATTTACCCAATAAAATTGATTACCAATTGGCGCTGGTTAAAACCTCATCAACCTTCACAACGCCTGCCCTTGTTACTAATTTTAAACAATCATTCATCAAAAAACGAATCATTATGTTAAACAAAAAGTCTTCAAACCGTAAAAATCTTTTTAAAACATTTCTTATTCTTCCAATTTTGGCGCTTTTTCTTTATAGTTTTAATGTGAAGGAAAAGGTTAAATATATTCAGAAAGAATCTGCATTACCTTCAACCGAAAGTAAGATTTCAGGACAATCTACAATTTCGACTAAAAATAAAACGGAGAAAATTGATATTATGGAAAATGAAAATAATTTAAATAATGAATCTCCTGAAATATCTAAAGAAGAAAAAAGCAATACTAAAATTCAAGATGTAAAAATTATTATTACCAAAAGCACAACCAAAGAAGAGCTTGAGGCAATTAAGAAAAATTTGAAAGAAAATTATGAGGTAGATTTTAATTACTCTAACCTTAATTATAATAGCTCAAACGAATTGATGGGAATTTCAATTAGCTACTCAGACTCTCGAGGAAATAAGGGTAATTATAATATTTCAACATCTAAACCTATCAACGATATTTACATAAGCCGAACCGAAAAGGGGGCAATTTCATTTAGTAATGCTACTAAAAATGAAGAAGAATTTGAAATGGATTTTGATGAAAATGGAAAAATTCATACTGAAAAAGCAAGATTAACTTCTGAAGCCGCAAGAAAAAATGTTGATGCACGAAGATTGGAAATGGACAAAATGCGCAACAAAATGGAAGAAAGAAGAGCTGAAATGGAGATAAAGAGAGAGGAAATGCAAGCAAGATCAGAAAAAATGCAGGAGGAAAATAAATTAAGGAATGAAAAGATAGCTGAAAAAAATACAGACCGAAAGGGACAAATGATGGAAGAATTTACTAAAATGAGAGAAGAAATGGAAAATAAAATGGATCCATCGAAACTGAAAACGATTACAAAGGATATGACTGACGCGGATTTGGAAAACTTAAAGCGTGACTTTGAAAATGATAATATAACTTTTAATTATTCAGGTGTACGGAGAAACAGTGTAGGAGAAATTACTAGTATAAAGTTGAAATTGGATAATAACCAAGGCAGTAAATCCAACAGTAACGTGAATAGTGATTCTGCCATTTCGCCCATTACGTTGGGAATGGATAAAAATTCTTCAATAATAAGAAATTAGATTCTGCTTTAACTCTAAATTCTGAAAAGGAAATTTGCAGAACAACATAATAATTTTAATTAACTATCTTTAATTTAAAATACAGATTTTGAAGAAGCAACTTTTCCAAACCATTGCTAAATTAAATAAGAAGTTTTTACCAAGCCTAACCGAGCAAAATGTAGATTTACAAAAAGCAACTACTTTTCAAAAAGCATTGCTTGGCTGGCGGACTTGGGTTACAAAAAACTCCTTGGATTAATAAGTAATAAGTGAACGGCTATCGTAATTGCGCAATTTGTTGTTGCCATTTAAAAAGCCAATTTCCATTATAAAATTACATTGTACAATGTCGCCTTTAAGTTTTTCAATAAGCCTACAGGCGGCTTTTGCAGTTCCGCCAGTTGCTAAAACATCATCGTGAAGTAATATTTTTTCACCAGGCAAGATTGCATCTTCATGAATTTCCAATATATCCATCCCATATTCTAATGAGTATGGCTCAACTAATGTGCTGTGTGGTAATTTTCCGGCTTTCCGAATTGGGATAAATCCTGCATTTAATTCTTGTGCTAAAAGCATCCCAAAGAAAAAACCGCGACTTTCAATGCCAACTACTTTATCAATTTTTTGATCTCCAACCAATTCTAACAAATTATGTAAGCAAGCTTCCGCTGCCTCCTTATTTGCCAAAAGAGGTGTTATATCTTTAAAAAGAACACCGTTTTTTGGAAAATCTTGGACGTCTCTTATATAATTTTTTATATCGATCATAATTATTGTTAGTTATTATTTTTGGTCGGTTTTTACGGATCTAATTCTTTGTCTTTTCTAGGAGTATTTTCTTCCTTTTCTTTGTCAACCTTTTCATCAAACCTTCTATTATTTTCGTGTTTTTCTTTTTTATCTTCCATCTTCGTTTCCCAAATTAATTATTAATTTCAAGTTAAGCATATAAGACAGATAATTCTAAATGTTGAAGTAAATTGTAATTGACATTAGAATAGGTGATCTTAAAGATAGCCAATTTCTTATTCTGTAAAGACTGTTTTTTCAGAATTTATAGCTTTATTTTTAACATAAGGAGTAACCATAATACCTTGAGATTGTCCTTTCCCTAAATATGTATTAGCCCAGTTCCAAAAGGTTTTTACTTGATTTCGATAATTTACGAGTAAAAATAAATGAACGAACAACCAAGCAAACCAAGCAATAAATCCTGTTAATGTAGTTTTTGGAAAATTCATATCGGCAACCGCTTTTTTGTCTCCAATAATAGCCATTGTACCTTTATCTAGATATGTAAAAGGCCTTGGATTTTTATTTGTATTTACTAATTTGAAATTTTTGGCAAGTGCTTCGCCCATTTGTTGCGCCACACTTCCTAATTGTGGATGACCTTCGGGAAAATTAGGATCTGTATTCGTAATACAAGAATCGCCAATTGCGTAAATATTATTAGTATTTTCAACTTTTAAATATTCGTTTACTTTTAATCTTTTTCCCTTTTCGTATTGATTTTTTTCAAATCCTTTAATAGTTTGGCCAGTAACACCGGCCGCCCATATTAATGTACGAGTTTCGATTATTGTATCGTCATTAAAATAGACGGTATCATTTTTATAATCTGTAACCATTTTATTTAACTGAACGTTTATACCCAGTTTCTCTAAACTTTTTTGGGAATATTCCTGCGATTTTTTTCGCATTGGTGGTAACACGCTATCTGCGCCGTCAACTAAATAAATGTTCAATTTTTGACCATCCAATTCTGGATAAATGTTTTTTAATTTCCTGTTTCGCATTTCAGCAATCATCCCAGCAATTTCAACACCAGAAGGCCCTGCTCCTGAAATTACAATATTCCGCATTTTCCTTTTCTCATCAGCATCGTTACAATACGTGTATTTTTCTCCTTCTAATAATAAATAATTTCGAAGTCTAACTGCTTCATTAACCGATTTCATTGGTAGGGCATTTTTTTCAATATTTTCCATACCAAAATAATTGGTTTTTGTACCAATTGCTATAACTAGATAATCATATTCCAATTCACCAGTGTCTAAAATTATTTTATTTTGATCCGGAATAACTTCTTGTAAACTTCCAAGCCTGAAATGCAGATTTTTTTTTCCGTAGAAAAGCGTACGAAAGGGGATTGAAATACTAGAAATATCTAGCATTCCGGTAGCAACTTGATATAAAAGTGGCGTAAAGAAGTTGTAATTATTTTTATCAACTAAAGTAACGTCGAGGCCTTTTTTACCACCAAGTGCTTTTGCCATGTTAATACCAGCAAAACCGCCACCAATTATTATAATTTTCTTGTCTTTCATATTCAATGCTTTAAATACAAAATTAAAGGAAGATAGTAAGAAATAGTAAGAAGATATCGTTAATTTGAAGAGAATAAAATTAAATGGTAAACACTTTAGAATTAATTATACTAATATAAATTACCAAAAAAAGCAAGATGGAAATAAAATCTTTAGTGACCATTTACACTACTAAAACAAATATAAAAATGAAAAGCTTACAAAAAATTGTAGACTTTTCACTTTCATTACACATTAAAATAATTCAAAAAATTAAATTTCTGTTATAAATTTTAAGTTTTTTATGATTGAAATATTTAAAATTAAACGCTTTCCTTTTCTTGAAGATACATAGACTCTATATCTACCATGAACGGCTGGTGGTAATAGCGCTTACCAGTATCTTTATACAATGCGTTTGCCAAGGCTGCTATTGCTGGGGCAAAAGGCGGCTCTCCTAGTCCAGTGGGGTGGATATCGCTATCAACAAAATGTACTTCCACATCTCTAGGGGCGTCATTATTTCGGATGAGGTGATAATCGTTATAATTTGATTGCTGTGGGACGCCATCTTTTATAGTCAAGAGACTGTAAAGTGCGTGCCCGATTCCATCTACACTTCCGCCTTCAACCATATTTGAAGCAGCAATAGGATTAACCACAATGCCACAATCAACACCACAGTATACATTTTCAATAATTGGTTTTCCTTCTTCCATTCGCAAATCTACCACGCTGGCAACATAGCTATTATGGCAATAATATGCTGCCACACCTCTACTGATTCCAGGTTTTGGAGTTTCCCAATTTGATTTTTCACGGACTAGTTTTAAAACGCCTGCATATCTGTTTGCCTCGTAATCATTGTTCTTTCCTACCGGGTTTTTAATGGCCCTATCAAAAAGTTCCAATCTAAAATCTATTGGATCTTTTCCTGCTAATTCAGCAACTTCATCCAAAAATGACTGTTCTACTGCACCCATAAAGTTAGATCTTGGGGCTCGAAAGGCAGCTGTTGTTATATTTGATTCAATAGCCCAAGATTCTGCTAGATAATTATCTACCGTACCTGCCGGAAAACGATTGGCATATAAAGGGCTTTCGGGGATTCCACCCGTTTTTACATGGAATGCAATCATATTATTATCTTTATCCAATGCCGCGCGGAAAGATGCTTGATAGGTTGGCCGATAAGCACCAAATGTCATGTCGTCTTCACGCGTGTACATTAACTTTACTGGCCTTTTAATTTTTTGGGATATAACGGCTGCCTCCAATAAGTAATGCCCATAAAGTTTTCTTCCAAACCCACCACCAATACGCGTCATTTGAATATCTACTTGCTCTAAAGTCATTCCCAAACGCCTGGCTACAGATTTTTCCATATACTCAGGTGTTTGAATTGGTCCTATTAGTTCTGCTTTATCTGCGGTTACGTTTGCATAAAAATTTAAAGGTTCTAAAGGGCTGTGAGCTAAGTATGGTGCTGTGTATGAGCGTTCAATTACTTTTGTAGCTTCACTGAAGGCCTTTTCTGGATTTCCGTCTTTACGAACTTGTTTTGCGTTTTCTTTACTTTTTTGAATCATTTCAGAATAATGATTCTCAGTACTTTCTTTTCCAGCTGGCACTTGTTCTTTGGTATCTTGTCCCAAAAATTTCACTGCATAAGAATCAAAAGCTGACCATTCTGCTTTAATCGTTTTCTTAGCTTTCATTATTCGCCAAGTTGAATCTCCCGTAATGACTATCAATTCTGGAAAGGCAGAAATATCAAAACGGCCACGCTCAAAATCTTCAGGATATGCGTTAATTGTAAAAACATCATATATTCCATTCATTGAAAGGGCTTCACTAGCATCAAAGGACTTCAATTTTACACCAAATGCGGGAGGACTTACTATAGAAGCGAATACCATATTTTCACTGTAAACATCCAATCCAAAAACAGCTTTTCCCGTAGTTATACCGGGACCATCCACATTTTTTTGCGAATGTCTAATTATTTTAAAGTCTTTTATATTTTTAACTTCTACTTCCGTTGGTACTTTTATTTGAGAGGCAGCAGAAGCCATCTCTCCAAATGTTGCATTTTTTCCGCTTTCTTCGTGAGATATAATTCCTAATGTAACATCAATTTCTGAAGCTGGTACTTTCCAAGCCGCTGCAGCAGCTTGCACTAACATATGTCTAGCCGTAGCGCCTGCCATCCGTAAAGAATCCCAACTTTCTTTTATAGAGTTACTACCACCCGCAATTTGACGAGTAAAAATTGCTGTATTTAATGGAGCCTGCTCTACTAAAACATCTTTCCAATTAACATCCAATTCTTCAGCAACAATCATTGGCATGGAGGTTTTCACGTTTTGTCCCACCTCTGGGTTTGGTGAAGCTATAGTCACTGTACCATCCGTTGCAATTTTAATATATCCATTCAAATCCCAGGCGCCTTCCATGGTTGGATTTTCCATTGCAAGACTGGAAAACCAGCTAAATTGCAACATTAAACCTGCGCTTCCAGCTGCACCTAATTTTAGAAATGAACGTCTATTTAAATGTGTTTTTACCTTTGTCATGATTACATCTCTTTTGCAGCGGTTTTAATCGCACGGTTTATTCTGGTATATGTGGCACATCTGCAAATGTTGCCATTCATAGCGCGTCTTATCTCATCGTCCGATGGATTGGAATTTTGCTCCAATAATGAAGCAGCTGTCATAATTTGACCAGCTTGGCAATAACCACATTGTGGTACATCGTGTTCTATCCAAGCCTTTTGTACCGGATGATCACCTGATTCAGAAAGTCCTTCAATGGTCACAATCTTTTTATTCTCAATAGCACTTATAGGATACGCGCAAGATCGAATTGCCTCGCCGTCCAAATGAACTGTGCAAACGCCACAATGAGCAATGCCACAACCATATTTGGTACCTAACAGCCTCAAATTATCTCTTAATACCCATAAAATTGGTGTATCTGAATCTACATCTACTTGATGTGTTGTTCCATTAACGTTTATGCTATATACTGCCATACCATTTATTTTTTTTAACAACTGTTTTATTTGGATGGAGCGTATGCACCATTATCAATCCAAGTATACCAAACTTCTTTAAACTCTTCATAAGACAATGGCGGTAATTGACGATTGCCGCCCATATTCCAGCCACTTTTTACAAGGGTATCTTCAGCGTGTTCTCTTAACGCCTTCATATCTTTATTCCCATTTTTTTCTAGGGTTACCAATTGTATTGCCAATTCGTGTGCAGATTTCCCTTGAAAAACCATTTTCATATCCGCTGGCGGCAAATGCCAACTTGGATTTCCAGGAGGTGTGTGTTCTCCAGGGACTCCTTTATTTGCGTGGCAAGTAGCACATTTCATAGTGGCTACACCCTTTCCATCAGGACCGCGTTGCGGTAACATTGTGTGAATTCGACTTTCATCACCTTGCAATGGAATATCTCCAGAGGGATGACAATTCATACACCTTGGGTGTATAAGCACTGTATAAACCTTATTAAACGCTACTATAGAGGCTAAACTATCCTTTTTTAGAGCCTCGGGTAAAGAAACGTAATCACCGTTGGAAATAGTTTTTGCTTTACAAGCAAGAGCAAATACGATTACAAAAGTTGAACTTAATGCAAATAGGCCAATTTGCTTTAACCTTTTGAAAAGTTTATTATTTAATATCATTACTAGAAATTTGTAATACAAGATAAATAATTTATTTCAGATTCAGATTTTAAATTTAGTAATCAAGTTTAGCATTTACCCGAATGCTTCCATTTATCAATCAATAAATGTTGATTTTGACAATTTTTGGATTGGAAGATCAGTGACAAAATTGGTGGAGACTTTTAATTTTAAAAAAAGTACTAATGACTTATAAATGACGAAACCTTGCAAAATCATAGATTCTGCAAGGTTTTTATGGTTATTATAACTTTAATGGTGACCTCGACAGGATTCAAACCTGTAACCTCTTGAGCCGTAATCAAGTGCGCTATTCAGTTGCGCCACGAGGCCATTAACACAATTATTTATTGTGGGGTGCAAATATAAATAATAGGATTTATTATTACCACAAAAAATTAAAAAAATAAATTAAACAATTTCTGCGCTTAATCCAGCTTGCAAAAGTTTTGAACATCTTGGCTCAAGTTCTTTATATTCTCCCGTTTTTACAGTGCATTTTCCTTTGTAATGGACAAGTATGGAACATTGCTCCGCCTGCTCTGCCGTATGATCGCAAGCATACATTAATGTATTTATAACATGGTCAAAAGTATTAACCTCATCGTTATACAACACAATTTCATTTTGATTGGACTCTTTTTCTAAGACGTCAACTTCTTCTTGTATTTTTTCTTTTGTGCTCATAATTACTTGCAAAATTCGCAAAATCTATTGAGAAGGCATCAATTTTATATTCAATTTAAGATTTACAAAATAAACTTGGCGGCAACCCAATTATTTTTTGTTTTATTTTCAACAAATTTATAGTCCAATTTTTCGCAGCAGTCTTTTATAATTGGCAAGTCCTCTTTGTAAAAACCACTAAGATATAACTCGCCGCCTTTACTCATTGTTTGCCTGTATGCTTCCATATCATCCAACAAAATATTTCTATTGATATTGGCAATTACAACGTCATATTTTTTTGAATTTATTGAATTTGCGTCACCCAAATAAACATCAATATTTGTACAATTATTGCGTTCAATATTTTCGATACTATTTTCTACACACCAATCATCATTATCTATTCCTTCAACCGTTTTGGCACCGCGCATGGATGCTAAAATTGCCAAAACGGATGTACCGCAACCCATATCTAAAACTGTTTTTTCTTTAAAATCAGCATCCAAAATAAATTGAAGCATCATAAAAGTAGTTTCGTGATGTCCCGTTCCAAAAGACATTTTTGGTTCGATAATAATTTCATATTGAACATTCTTCTTTGGATGAAATGGCGCTCTAACTGCACAGCGGGAATCAACTTCAATTGGATCGAAGTTTTTTTCCCAAGCTTCGTTCCAATTTATTTGTTCAATTTCAGACGACGTGTAACTAATTTCAAATTCCGATGAAGACAAGATTTGAATATTCTGTAAAACATTTTCATTCCATTCAGATTTTTGAATGTAGGCTTCTACCCCATTTTCCGTTTCGACAAAACTTTCAAAACCAACCTCACCTAATTGTGCTATTAAAATTTCAGATGCTGGTTGTACTGGTTTTATATTGAAGATATATTCTATATAATTCATATTTCTTTTAATATTGGAAAAAGTATAATTTTCAAAATTTATTCTTTCTATTTTGAATTATTTGAAAGCATTGATAATTTCCATAAAATCCTCGATTTTTAAAGATGCGCCGCCAATTAAGCCACCATCAACATCCGGTTTTCCGAAAATATCCTTTGCATTGTCTGGTTTAACGCTACCACCGTAAAGTATTGAAACATCTTCAGCTATTTTATTTGAGGCATTTTTAGCAACTGTCTTTCTAATAAATTGATGCATTTCTTGAGCTTGTTCGGGGCTTGCGGTTTCGCCTGTTCCTATTGCCCAAACTGGTTCATACGCTAAAATTATATTTTTCCAATTTTCTTCGGCTATGTGAAATAATCCACCTTCAAGTTGATTTTCCACAACATCAAAATGTTTATGTGACTTTCTATCTTGTAATTCTTCACCAAAACAAAAAATAATGGTCATATCATTTTCTAAAGCTGTATTTACTTTTTCTGCTAAAACTTGATTATCTTCATTAAAATAGGCACGTCTTTCGCTATGTCCTAGAATAACAATTTCAATTCCAACGCTTTTGAGCATTGCAGCAGAAACTTCGCCCGTAAAGGCGCCAGAATTACTTTGATGCATATTTTGAGCTGCAATTTTTATAGGATGCTCTCGGGTTGAATTAAAAGCATGTTGCAAATTTGTAAATGCTGGTGCTATTAAAACCTCAACGTTTTCTGGAATAACTTGCATTTTGAAATCTTTTAAAAACATTTCTGTTTCGGCCAAATCGTTATTCATTTTCCAATTTCCGGCTACTATATTCTTTCTCATTATTTTGGGATTATTGGTTATTCTATGATTAATCTTATATGTTTATCACAATATGTGAAAATTGATTATTGATTACTTATTTTGGGATCTAGCAGGGCATAAATAATATCTACAAAAATATTGATTATTATAAATAATGTTGCTATTACCAAAACAGCACCCATTATTATAGGTAAATCTAATGTATTTAAGGCATTAACAATTTCTTTGCCTAAACCGTTCCAACCAAAAATATATTCAACAAAAACGGCTCCGGCAAGCATTGAAGCAAACCAACCAGAAATTGCCGTAACAACCGGATTTAATGAATTTTTTAAAGCGTGTCTTCTAATTATTTGATAAAACGAAAGTCCTTTTGCCTTTGCGGTTCTAATATAATCTTGACTTAAAACCTCTAATAATGAATTTCGCATTAATTGGCTTACCACTGCCAAAGGTCTTATCCCTAAAACGATTGCTGGTAAAATAAGATTTTTTAATTGAAGATGTTTTCCTTGTCCAAAATCATCCACTTCATACAAACTACCCGTCATTGAAAGATGTGTGTATTCTTTAAGAACAAATCCAAAAAACCAGGCAAATAAAATTGCACTAAAAAATGAAGGAACGCTCATTCCCAAAGTACTAATTAATTGGATTGCTTTGTCTATAAATCCATCTTTGAATAAAACTGAAATTATTCCTAAAAAAACTCCAACCAACAAGGCAATTGTAATTGCCGAAACCGCCAAAACAAAAGTGTTTGGAAGTGTTTCCGCAATTACCTCACTCACTTCTTTTCCATTTTTTTGAAAAGATTCTCTTAAATATGGAAGTTTTAACACTACCGAGGTTTCACTTATCGTAAATAGTTTCGTGGCAGAATATTTTCCATCTGCCAAATATGTGTAATCGCCTTCTTGTGTACTGTGAAAAGAGATTAATGACAAATCATTTAAATACCGAATGTATTGTATTGAAACTGGCTGATCGAAACCATATTTCTTTTTAACCACGGCTAACTGTTCTGCAGTTTCATTTTGGCCTAGCATCATTCTTGCCGGATCGCCTGGTAATAGTGTAAATAATAAAAATATGATTGTTATAACCCCGAAAAGTGTGAGTAAAGTATAACCAATTTTTATAAGTATATATTTTGCCAAGTTTATGCTTTTATCTCTTCCATAGTCACAACTTTGTATTCAAAATCTTCACCAAAAAGGTTTTTGGCGTAAACTTCAATATCCTCGTTAAAACCTGCTTCTTTTCTTCTTTGGTTAACCGTTTCCGGGTTTTCTATTGGCCAAATAAAGGGTTTTCCACTTCCCTCTTGCCTACCTTGTGTCCCGTAAATTTGTGGCTTTTTTTGTTCCATTAAGTATCTGTCCTCCATCATAGCTACTAAGTTGTAGGGCAGTTCTCCATCCTCGCCAGCTTTTTTAATCAACGGAAAATATGTTGCAATCTTATCTGAATGTTGCAGAACATACCAGGCTGCAGTATTGGTTGGTTCGCCAACAACAGATTTTCCTGGGTATCCGTGCTCTAAAAAATACCTTTCAACATAAACCATATTTGCACTATCAATGACGGATTGTAATTTCCATAACTCTGCGTGGTATTCTTCTTCGGTTAAGCCCTTTTCTTTAAGTAACTGTGCTTTTTCTTCTTCCGTTTTTGGCTCCATCATCATTCTGTACTTCTGGTCTGATATTGCAATGCTGTCCAATCGTTTCTTTACTTCAAAATTAAGATTTAAAGCAGCATTTTTCTGTGGACTCAATTTTAAATCCAGCGCATCATTAAAATGAAGTTTTTGGGTAATTGTACCCTTTTGCAATTCTAAAATTCCTGGATTGCTCCTTACAATAGTTTTTAAGGTTGTTTCATCACAGAAATAAAATTTGAAACTTAAATTAAGATCTTCAGCTAATTTATCCGCGACTTGTTGAGAGGATGAGGACATACCAATAACTTTATAGCCATTTTTAATTGCTTCATTGGTAATTTCGCGGATTGCCGCAAATCCTGCTTTATCTGAAATATCAAGGTTATAACTTATTACTACAATAAGATTTTCTATTTGTAAAAATTCGGCTGTAAAATCTTCATCATCCCTTTCAATTGTAAAATCATGTATTGGCGGAATATAACCAGCTTGGACTTGATTGGTTTCTACACCTAATAGTTCACCATCAATGCCAGGATCTGCACCTTGGTTTGTTACAGTTTTTGTTTCACCATTTACGTCGTATTTCCAAATATATTCGTAAACAGGTTTTGGTGCGTCTTCTGGAGTGCTCATTCCCTCTTCAATATTTTTACCAATAGCATACGCTCTAAAATCTATAATTGGCAAATGTTCTAGCACATAATACGTTATTCCCAAACACCCTATAAACGTAAGGAAGATGATTATACTTCTAGCAAAACTTGTAAAAAATGGTTGTATATATTTAGCACCAAAAAATAAGATCAATATTAAAATTAAGAGAACAACGTCTTTTGAAAAAGATTCCCAAGGTGTTAGTTTTATAGCATCGCCAAAGCAACCACAGTCTGTTACTTTATTGAAATATGCTGAATAAAAGGTAAGAAATGTGAAGAAAACAATCATTAGCAACAAACTCCACAATGTGAATTTCTTAGCGTAGCCTATAATTATCATAACTCCTAAAAGAACTTCAAATATCACAACAAATATTGCGACTAAAAGTGCATATGGTTCTAGAAAAGTAAGATTTAAAACTGCTGCAGAAAAGTACTCCTGCAATTTGAATGAAAATCCAATAGGATCATTCAACTTGATTAAACCGCTTATTATAAATAATATACCAACAAATATCCTCGCTATTCCTACTATTATTCTCATTCTTATTTTATTTCTTAACGTTCTATTTTAAATGGATCAAAGCGAAAACCGCATAATTTATCATATCTTGATAATTTGCATCAATCCCTTCACTTACCAAAGTTTTGCCTTTATTGTTTTCAATTTGCTTTACTCGCAATAATTTCTGAAGAATTAAATCCGTCAAACTTGAAACACGCATATCGCGCCAAGCTTCGCCGTAATCGTGATTTTTGTCTAACATCAATTGCTTAGTTAACGCGATTTTTTCGTCGTAAAGTTGGGTTGCTTCTTCCAAATCCAAATCGGGTTGTTCTACAATTCCCAATTCTAATTGTATAAGCGCCATTGCACTATAATTAATGATTCCGATAAATTCAGAAGTTTCATCTTCATCAATTCTTCGTTCGGCATTTTGTTGCAAACCTCGAATTCGCTGCGCTTTTATAAAAATTTGATCTGTTAATGAAGGTAAACGCAAAATACGCCACGCACTACCGTAATCCTTCATTTTATTGATATACAGCGATCTACATTTTTCAATTACATCATTATATTCTTCTGAAGTATCTGCCATAATTAAGTGTAAGATTTTGCGTAAATTTCGGGTAAATAAACCAATTTAGAAAATTGAGCACAATTAATTGTAAAGGAAACCTAATAGACCTTGGTCGCCCAAAAGTAATGGGAATTATAAACGTGACGCCAGATAGTTTTTATGATGGCGGTAAAACATTCGGATTACCTGAAATTCTAAAACAAGCTGAAAAAATGTTGAAAGAAGGCGCCACTTTTTTAGATATTGGCGGTTATAGTTCTAGACCAAATGCAACTGATATTTCGATAACCGAAGAAACACAAAGAGTTTTACCAGCAATTGAAGCAATTGTGAAAGAATTTCCAGAAACGTATATTTCCATAGATACATTTAGGAGTGAAGTAGCCAAAGCCGCAGTACAAAGTGGCGCTTGCATGGTAAATGATATAAGCGGTGGAAATTTGGATGCCGAAATGCTTAAAACTGTTGCAGCTCTGAAAGTTCCCTACATTGCTATGCATCTTCGTGGAAATCCACAAACAATGACAACCTTGAATAATTACGAAAACGTAACAGTTGATGTTATTAAAGAACTTTCTGAAAACCTTGCAAACGCCAGAAAAGAAGGAATAAATGATATTATTTTGGATCCAGGATTTGGTTTTGCAAAAACAAGACAGCAAAGTTTGGAGTTATTAGGAAATTTAGAAATAATGAAAATGCTCGATATTCCGATTCTCGTTGGCATTTCCCGCAAATCTTTAATATACAAAACATTAGGAATTGAAGCTGAAAATGCCTTAAATGGAACAACCGTTTTAAATACAATAGCTATACTAAAAGGAGCAAATATTTTAAGGGTTCACGACGTTAAAGAAGCTATGGAATGCGTAAAATTGGTTGAGGCAATTAAATAGATAGAACCAACTCAAATTAAGTAAAGCTTTTCAAAATTGAAATTTATCATTATTTAAATTAACCTATTTTTACAAAAACAAGCAACCTTTGGAATTTTTAGATTTACGGATAATTGATGTTATAGACATTGTACTTGTAGCAATCTTGCTGTATTACGTTTATAAACTTGTAAGAGGAACGGTTGCAATCAACATTTTTATTGGTATTGTAATTATTTATGCCATTTGGAAGTTAACCGAACTTTTACAAATGGAGCTGCTAAGTAAAATTCTTGGAGGATTTTTGGGCGTTGGTTCTTTTGCGCTTATCGTTGTTTTTCAACAGGAAATACGAAGGTTTTTGTTGATGGTTGGTTCTACAAATTTTAATGCGCGCCGAAGATTTTTTAGAAATTTTAAAATGTTGGGGAAAGATCCTGGACCTGCAATGAATTTGAAAGCAGTTATGGATGCCTGCAAAAAAATGGGCGAAAGCAAGACAGGTGCTTTAATTGTAATTAAACGAAATAATAGCCTCGATTTTGTAAAAAATAGTGGCGATGAAATGAATGTGGAAGTTAACCAGCCTATTCTGGAAAGTATATTCTTTAAAAATAGCCCTTTACACGATGGTGCCTTAATCATTGAAGAAAACAGAATTACCGCAACACGGGTAATTTTACCAGTTAGTAACGATAGAAAAATCCCTTTACGATTTGGATTACGCCATCGTGCAGCGGTTGGTATTACTGAAAAGACTGATGCTGTTTGTTTGGTAGTTAGTGAAGAAACCGGACAAACATCATATATGAAAGATGCAGATTTTGTACTTTTTAAAGATTTTGAAGAGTTAGAAGAAATTTTGAAAAAGGATTTGAGTTAGAATTATACTGCCTCTTCTGCCATAAACTGCACTTCATACAAATTCCGATAATACCCATTTTCCTTTTTCAACAATTGTTTATGCGTACCAGATTCAACAATTTTTCCAGCATCCATAACCAAGATTTTATCGGCTTTTTTGATGGTTGCTAATCTATGGGCAATTACAATTGACGTTCTGCCTTTTGTAATTTTTTCTGTTGCGGTTTGTATCATTTCTTCGCTATAAGAATCTACAGAAGAAGTTGCCTCATCCAAAATTAAAATACTTGGCTTACTTACATACGCTCTTAAAAAAGCAATAAGTTGGCGTTGTCCCGAAGATAGCATACTGCCTCGTTCCTTAACGTTATAATTATATCCGTCGGGCAATGATGTTATAAATTTATCTACGCCTATTTCTTTTGCTGCTGCGTTTACATCAGCTTCGGTTATAGTTGGATCGTTAAGCGTAATATTATTTAAAATTGAATCTGCAAACAAGAAAACATCCTGCAAAACAACCGCTATATGTTGTCGTAACGATTTTAAAGTAAAATCTTTTATATCTACATTATCAATTAAAATTTGACCACTATTAATTTCATAAAAACGATTCAACAAATTAATAATTGTAGATTTTCCAGCACCCGTTGCGCCTACAATAGCAATGGTTTCACCACTTGTTACTTCAAAAGAAATATCTTTTATCACTTCTTCATCTTCATTGTAACCAAAACGTACGTTTTTAAATTCTATTATACCTTGTGTTTCGGGCATTTCAACTGTTCCAGAATCGTCAATATGGCTCTTTGTATCTAAAATGGCGAAGACTCTATTTGCGGCAACCATTCCCATTTGCAAACTGTTGAATTTATCAGCAATTTGCCGCAAAGGTCTGTACAGCATTTGGGAAAGCTCAATAAAAGCTACAATTAAGCCCAATGTAATTACACTACTGCCAGTAGCAGCCTGCAAACCTCCATACCAAACTAAAAGTCCGATGGCTACCGATGAGGACATTTCAGCAATTGGGAAGAATATTGAGTTGTACCAAACTGTTTTTATCCAGGCTTTTTTATGTTTTTCGTTAATCTCTTCAAATCGTTTATATTCAGTTTCTTCACGATTAAAAATTTGAACTATTTTCATTCCCGTAATTCGCTCCTGAACAAAACTGTTCAAATTTGCAACTTGATTTCGTACGTCTTCAAAAGCTACCTTCATAGCTTTTTGAAAAACGCGTGTTGCATATATAATTAAAGGTAAAATTGCGAAAACAATAAGCGATAACTGCCAGCTTTGATATAGCATAAAACCAGCAATAACAATCATTTTAAGCAAATCGCTAATTATCATAAATAAGCCTTCACTAAAAATACTACTAATGGTTTCAATATCATTTACAGCTCTTGTCGTAAGACGCCCGACTGCACTTTTGTCGAAATATTTCATCCTAAAACTCATCATTAATTTGAAGAGTTTTACACGAATATCCTTGATAACATTCTGGCCAAGCCAATTGGAATAAAATATGAATACAAATTGAAGGATAACATCAATAAGAAGTACTCCAAACATTAACAAAATAAAGTTCAAAAACAGCGTGCCGTCTTTTGGAACCATACTTTCATCTATAGCTTTTTGAAGTAATAAAGGTCTTAAAACCGCTACTCCAGAAGATGCAATTGCCGTAAATCCTACAAGATAAAAAGTACGCTTGTATGGCTTGGTAAAAGCCAACAGTCTTTTAAAAAGTCTAAAATCGAAGGCGTTACCTTTATCTTTATCTTCTGCCATGAATTGTTTCGCCTAAAAGAAATGAAATTAATAAGGTATTTTGGCGATTGGCAAAATTACAAAAACAACTGCTTAGGATAGTCTATTTTCGTTAAATATAATGCGTGCGCCGGAGCCGATGTTCCTGCTTCTGCCCTATTTCTGCTTTCAAGTATTTTTTTAAAATCCTCTGTACTATTTTTTCTCGAGCCAACATCTAACAATGTTCCAACAATTGCACGAACCATATTTCTTAAAAATCTATCTGCTTTTATTTTGAAAATAAGCAAGTTACCTTCCATACGCCACTCTGCAGTTTCAACAAGGCAGTTATACGTTTTTACGCTTGAATGGTTTTTTGAAAAACATTTAAAATCGGTATGACTCAACAGCAATTGTGCAGCTTCATTCATTAAATCAACATCTGGAATATGATGAATGTAGTATGCAAAATCTAACAAAAAAGGGTCTTTTTTTATTGTCACAAGATATTCATATTCCCTGGAAAGAGCATTAAAGCGCGCATGAGCATCTTCGGTTACCGGAACAATTGATTTTACCGAAATATCATTTGGCATTAAGCTATTTAACCTGAAAATAAGTTTTTCAATATTCTTTATTTTTTCTAGATCGAAATGTGCAAAAAGTTGTTTTGCGTGCACGCCCGTATCCGTTCTTCCAGCGCCATAGACCTTAATTTCCTTCTGGAGGATGGTTGAAAAAGCTTTTTCCAATTCTTCCTGAACACTATTTTGCTCGGGCTGCATTTGCCAACCAAAGTAGTTTTTGCCGTTATAGGCTATTTCTATAAAATATCGCAAGTTGCTTTTTTTAGGAGGATGCAAAAATAGTATTTTTGAAACTTAAAATTTGCACTTGAAAAAAATACTACTCCTTAGCGATACCCACAGTTATATTGATGATAAAATTTTAAATCACGTAAAAATGGCGGATGAAGTTTGGCACGCTGGCGATATTGGCGATTTGAACGTAACTGACCAAATAGCAAAATTAAAACCGTTACGTGCTGTTTATGGAAATATTGACGATGCCAAAGCAAGATTGGAATTTCCTTTAAATAACAGGTTTACTGCTGAAGGAGTAGATGTATTAATTACCCATATTGGTGGATATCCCGGCAGATATAGTCCTGCAATACGGGAAGAAATTTATAACAATCCACCCAAATTGTTTATTTGCGGGCATAGTCATATTTTAAAGGTAATGCCGGACAAAAAATTAGGATTACTGCATATGAATCCTGGAGCTATTGGTACACATGGGTTTCAAAAAGTGAGAACAATGCTACGTTTTGAACTTGAAAACGGGACGATTAAAAATTTGGAGGTTATTGAGTATAGTCGGTAGTCTTTGGTTGGTAGTTTTTTAGTTGGTAGGCGGTAGTTGTTAGACGGTTGTCGGTTGTCGGTTGTCGGTTGTGCAGAAAATAAAAATAAAAAATTTCACCACGAATCCACGAATAGTTTTTAAAAATAATTCGTGGATTCGTGGTGAAATTTTGCTCACCCTTTTTCAGCGTACAAACGATCGTCTACCGACTCAACTAAACAGAAAAACCCCCAAGATGGCAATCTTGGGGGTTCCTGCACTAATATACCAGATTTGGTTTAGCGTAAACGGTCAACAGATTTTACGAGGTCTTCATCCTTTTTAATGGCCCTATTGGCCAGCACTAAAAAAACGATTGAAAAAATAGGAAGTAATACCCCAATACCCTTCTCCGAGACTAAAGCCTCTCCAGATATCATTAGCGACCGGTAAACGAAAACTCCCAGTAATACAAAGTTTGATATTATATTTAAACGGTTAAGCACAAATTGTAACTGCCGTTTTTTGAAACTCATTATAGCTATTATTGCCAAGACAATACTGCCAAATATTAAACCAAAAACCAAAGGCTCGGACCGCGTTATAGTAAAAGTTCCGTCCGCATCTTCAACAATTGGAAACCACAAATATAAACTTCCCATAATCAATATGGAAATAATCATATAAACGGTTTGAATGCGCTGGATCATTTGTGTTTTAATTTCTCGACAAGGCAAAAATAGTATTTCTTTTTTATAAAAATAATTAGGGTTTCTATTTATTTTTGTATTATTGCAGTATCTATTCATAACCCATTCAATAAGGGTTACTTAGTCTTCAAAAAATTATTTCAAAAATAAAATCTACCTTTCCAATACGGAAAATACAAAATCATTTAAACTTATAGTATTTCTACATGCTTGAAATTTCAGAATTAAAAAACAAAAAGCTACCCGAACTTCAGGATTTAGCTAAAGAATTAAATGTGCCAAAATACCGCACGTTAAAAAAATTAGATCTAGTATATCAAATCCTTGATTACCAAGCGGCAAATCCGAAAGTGGTTAAAGCTATTGTTGGCGATGACAAAGCGCCCGACACTAAAACCGAGGCAGCTTCAACTGAAACAAAAAAACCGGCTAGGCATAAACCAAATCCGCGACCTAAAAAAGATACAAGAAGTACTCCAACTTCTTCTTCAAGTAAAACTTCTTCGGATAAAACTTCTGCATCAACAAACGATAAAAAAGAAGAATCAAAAGAAGAATCAAAAGAAGATACTAAGGAAACCAGGAAGCCAAACCCGAGACCAGAAAAGAAATCTGCTGATACGCGTCCGAAACCAAACGAGTCTCGAACACCAAATAAGCGTACCGATTCTAAAAATGATGACCGCAAAAGCCATCAAAAAGATAATTCTAAAAATAACCGAAACGATCGGAACGACCATAACAAAAACGATAATCATAACACCAACAACAACGTTCGTGATAATCGGAATAATGGTAACAAGGATACACGAAACCGTTACAAAGAACCAGACTACGAGTTTAGCGGCATTATTGAAAGCGAAGGTGTACTAGATGTAATGCAAGATGGTTACGGCTTTTTACGTTCTAGCGATTACAACTATTTATCATCTCCGGATGATATTTATGTTTCACAATCTCAAATTAGATTGTTCGGTCTTAAAACGGGCGATACGGTTTTAGGTGAAGTTAGACCTCCAAAAGAAGGTGAAAAATATTTTCCACTTATAAAAGTGAGTAAAATAAATGGCCTAAATCCGAACGTGGTAAGGGATAGAGTTTCTTTTGAACATTTAACGCCTTTATTTCCGCAGGAAAAATTTAACCTTGCAGATAAGCAAAGTACTATTTCAACTAGAATTATAGATTTGTTCGCTCCAATTGGAAAAGGACAAAGGGGAATGATTGTTAGCCAGCCGAAAACTGGTAAAACAATGTTACTAAAAGAAATTGCAAATGCAATTGCGGCCAACCATCCAGAAGTGTATCAAATAATTTTATTAATTGATGAACGTCCGGAAGAAGTTACCGATATGCAGCGTAATGTTCGTGGCGAGGTAGTTGCTTCAACTTTTGACAAGGAAGCTACCGAACACGTTCGTGTTGCAAACCTGGTCATAGATAAAGCCAAAAGATTGGTAGAATGTGGCCACGATGTGGTTATTTTATTAGATTCTATTACACGTCTTGCGAGAGCTTACAACACAGTACAACCTGCAAGCGGTAAGATTTTAAGTGGTGGTGTAGATGCAAATGCGCTGCACAAACCAAAACGCTTTTTTGGTGCCGCCCGTAATATTGAAAATGGTGGATCTTTAACTATAATTGCTACCGCACTTACCGAAACTGGTAGTAAAATGGACGAGGTTATCTTTGAAGAATTTAAAGGAACCGGTAACATGGAATTACAATTGGATAGAAAAATATCTAACCGTCGTATTTTCCCAGCTATCGATCTTACTTCATCTAGCACGCGTAGAGACGATTTGTTACTTGATGACAATGTAATTCAAAGAATGTGGGTAATGCGAAAATATTTAGCAGATATGAACCCTGTTGAAGCTATGGAATTTATAAACGACCGTATTAAGAAAACGAAAAATAACGAAGAGTTTTTGGTATCGATGAATGGGTAATTAGACTTCATAGTAAATAAAAAGTAAAGCCGAACAAAATAATTTTGTTCGGCTTTTTTTATAGTGTGCTTGTTTATTTTACTTATTGCTTAACAACTTTTTGAGTCATTGTACCAGCAGAAGTATTTACAGTTAAAATGTAAACACCACTTGCTAATGAAGAAGTATTAATAGTACCATTTACTAATTTAAGACCAGTATTAGCACCTAAAACGCTTACTAAAGATGCGCTGTTAACAGTAATGTTAGCAGGAACTTTTACGTTTAAGATATCTGTAGTTGGGTTTGGATAAACTGAAACTTGGGATAGTAGGTTGTCGTCGAAACCTATTATTGTAGTACAATTTCCAAATTGCATGTTACCAACAAGTTCACCACTTCCTAAGTTACCCTCCACTTCAACCTTACTAATAGGCTCATCAGCTATAAAACCAAAAAAACTTTCTGTATTGGTTCCTGTAAGAACACTGTATGTTTCTAATAAACCAGAAGCTCCAAAAACACGAATAATAGTAGTTGGGTCATTATTTTCCCAAATATCTATACCTAAAGAGTTTACATTAGCATCTGTAAAATTAATAATCGTAAAATTTGCAAAGGCCGATGCACCAACTAATACCGATGTATTACCTATAGCGCCCGAAGGAATAAGTACTACGTCTCCGCTCACCGAAGCTTGTATATTAAAACCATCTACTAGTTCTCCAGCAGAAAAGCAACTATCGCCAGCAGAACTAATTTCTGTACCACAAACCGATATGACTCCAGGACCACCTTCAAAAGATTCAAGTAATAAATCTGCTGAATTTGGGCAAGCATCTAAAAAATCATCTCTTAGATCGTATGTAGTTACAACTTGAGGCCTATTGTTGTCTAAACGCTCAATAACAGATCGAGAAGAGGGATTTACACCTTGGTCGTTAGAGTATTCTAAATAAGTTTGACCTGAAGCCAAACTAGCAGTTAAAAGAATAACTGATAATAAAATAATTTTTTTCATAATGTTTGAGTTTTTAATATTAGAATGGAAATATACAAAATAATGAATAAAAAAAGCCTCGAATAAATTCGAGGCTTTTAAAATCTATAAGCGATATAACTTATTGCTTAACAACTTTTTGAGTCATTGTACCAGCAGATGTATTTACAGTTAAAATGTAAACACCACTTGCTAATGAAGAAGTATTAATAGTACCATTTACTAATCTAAGACCAGTATTAGCGCC
>JBBSOK010000042.1:0-22443 GCA_038259825.1 Flavobacteriales bacterium
GCAGCAATATTTGCTGTTTTTGCAATGAATGCGCAGACGACTCTTTTAGAAGATGATTTTGAATCTTACGATAACTTCATCATTTCGGATATCGGAGAATGGACTCTTGCCGATCTTGACGGATTGCCAACTTATGGTTTTACAGGCATAACTTTTGAAAATTCTGGTTATGTAGGCTCATTTATCGTTTTTAATGCAGGAGCAACTAACCCGCCACTAGATCCTACCGATGCTTCAAATTGGGTTGCTCGAAGTGGAGAAAAATCTCTTACATCTTTTGCTGCAGTTCCTGCGGCAGGTGCTGGAAACAATGACTGGTTAATTTCACCACAAATTAGTTTAGGTATATCAGGGAATACTTTAGAATTTTGGGCAAAAGCTGCAGACGCAACTTTTTCAGAAGAAACCTTTAGTGTCTTAGTTTCTGAATTTGGTAATAGTCCTGCTGAATTTGTTGAATTACAAGCAGACTTAGTACCTCAAGCTCTTGAATGGGAGGAGTTTACTTTCAATCTTGACGCTTACGCTGGTAAAGATGTTTACATTGCAATTAATCACACAGGATTTGATCAATTTGGTTTTCAAGTTGACGATTTCAAGGTTGCTGCTGAAGTATTAGGTGCAAACGATTTAGTTTTTCAAGGATTCAAATATTTTGTAGCTAATAATGAATTAAGCTTAAAAGCAAATTCAACTATGGAAAGTCTTTCACTTTACAATATGTTAGGACAAGAAGTTGTATTGCAAAAATTAAACGGAAATAATGCAAGTATTAATCTTTCCGGACTTCAATCTGGCGTTTACATTGCTAAAGTTACAATCGAAGGAGCGACTAAAACTTTCAAAATAACTCAAAACTAAATCTTAGTTTCAAGGAATGTTAAAAGAGCGGCCAAAAGCCGCTCTTTTTTATTGCTTGTTAGCCAACTGTCCACAGGCGGCGTCAATATCTTTACCTCTACTTCGGCGGACGGTTACTGGAATATTATTTGCTTCCAATCCATTTATATATTGCTGTATCGCCTTTTCATTGGCTTGCTGAAAATGGCCGTCATCAATTGGATTGTATTCTATTAAATTTACTTTGCACGGCACATATTTACAGAATTTAATTAAAGCATCTACATCAACCAATTTGTCATTTATACCTTCCCAAACTACATATTCATACGTAATTCTACGATTCGTTTTTGTGTACCAATATTGAAGGGATTCTTTTAAATCTTCTAAAGTGAAGTTTGTTGCAAAAGGCATAATCTTCTCTCGCGTTTCTTGAATTGCAGAATGAAGCGAAACAGCGAGATGAAATTTTACGTCATCATCAGCCAATTTTCGTATCATTTTTGGAACGCCCGAAGTTGAAACGGTAATTCGTTTTGGGGACATACCCAAACCTTCTGCGGAAGTTATTTTTTCAATAGATTCAAGTACATTTTTATAGTTCATAAGCGGTTCGCCCATTCCCATAAATACAATATTGCTTAAGGGTCTTTTGTGGTACAGTCTGCTTTCATTATCTATTGCAACCACTTGATCGTATATTTCGTCGGGATTTAAATTCCGCATCCGTTTAAGCTTTGAAGTTGCACAAAACAAACAATCTAAACTACAACCAACCTGGGATGAAACACAGGCAGTTGTTCTTGATTTTGTTGGAATTAAAACAGATTCAACCACCAAACCATCGTGTAATTTTACACCATTTTTAATAGTACCATCATTGCTCTTTTGAATACTATCTACTTTAATATGATTTATTACAAAATTATCCTGCAGATGCTGCCGCGTTTCTTTGGAGATATTTGTCATATCATTAAAGTCGTGACTAGCTTTGCTCCAAAGCCATTCATAAACTTGGTTACCCCGGAAAGCTTTGTCGCCAATACTTTCAAAGAAAGTTCGTAATTCTTCTTTGGATAATGCTCTTATATCTCTTTTTTCTGAAATCATACGCTGGCAAAATTACGGAATAGCAATGAGGTAATTGTCATGAAATAGGTATTTGGATTTGAGAATTAGGGATTAGTAAGAATCAACTTTGAAATATTTTCGTACTTAATTCAAAATGCTAATTCCTTAAGTTAACGATTTCTCCAAAAGAATGGTGTTAACAAAATAAGAACCGTGAACAATTCTAACCTTCCAATAAGCATCAAGAAGCTTGACCACCATTTTGCACCATCGGGAAGATATCCGTAATTATTTACCGGACCTAAATCACCCAATGCTGGCCCAACGTTTCCTAATGTTGAGGCTGCACCACCAAGCGCAGTACTAAAATCTAAACCCATTAAAGAGAAGACTAATGTTCCAACAATAAACATTAGCATGTAAAGAATAAAAAAGCCAAGTATATTAAAAACAATACTTTGTGATACTGCCCTATTATTGTATCTAACTGGTAAAATGGCTCTTGGATGTAGTGTTCTTTTAAATTCTAAAACGCCATTTTTAATCATAATTAAATGACGCATTACTTTAATTCCTCCAGCTGTTGAACCTGCTGATCCTCCCAAAAACATTAGTCCGAAGAAAAATATTGTTAATAATGGAGTCCATAAAGTGTAATCTGCGCTTACAAAACCCGTTGTTGTAATTATTGAAACAACTTGAAAACTAGCGTGGCGCAAGGAACTTTCCCACGCACCCCAAACTTGTGGGTGCGCAATACTTGAAATAGTTATATCTGCCTGAAAATAAATAAAGCAAGCAGCTATTATGCTTAATGTTACAATGAAAATTGTATACAATCTAAATTCTTCATCCTTAAATATTTTGGAAAACCTCAGTTTAAATCCAAAATAACTCAACACAAAATTGCTTCCTGCCAAAAACATAAAAACAATTATAATCCATTGTATTATTGGCTGATCGTTCCAATAAGCCACACTTGCATTTTTTGTTGAAAATCCGCCTGTACTTAATGTTGCCATAGAATGGTTTATAGCATCAAAAAAGCTCATTCCGGCTATTTTTAACAATATCGTCTCTGCTACTGTATACCCAAAATATATAAGCCATAATCTCTTAGCCGTATCCGTAATCCGAGGGTGAAGTTTGTCGCTGCTTGGTCCTGGAGCTTCAGCTGCAAAAAGCTGCATGCCACCTATTCCCAAAAGTGGTAAAATAGCTATGGCAAGAACAATAATACCCATTCCTCCTATCCAATGCGTTATACTTCTCCATAAAAGAATGCCCTTTGGCACGGCTTCAATATCGCTTAAAATAGAGGCTCCTGTTGTTGTATAACCGCTCATAGTTTCAAAAAAAGCATTTGTAAAACTTGGTATGGCGCCAGAAATTATATAAGGCAACGTGCCTGCCAAGGCCATAAAAATCCATCCAAAAGTAACGATAATATATCCTTCACGTTTTTCAACTTCTTTCCGGTGATTTCTAGAAATAAACATTAACACACCGCCAGTAACGAGTGTAATCATTCCTGCAATTATTATCTGTAATGTTACGCCATCATCATAATACAAGCTCGCAATTGTACACAAAAGCATAAAACCACCGTTTACAACCAACAGCAGCCCCATTAAATGTATAATAATTTTGAAGTTTATTTTTGAAATATAGCTCATTATACAAAAAGCTTTTCAACTTTAGAGATACTTTGCGGCAAGCAACAAATAACAACACGGTCACCACTTAGAATTGTAAAATCCCCTAGGGCGATAATGCCTTCACCATTTCTTACCACACCACCAATTATTGCAGACCTAGGAAAATCTATTTCCTTTATGGATTTATTACAAACTTTAGAATGTGGAGTAACAACAAATTCAAGAAGCTCTGCATTCATATTGTTAAGCCTCGTCATTGCCACTACTTCACCTTTTCTTACATATCTAAAAATGTTATTGGCAGCAAGTAGTTTTTTATTTATTAAAGAATCAATCCCAAAAGAGTGCGAAAGCTGAAAATAATCCATATTTTCAACCAAGGCGATTGCTTTTTTTACACCTTTGGATTTTGCAACCAGGCAAGACATTATATTGGTTTCACTATTTCCGGTTACGGCGATAAAAGCATCCATATCCGCCAAGTTTTCTTCTACTAAAAGCTCTACATCACGGCCATCGCCATTTATTACAAGGCAATTTGGAATTTCGTCTGCAATTTCGAAAGCTTTGTCTTTATTGCTTTCCACTAATTTAACGCGGAATTTATCTTGGCAAAGATCTTTGGCTGTTTTGTAACCAATTTTGCTTCCTCCCAAAATCATTACGTTTTTTATATCTTCTTTAGCTTTTCCAGTTAATTTATGAATCTGCTCAACACCACTTTTTGTAGTTGTAAAATAAACTTGATCTCCTTCTTTAAATTGGGTATCGCCACGAGGAATTAGAGTGTATTGTGTACCAAAACGTTGTATGGCAATTGGCACATACTTAAAATCTGGATACATTTTTGCCACTTCCTTAACAGATTTTCCTACAAAAGGTACCGTACGGGAAAGATTTAAACCTATCATTGTAAGCGCGCCATCTTCAAACTCGTATGTATCGTTAAAAGCACTTTGGTTTAACAGCAATTCAATTTCGTGAGCAGCCAAGGATTCGGGAGATATAAGTTCATCAATCCCAAATTTTGCAAAGCCAACCTCATCTTTGTTCTCAATAAATTCAGCATTTGAAATTCTTGCAATAGTCCGCTTAGCGCCAAGCTGTTTTGCAATTACGCAAACAGTTATATTAGTTGTTTCACTTGAAGTTACGGCTACAACTAAATCCGTATCATCTACTTTACAATCTTTTAAAACTGAAATAGAAGTTGCATCGCCTTTTACAACGCGTATATCCAAATGGGTATCGGCACGTTCCAAAGAGCCTCGATTGTTGTCAATAAGTGTAATATCTTGAGATTCGAAAGAAAGTAATTTTGCCAAATGAAAACCAACCTCACCGGCTCCCGCAATAATTATTCGCATAATTTTTTTAAAATAAGTGCTGCAAATGTACCTAAAATTAATGGAAGCTATTTATTGTTTATTTTGTACTAACTTTCTAGGAAGTAAGCCACTTTGACTTTACTTGAATTTGTTTTTGAGTAATTATAATTTTTGAGCTAATTAGCTTAGCTTTGCGCTTCTATAAAATGGAAGAAAAAGTTACCCCATACAAAGAGTCCCAGCTAGGAAAAAAGGTACAGGTTACCCAAATGTTTGATACCATTTCGGGAAATTATGACAACTTAAATAAAATAATTTCTTTTGGCCTTGATATTAAATGGCGAAAAAAAGTAGTTAAAAAAGTTGCTGATTTTAATGCGAATAGCATACTTGATATTGCCACAGGAACAGGAGATCTAGCAATTCAATATGCTCATAAAACGAAAGCCGAAAGAATTGTAGGCTTAGATATTTCTGAAGGGATGCTTAGCGTTGCACGAAGAAAGGTTGAAGGAAATCCAGTGGAAAACCGCGTAGAATTTATAACTGGAGACAGTGAGGAATTGCCCTTTAGTGATAATAGTTTTGATGTAATTACTGTATCCTTCGGAATTAGAAATTTTGAAACGCTGGATAAAGGCTTAGCTGAGATTTTACGCGTTTTAAAACCAAACGGACTTTTTATGATTTTAGAAACATCTGTCCCTACAAAATTTCCATTTTATCAAGGCTATAAATTTTATACCAAAGCCATATTACCACTAGTAGGGAAAGTATTCTCAAAGGATAAAGTTGCATATTCTTATTTAAGCGCAAGTGCTGCTATTTTCCCTCACGGAGAAAAACTGAACAATATTTTGCGTAAAATTGGGTTTAAACAAGTGAAAAATACTCCGCAAACTTTTGGAGTTGCAACAATTTACGAGGCGACAAAATAATTTATGAAGAAACTATTTTTTGTTATATTACTAAGCACCATTTCTTACAGCAGCTATGCGCAGTTTTTTACAAAGGAGCGTATTTCTAACGATGCTACCGGCGGTAAGGGCGATATTGATAATAAACGTTTAACGTGGGGCTATTTTTTAGGCTATAACACATACGACTATAAGTTTGAATACAATGAGCAGTTTACAGATAGAAATACAGATATACAAGTTGAAAGTTTAGGCGGTTTTAATGTTGGTTTGGTTGGAGATGTACGCCTTACAAAAAATCTAAATTTACGGTTGGAGCCCGGATTATATTTTACACAACGTAATTTGAGTTTTCCTGGTTTTGATCCTACTATTTTTCCAGAAAGGGATTTTTTACGCGAAGTAAAATCTACCTATATCCACGTCCCATTATTGCTAAAATTTTCGACTAATAGATTAAATAATATTAAACCATTTATAGTTGGCGGACTTTCAAGTAGTTTTAACCTTTCAAGTAATGAGGACAACCCACAAGATAACTTAGAAGGTGAGTTTAGGCAGAAAAAAATAACCAATTATTATGAACTTGGTTTGGGAATTGACCTCTATTTTTATTACTTCAAATTTACACCTTCAATACGAGGCGTATTTGCGCTTAGTGATGAGCTTGTGCCAGATAACGATCCAAATAGCCCATATACTGGTAATGTAGCAACCATGAAATCCCGTGGTTTGTTTCTTAACTTTACTTTCCAATAGGTCTTTTAAATTCGCTTAGGAGAATTGAGCAAGCAGTTGCCACATTAAGACTCTCAGTTTTTTGAAATTTTCCAAACTGCGGGATTGCAATGCGATTGTTAATTAATTTTTCAACTTCAGTACTTATTCCGTTTCCTTCATTGCCTAAAACTAAATAGGCTTTTTCCGGCAAAATTTCTTCATAAACCGATTTTCCATCCATAAATCCGCCGTAAATTGGATCCATTGTTTCTTTTAAAACCTTAGTAATATCTTCGTAAATTACTGAAACCCTTGCCAAAGATCCCATTGTAGCTTGCACTACTTTTGGATTATAACAATCTGCTGTGTTAAGAGAGCAAATTAAATTTGTAACTCCAAACCAATCACAAAGCCTAATGATTGTTCCCAAGTTTCCAGGATCTTGAATAGTATCCAAAACTAAAATCAAACCTTCCAAAGTATTTTTCGTTTTCTTTGGAATTTCAAAAATTGCCAATGAAGTATTTGGGCTTTTCTGAAAGCTGATCTTTTTTAATTCAGCTTCAGAGATAATTATTGTATTTTCTGTTATTTCAGCATTTTCTTCAACCGAAAAATAATTTTTCAATTTAAAACCTTCAGCTTTAAACTCGTTTATTACTTTATTACCTTCGGCCACAAAAAAACCGGTTTTATCCCGATGTTTTTTTTGTGCTAGACTGCTTATTAATTTAATTTCGTTTTTGCTTACCAAAATGTAGTATTTTTGAACGGCACTAAAAGTAGTGCGTTACTTAATCAAATAAACAAAAATAGTTCCTATTTTCAAGTATTTTTTTATTTCGGATAAACCACAAATGAAATTAAGTAAAGAAAAATCTTTAAATATCTTCTTAGCAAAAATATCGTTATTTTTAATTACAGTTATCATTTTTATATCTTGCAATGCTGTAAAAAATGTGCCTGAAGACGAATTTCTTCTTACCGAAAATACGATAATTACCGATAGTGTAAAAACTACTGAAACAGGTATAAATAGCCAAATTGTTCAAAAACCGAATACGAGCATCCCACTTATCAATTTTCCAGTTGGACTAAATATTTACAACCTTGCGGACCAACAAGCCGATTCTACGTATATAAATTGGCTAAACCGGAAACCAAACCGAGAGGAAAAATTAATACGTTTTATATCCAAAAAACAAGTTGATGAAATTGGTAATAGTTACATTGGATTAAATAATTGGCTAATGCGCTCCGGCGAAGCGCCGGTAATTATTAGAAAGGATAAAACTGAAAAATCCTTGGACCGTATTAAGCGTTATTATTCCAGTTTTGGATACTTTAATACCGTTGCAGATTACAAAATTATCCCAGACAGCAGCCGTTCCAAACGTGCACAAATTATTTATAACGTTACTAGAAACGAGCCATATATTGTAGATTCTATTCAAGAAAAAATAAGTTCCCCAATTATAGACAGTCTTTTTCAACGCACAAAAAATCAAAGTTTTATAAAGTCTGGAAAACAATATGCTGCAAATGATTTTGTAAACGAAAGAGACAGATTATCTACTGAATTTCGAAATTCCGGTATATTTTATTTTGAGAAAGATTACATAACTTTTGAAGGGGATACAGTAAATACCAACCATAAAGCAAATTTCACGTACATAATTCCAGACCGAAAGATTGAAGGCACGGACAGTATAAATACCACGCCATTTCAAATTCATAAAATTAAAGAAGTTAGAATTATTACGGATTTTTCATATGCTAACCGGGATAAGAAATTTCAGGATTCTATTACGTATAACGGCTATAAGCTTTTTAGTTACGGTAAAATGCGATACCGTCCAAAAGCGATAACAGATGCCGTAGCCGTTACTCCGGGGAAAATTTTTAAGGATGTAGACCGTTCGCTAAGCTATAATGGGATAAGCGATTTAAAAATTTTTAAATATCCGAATATAAATTTTCAAGAAGATTTCGCAGACACTACTAATACAGATTTAATAAGCACAATACTACTCACTCCCCAAAAAAGATTTACGGCAGGCGCAAATTTTGATACGTACACATCAACAATTCAGCAATTTGGTATTGGGTTTAGTGGCAATCTACTCATTAGAAATGTTTTTAGAGGCGCAGAAATTCTTCAAATTTCAGGTCGAGGTAGCGTGGGTTCTTCCAAAGATGCCGCAGATAGTGATAGTCAATTTTTCAATATTTCAGAAATTGGTGGCGATCTTAAATTAACTTTTCCAAGAATACTTTTCCCCATAAATACAGAAAACATCATACCAAAATTTATGTCGCCCACAACCAATATCAGTTTTGGTGCAAGCGCTCAAAATAATATAGGTTTAGATAGGCAAACTACAAATGCCGCCTTCAGCTACACTTGGAAACCTAGAAAGATTTTACAATATCAGCTAGATTTATTAAACGTTCAGTACGTTCGGAACCTAAATGTTGACAATTACTTTAGGGTTTTCCAAAATTCCTTTGACCAACTAAATACCATTGCGCAGGATACAGAGAGTACAAATCCTGGAAGTATCGACCCTACATATTATACCTTAGATGAAAACAACGAGTTGTTTTTAAACATTCCAAGTGGTGCAAATATGTTTATAACGGATGTTAGAGATGGTGTTATTATGCCAAATTCAGACAATACAAATACAGTAAACAATATTCGGGAAAGACAGGAAAGACTAACTGAAAATAATTTAATTTTTGCCACAAATATTCAAGTTACCCGAGATACCCGCGAAAATTTGACAGACAATAATTTTTCAATTCTTCGAGGTAAGGTTGAAACTGCAGGTAATTTATTAGCTGGTATTTCGAATATTTCTGGGTTTAAAAAAAATGAAGCTGGAAATTATGAAATTCTTGGTGTTGGTTTTTCACAATACGTAAAGTTTGAAGGAGAGTATATAAAACATTGGCTAGTTGGCCGTAATGATAAAGTTGCGGTTAGAGCGTTTGGCGGGATTGCAATACCGTATAATAATAGCAGAACAATACCCTTTACAAGAAGTTATTTTGCAGGCGGCGCAAATGATAACAGAGGATGGAGAGCTTACGATTTAGGCCCCGGAAGTAGTGGTGGGCTAAATGAATTTAATGAAGCAAACTTTAAACTTGCTTTTAACGCCGAATATAGATATACAATATTGGGTGCATTTAAAGGAGCCTTTTTTGTAGATGCAGGAAATATTTGGAATGCATTGGATAATGTTAGAGATCCTGCATCAAAATTTGAAGGGATTGCAGATTTAAAAGAAATTGCCGTTGCATCAGGAATTGGCCTGCGATACGATTTTGGATTTTTTGTGCTTCGTTTTGACGTTGGTTTTAAAACACATAATCCCGGAAATGAAGTTGGAAACCGTTGGTTTAATGAGTATAACTTAAAAAAAGCAGTTTATAATATAGGTATTAACTATCCTTTTTAACCAATATTAAATTTGTATTTTTGTTAGTCGAAAGCGTTTTAGGTTTTGAAGGTTTAAATTAAAATACCAATATATTTAGATTTTGAAAATCACAAAATAAAAATTTAAAAAGAAATTTGAAAATATGGGCCATTCAATAAAACCGGGCGTTGCCACTGGTAGAGAAGTACAAGCTATTCATAAGTATGCAAAGGAAAAAGGATTTGCAATGCCTGCAGTAAACGTGGTTGGTAGCGATACCATAAACGCAGTTATGGAAACTGCCGCTGCGTTAAACAGTCCAGTGATTATTCAATTTTCGAATGGTGGTTCTCATTTTAACGCTGGCAAAGGGTTGTCCAATGACAACCAACAAGCCGCCATTGCTGGTGGTGTGGCAGGAGCAAAACATATTCATGAATTAGCAAAAGTGTACGGAGCAACCGTAATTTTACATACAGACCATTGCGCAAAAAAATTATTGCCGTGGATTGATGGTTTGCTTGATGCTGGAGAAAAATTTTATAAAGAACACGGCAAGCCTTTATATAGCTCTCATATGATAGATCTTTCTGAGGAACCAATTGAAGAAAACATAGAAATTTGCAAGCAATATTTAGAGCGAATGAGCAAAATGGGTATGACTTTGGAAATTGAGTTAGGTATAACCGGTGGTGAAGAAGATGGGGTAGACAATACTGATGTAGATAGTTCTAAATTATATACCCAACCCGAAGAAGTTGCCTACGCTTATGAAGAACTTAGCAAAATTAGTGATCAATTTACAATAGCTGCAGCTTTTGGAAATGTACACGGCGTTTATAAACCTGGAAATGTAAAGTTGACACCTAAGATTTTAAAAAATTCGCAGGAATATGTTCAGAAAAAATATAATACAGATCACAACCCAATAGACTTCGTTTTTCACGGAGGAAGTGGATCTACACAGGAAGAAATTAAAGAAGCAATTGGTTACGGTGTAATTAAAATGAATATAGACACCGATATGCAATTCGCTTTTACAGAAGGAGTTCGGGATTATATGGTAACTAATTTACCTTATTTAAAAACACAAATTGGAAGCCCAGACGGTCCAGACTCTCCCAATAAAAAACATTATGACCCAAGAAAATGGTTGCGTGAAGGTGAATTAACATTCAAAACAAGACTTGAAAAAGCTTTTAAGGATTTGAACAACGTGAATACTTTATAATTCTGAAATAAGAATTAAAACAAAATAGATAAACTGAAAACAGAGATTTGAAAATGGGGAATCATCATTTCATAACTCATAACTTACATTAAAATATGCCTTGGTTTAAAAGAACAAAGAAAGGAATACAGACTGCAACCGAAGATAAGAAAGATGTACCAAAAGGTTTATGGTACAAATCCCCAACCGGTAAAATTATTGATTCCGAAGAATTAGAAAAAAATTTTTACGTTAGTCCTGAGGATGGATATCATGTAAGAATTGGCAGTAGCGAATATTTTGAAATTCTTTTTGACAATAATAAGTTCAAAGAATTGGATAAAAATTTGACATCTAAAGATCCCTTAAATTTTGTTGATAAAAAAAAATATACAGACCGGTTAAAAGATGCACAAGATAAAACAGGTTTAAAAGACGCAATAAGATGTGCTGTTGGAAAATCAAACGGTAATGATCTGGTTGTAGCTTGTATGGATTTTAGCTTTATCGGCGGATCTATGGGAAGCGTTGTTGGGGAAAAAATTGCAAGAGCTGCAGAACATTCATTAAAAAACCGAATACCTTTTCTTATAATATCAAAAAGTGGTGGCGCCCGGATGATGGAAGCTGCTCTTTCTTTAATGCAACTTGCAAAAACTAGCGCAAAACTAGCGCAACTTAGCGATGCTGGCATTCCGTACGTTTCACTTTGTACAGATCCAACAACCGGTGGTACTACTGCATCTTTTGCAATGTTGGGTGATATAAATATTAGTGAGCCAGGAGCATTAATTGGTTTTGCAGGTCCACGTGTAGTTAGGGATACTACTGGAAAAGAACTTCCAGAAGGATTTCAAACTGCAGAATTTGTTTTGGAAAAAGGTTTTTTAGACTTCATAACTCCTAGAAAAGACTTAAAACGAAAATTAAATTTATACTTGGATTTGGTGATGAACAGAACTTTAAGTGAAAAAATGGCGTAAAATAAACATTGCTTAAGATAACTTTCAATAAATTTCATTACTTTTGCCGCTTGATTATGAAAACCATAGTCAATACATAAAAATCATTTAAACAATATTGGCATGTATTTAGCACCAGAAGAAAAAGCAAAAATTTTCAAAAAACACGGTAAATCAGAATCTGATACCGGTTCAGCTGAAGGGCAAATAGCACTTTTCACTTACAGAATTGAGCATTTAACCCAACACCTTAAAAGAAATCACAAAGACTATAATACCGAGCGTTCGCTTGTAAAATTAGTTGGTAAAAGACGTTCTTTATTAGATTATCTAATTAAAAAAGACATTGTTCGTTATCGTGCAATTGTTAAGGAATTAAGCTTAAGAAAATAAAAAGCATAAGTAAAGCGAAGTATTTCAAGTAAATACTTCGCTTTCTTTTTTAATGCAAAGTTTAGGAATTTTTAAATTAAGTTCCGTAACCGCGCTCAGAAAGGCTACCCAAAAGGTTTTTCATTGGTCAACCACAACAACACAACAACACTAAGTCTGAAAATCAGGCTTTGACCAAAATTAACTGTGTATTTTCTTATACGCAAAAATGAAAAACAAATGATACCTAAAGTATTTAGAGAGGTCATAGACCTAGGTGATGGAAGAGAGATTTCCATCGAAACCGGAAAATTGGCAAAACAGGCCCACGGTTCTGTAGTTGTACAATCCGGAAAATGTATGTTGCTATGTACCGTAGTTTCAAATTACAAACAAAGCGATGTAGATTTTCTGCCATTAACAGTAGACTATCGTGAAAAATTTGCAGCTTCAGGTCGTTATCCTGGTGGTTTCTTTAAAAGAGAAGCAAGACCAAGTGACGGTGAAGTTTTAACAATGCGTTTAGTAGATCGCGTATTACGCCCACTTTTCCCAAAAGATTACCACGCCGAAACACAAGTTATGATTCAATTAATGAGTCATGATGAAGAGGTTATGCCAGATGCAATGGCAGGTTTAGCAGCCTCTGCAGCTATCCAACTTTCAGATTTTCCTTTTGAATGTGCTATTTCTGAAGCACGTGTAGGAAGAATTAATGGTGAATTTGTAATCAACCCATCAAGAGCACAGTTGGAAGAGTCAGACATCGATATGGTGATTGGTGCTTCTGCAGATTCTGTAATGATGGTTGAAGGTGAAATGAAAGAAATTAGCGAAGAAGAAATGGTTGAAGCCATTAAATTCGCTCACGAACATATTAAGAAACAATGCGAGGCTCAAATTAGATTAGCTGAAGCATTTGGTAAAAAAGAAGTTCGTGAATACGAAGCAGAACGCGAAGATGAGGATTTGAAGAAAAAAATCCACACAATGGCATATGGTAAAGTATATGCAATTGCGAAGGCGGGATCTGCTAAACATGAAAGAAGCGCTTCATTTTCAGAAATTAAAGAAGAAATAAAAGCCTCATTTTCTGAAGAAGAAATGGCAGATTTTGGAGATTTAGTTTCCAAATATTATTATAAAGCTGAAAAAGCAGCCGTTCGTGACCTTACGTTAAACGAAGGTTTACGTTTGGACGGAAGAAAAACAGATGAAATTCGTCCAATTTGGTGCGAAGTTGATTATTTGCCTTCTGTTCACGGTTCAGCAATTTTCACACGTGGGGAAACTCAGGCTTTGGCAACAGTAACTTTGGGAACTTCACGTGAAGCTAACCAAATTGATATGCCATCTTACGAAGGTGAAGAAACTTTTTACCTTCACTACAACTTCCCTCCTTTCTCAACCGGAGAAGCGCGCCCAATTCGTGGTACTTCCCGTAGAGAAGTTGGTCATGGAAACTTGGCGCAACGAGCATTAAAAGGAATGATTCCTGCAGACTGCCCTTATACAGTTCGTGTAGTTGCAGAAGTTTTGGAATCTAACGGTTCTTCTTCAATGGCAACAGTTTGTAGCGGAACGATGGCGTTAATGGATGCTGGGGTTCAATTGAAAAAACCAGTTTCTGGTATCGCAATGGGATTAATTTCTGATGGCGAAACTGGAAAATACGCAGTACTTTCAGATATTTTAGGTGATGAAGATCACTTGGGCGATATGGACTTTAAAGTAACCGGAACGGCTGACGGGATTACCGCTTGCCAGATGGACATTAAAGTGAAAGGTCTTCGTTATGAAATTCTTATAGCGGCACTTAAACAAGCTTCTGCTGGAAGACTTCATATATTAGATAAACTTGTTGAGACAATTGCAGCGCCAAATGCAGACGTAAAATCGTATGCTCCAAAAATGGTAACCGTGCGTATTGCTAATGAATATATTGGTGCATTAATTGGACCTGGCGGAAAAGTTATACAACAGCTTCAAAAAGATACAAAAACAACAATTGTAATAAATGAAGATCCGGTAACAGAAGAAGGTATTGTTGAAATTCTAGGAACAGGACAAGAAGGAATTAATGCTGTTCTTGCAAAAATTGACTCGTTGACTTTCAAGCCAGTTATTGGTGATGCATATGAAGTAAAAGTTATAAAAATGCTTGACTTTGGTGCGGTTGTAGAATATCTGGACGCTCCAGGAAATGAGACTTTGCTTCACGTTAGCGAGCTTGCTTGGGAACGTACAGAAAACGTAACAGATGTTGTAAATATGGGTGATGTCTTCAAAGTTAAATTTATGGGAACAGATCCTAAAACACGCAAGGAAAAAGTTTCACGTAAAGCACTTTTGGAAAAACCAGAAGGTTACAAAGAACGCCCACCACGTGATGATAACAGAAGTGGAGGCCGAGACAATCGTGGACGCGACAACCGTGGCCGTGATGACCGCAACAGTCGTGATAGAGATAGAAAGAGAGATTAATTTCTTAAACAAATTTTTAATAAATTTAAAAATGCCTCCAAAATTTTGGAGGCATTTTTTTTACTTATTATTTTATCAATCTGTTTTACAGAAATAATATTTTCGCTTTTTCTTTTTTGCTGAAATTGGCTTTACAATTAATATAGCTTATCTATAAAACAAAAATCTTCGAATATGCTTCACTCATTTTTTCTTTATTTAAGAACCTTCTTCCATTTCCAATTAATAATTCTTTAACCCATCCGCCTTTTGTTAATAATTTTCCTCCTAGATCAAGACCGAAGCCAAAGTTCAATTTAGACCCTCCAGATTCTACTTGGAAACTATTTACATATATATCACCGTCAGAATTGGCTGAATATATTACTCATATTTATACAGGATTTAGCCTTTTAAAAATTTCTTATATAAATAAATTAAAAACGCTTTCCAAGAGAAATACCTGCTCTTGGATATACCTCACTTATAAAGTCTGTATTTACAAAATTTCTACCAGCGCCGATAAGTACTTCACCTATCCATCCATTTTTAGTTAAAAACTTTCCGCCGAGACCTAAACCTGCTCCTATTCCCAATTTAGTGCCACTTTCAAATGTAGTTGTGTTTCCGTTAAAAAAAGCTTCGTCATAATCTTCAGAAAAAATGCCGGCGTTTCCTTCTAGGAAAAAACCAGAATTTCTTTTCTTTCCAAAATAAAATCTTCCGTACGGAATGACTACAAAGTTAATATCAATATCGCTATCCGCCCCAAAGGCAACCGCAATACCAATAGAAGTATCGTCACTTAAAATTCTTTCATAACTAATTTCCGGTAAGCCAACGAGTACGTAACCTACATTTATTTTAATTTCATTATCACCCAGATAGCCGCCAGTCTGCTCCTCCTGAGCAAATAGCTGAAAACAGCTAAATATAAAAATTCCTAAAAATATTTTTTTCATAAAACTTAATTTTCATTGTTAGATAGATCGAAGATATTCTAAAATTTCGATTTACAAAATTGGAGTTGTCACAATGTTCGAAACGGAGATAAATTTAAAATATAAAATCTTCTATTGTAAAATTAACTGAATGGCTACGCAACCTTTCTTATACTTTTCAGACTATTAAAAAACAACCACTTTAAAAGACAGGATATGAAACTAGCGCTTAAATTGTCAGTGATATTTTTTTTATTGCTCACAGCTTCCTGTGAGGATGAAATTATTGAGAGAGCTGATAGCAGTCAAGTAATTGCTGTTAATTCAGAATTATACAATTTAATAAATAAAGCGGCAGACAAAGATTTCGAAAACGAAATAACGTGTATAGACTTTAATTATCCTTTCAATTTAGCTGTTTACAACGAACAATTTGAAATACTTTATTATCAACTAATAGCTAATGATGACGAGTTTGTGCTGGTTCTTCAAAATCTTTCAGAAGGAATAAATATAGCGTTAAGTTATCCTATTACCAGCGTTTTGGATAGCGGTGAAGTATATGAAATTAACAATAATGAAGAACTTGCAGAAGCCATAAAAAAGTGTGCTATTGAAGATGAATTACAAACGTGCAACCAAATCTTAATACAGCAGCTTTGTGTTTGGAAAATAACCCATCTTTCTGGCCCAAATAATGAATATAGCAATGCTTATTTTGAAGTAACGGAACGTGGTAATGCAGGATTTTACTACAATGACGATATCTTTTATGGTTCTTGGATTACATATGCAATAGATTATGAACCGCATTTAAATATTAATTTGGTAGACAATGGTGAAGTAGGGACAGACTGGAATTTTGATTGGAAAATTATTGAATATGCAGAAGAATCTATTACAATTACAAACAATATAGATACATATTTACTGAGCAAGGAATGCACACCAAACTGTATAAAATATATTTTTGAGGAATGCGAAATAGAACAGGGTTCGGAAACGGCTCTATTTAGTTTAACTGAATATATTCAATGCTTCCTACCATTCACAAATATTATAGATGAAACTACCGTTTCGGTACGTTTTTTTCAAACCGAGCAAGATTTGGATAATGAAATAAACGAAATTATATCGCCATATATAAATACAGAAAATCCTCAGGTAATTTATGCACGTATTGAAGATGCTGTAACTGGCGAATTTTTGACTTCGCTTCCTATTTTGTTAGTTGCTGAAGGTTGTGACGGATAAAGTTTACCAATGAAATATATAGAACTCTTAACTGAAGATCTATAATTTATTTTATAATTGTCTAATTTTAAATATATGAAAACAAAAAATCTGAAAATTTATATCCCATTACTTATTACTTTAATTGTCCTATCCGCTTGTACAAGTGAAGAAAGCGAACCCGAACAAAATCTAGTTTTTGAAATTGGTCAAGAATATCAAGGAGGAATAATTTTCTACCTCGACGATACATCTCAGCATGGTTTAATTGCATATACAGCAGATATTGGAAGAGGAGAATGGGGCTGCTTTTATAACGATGGATCTGATCCAGATTTTGAGCCGCCAACAGAACCCATTGCTCAAAACAATGGGATTGGTTTCGGATTTCAAAATACGATGGCTATTTTAAATTTTTGTAATGATAATGATATTGCTGCCAGACTTGCTTTTAACTTAAATTCTAATGGATTCGATGATTGGTATTTACCTTCAATTGATGAATTAGCATTGGTTTATGAGCACAGAGTTTTAATTGGCGGATTTCCAAATTTCAGCAATGATGAAGACTACTTCATTTACGCAAGCTCATCAGAAGGTATCACTACGGGAGATGGTAATGGTGGCGTATATTACTTAAACTATTTCGTATATGATTTTGCAGATAATACTTTAATTCTAGATGTAAGAGATCCACTTACTTCTAAAGGAAATTCGGGAAGAGTAAGACCAATTAGATCATTCTAAATTTTATATAAAACCTATTTGGAAATTAAATATTTAATAGAAAAATGCATAAAAAATAACCGGACAGCTCAAAACGAGCTGTTCCGAAAGTATAAAGATACCCTGTATTTTACCTCATTAAAGTATTGTAGAAATGAAGCCGACGCAGAAGATAATACGCATGATGCTTTTATTACAATATTTGAAAAAATTAAAACCTTTAAACACAAAGGTTCTTTTGAAGGTTGGATGAAACGTATTACCATTTTTAAAGCAATTGATAAATATAAAAGAAGAAGAGAAATCCCGATTGAAATAAACAATGAATTTCTTGAAGATAATGTCGTTTATGAAGAAGACTTAAATATCTCTTTGGAAAATTTATTAAAAATAATTCAGCAGTTACCAGACCAATATCGTCTGGTTTTTAACCTTTATCAATTGGATGGTTTTAGCCACAAAGAAGTAGCAAAATTACTTTCGATATCTGAAAACACATCCAAATCCAATTACCATCGCGCTAAAGTCTTGCTTCGTGATAAAATTAATAAATACAACGCCAATTTGGTAAAAAATCATTGCGATGGAAAATAATAAAGATATAGCTAACCAAGTTAAGAACGTGCTTGAGGATGGCATAAAATCTCCCGAAAACTCTCTTTGGGATAAAGTAAATAAAACATTGGATGAAAAAGCGTCAAGACGTAAACGCATCTTTTATTGGAGAATGGCAATTGGTATTTTCATCCCATTACTATTGCTTTTCATTTATCTTCAAGTTGACGGAAAACAAAATGCTGAAACGCAAAATATAAATTCTCAAACTATTTCTTCAGAGGTTAACACAGATTCTACTGAATTAAATAAAAATATTTCACATTCCGATAGCCTTTTAAATGTTGATCAAAATTCAGTTCAAAAATCAACTACTGAAATTGAAGAGAAAAACCACAATTCAATTCTTGTTGAAAAAAAGAAGCACAATGAAAAATCTTCAAAATACAATTCAAAGAATTCAAAAAATTCTGAGCATGATTCTATGGAGGGATTTAAAGTGAAGTCTACCTATTATTATTTTAACAGCGAAACAAATAAACATTTACAAACTAATGACAAAACGGTTATTGATAGTTTAATAAAGTCGTCGAAAGAAGAGGTAAAAGATTCAATATAAATTTAGTAATTTAAAAAATCACTTTGCACGTTTCATATTTAGTATTTTAGGATTGGATTTGTTTCAGTAAAATTGTAAATTCACTTTTTTTTAACATTCCTGTAACCTTTCGTTATCATTTTACGTATAACCAAAACAAGGACACAAACCTAAAATCTTAGCACCCGAAAAATGAGACAGCTTAAAATTACCAAGCAGGTTACCAACAGGGAAACTGCATCATTAGATAAATATCTTCAGGAAATTGGCAAGGTTGACCTAATTACCGCAGATGAGGAAGTAGAATTGGCGCAGCGCATAAAATCGGGAGACCATCGTGCATTAGAAATACTTACCAAAGCAAACTTGCGTTTTGTAGTGTCGGTTTCAAAACAATATCAAAATCAAGGGCTTACCCTACCCGATCTTATTAATGAAGGTAATCTAGGCCTCATAAAAGCGGCCCAACGCTTTGATGAAACACGTGGTTTTAAGTTTATAAGTTACGCAGTTTGGTGGATACGCCAATCTATTTTGCAAGCATTGGCAGAACAATCACGTATTGTACGCTTACCGCTAAACAAAATTGGAAGCATAAACAAGATTAATAAAATGTACGCGTTTCTTGAACAGTCTAATGAACGCCCACCAACAGCAGAAGAAATTGCCAAGGAGTTGGAAATGACAATTAATGATGTAAAAGAATCAATGAAAAATAGTGGTCGCCACCTATCAATGGATGCGCCGTTAATTGATGGAGAAGATAGTAATTTATATGATGTTTTACGAAGTAGCGAAAGTCCAAATCCAGACCGAGCATTACTACACGAATCTTTAAAAACCGAAATTGAACGCTCTCTTGAAACACTAACTCCAAGAGAAGCAGACGTTATTAGATTATACTTTGGATTGTGCGACCAACAACCAATGACGCTGGAAGAAATTGGCGAAACATTTGATTTAACAAGAGAACGCGTTCGCCAAATTAAAGAAAAAGCTATTAGAAGATTAAAACATACCTCTCGCAGTAAAATTTTAAAAACATATTTGGGTTAATCCCAATTACAGCAACTTACAGTATGAGATTCCTAATTTTATAGGAATTAAAACTGTTCGTTTTTTGATTGATGAATGACCTCCGGCTGATTACCGGAGGTTTTTTCTTTTCAAATTAGTGAAAAAATTAAGTAATATTAAATCAAATTTTTAATTTTCAATCAATAGACTCACCCGCTAATTTTAGCAACAACTAAAAACATATACTTACATTTGCAAAAAAACAAATTATGAGTACTGTAATAATTGCACCATCCATTTTAGCAGCAGATTTTGCTAACCTTCAACGTGATGTAGAAATGGTTAATAATAGCCAAGCGGACTGGTTTCATATAGATGTAATGGACGGCCATTTCGTTCCAAATATTTCTTACGGGATGCCTGTAATACAAGCCATAAAAAAACATGCTACAAAACCGTTAGACGTTCATTTAATGATTGAAAAACCTGAACGCTATATTGAAGAATTTGCAAAAGTAGGTGCCGATATTATTACTGTACATTACGAAAGTACAGTTCATTTACACAGAACACTTACCCAAATTGAAGATGCTGGCTGTAAAGCGGGAGTAGTTTTAAATTTAACCACTCCGGTTTCCGTATTAGAAGATATTTTGCCAAAATGTTATATGGTTTTGTTAATGTCCATTAATCCTGGTTTTGGTGGACAGAAGTTTGAAGATATAACATATCAAAAAATACAAAAACTTCGAAAAATGATAACGGAACAAAACCTGGATACACTTATTGAAATTGATGGTGGTGTTACAAACAACAATGCAAAACAATTAATTGAAGCTGGCGCAAATGCTCTTGTGGCCGGTAGTTACGTTTTTGGCGCAAACAACCCAACAGCAGCAATTGAAAAACTAAAAAATATTGCAGTCTAAATCATTCTCCAATTGAATAGAACTTGTGACGTTTTAATTATAGGTGCTGGCCCAATTGGTATAGCTTGTGCACTAGCTTGCAAAAAAGCCGGATTAACATATCTTGTAGTTGAAAAAGGTGCTTTGACCAATTCCATATACAATTATCCTCTTAATATGACTTTTTTTTCAACTTCGGAAAAATTAGAAATTGACGCAATACCATTTATAAGCACCAACCCAAAGCCTACAAGAAATGAAGCGTTGGAATATTACCGCCGGGTTGTCACGTCAAACAAGCTAAATATAAATGTATATGAAAAAATTCTATCAGTTGAAAAAGTTGAAAGTGTATTCAACGTAATATCCAACAAAAACAAATACGTTTCAAAACACTTAATTGTAGCAACAGGATTTTATGACATTCCAAATAAACTGAATATAACGGGTGAAGATTTGCCAAAAGTTACCCATTACTATAAGGAGGCACATCCTTACGCGCTACAAAAAGTAGCAATTGTGGGAGCAAGTAACAGTTCGGTAGATGCAGCTTTGGAAATTTACAGAAAAGGCGGCGAGGTAACAATGGTTGTTAGAGGAAGTGAAATTGGAGAACGTGTAAAATATTGGGTGCGGCCAGATATAATTAATAGAATTGAAGAAGGAAGCATTAAAGTATATTTTAATGCTGAAATTGAAAACATTTCAGAAAATTCAATTTCCGTTAAAACCGAAACTGGTTTAAAAACGATTGATAATGATTTCGTCGTAGCGCTTACAGGATATAAACCAAATTTCACATTTTTGGAAAATTTAGGAGTAAAGCTTTCTGATGACGGCAATTTCTTTCCACAATACAATTCAGAAACTATGGAAACCAATGTTAGTAACCTATTCTTAGCCGGTGTAATCTGTGGCGGAATGGAAACGCACAAATGGTTTATAGAAAATAGTAGAATTCACGCCAATATGATAGTCTCTTCAATAGTATCTAAAAGTAAGGTATAAAAATTGTAAGCAAAATTTAGATCTTCTTCATTTATTTGAAGAGTACTATTTAGCAATGATTGACTTTTAGTTGTTAATGCCCATTAGCACTCGGCATAATTGTCCCCCAATCCCATTTTAACATTAAATTTATATACTTTTGGCTGAAATACTAAAATTTCAAAGAAAGTATGAACTAAAATAACACCTTAATTTATTTAAAATGACGGCAGTAGCTACTATAGTTAGAAATTTAACTTGTTAAATTTTCTTAACATCAATTATTTGAATAGCTTTGCTCAAAACTTAACAAAAACTTAACTTTATGAAAAAAAGATTTAAACTTATGTTGATGTTTCTTGCAGTGTTGACTGTACAGATTTCATTGGCGCAAGAAAAGCAAATTTCAGGAACGGTTAGCGACGATAATGGTATTCCATTATTAGGAGTTAACATTCTCGTTAAGGGGACCGCAACAGGAACCCAAAGTGATTTTGATGGAAATTACA
>JBBSOK010000043.1:0-22229 GCA_038259825.1 Flavobacteriales bacterium
GTAATTGCAAGTGGCTTGGTTACATCCCAAACTTGGGTAAAGCCGGCAGCATTACTAATTTGATACTCACCGATACCGTTTGATGTTGCAGCCAAATCATAAGCAAAAGGTAGCTGTGTACCTGTACCGCTTAGTTGGCGCAAAGCATTAATACGTATATAGTCTAAAAGGCCCAAAGAAGAAGGGTTTCCAGAATTATTGTATGCCAAATTTACAGTAACAGTTTCCGATGAGGCTGGAATACTAAAAGATACAGTGTCTTCCCTAATCACGGTATTGTCTCCAAGAGCATTAAATGTGAGAGGATTTAGCACTGTGCCATTTAGCGTAACAGCCAGGGAAGTTGCCGTTTCTGAAACTGCACCACCCCTAATATTTACTGCCATATTCTGCCCAGAAACAATATTTGGAAATACAAACTCAAAACTTTGTTCATTTTCAATATCAAATCTATTTCCTAACCAGCGCCTACCCAATCTTCCTGGGTTAAGCTCATCCAACTCATGAAATTGATAATCATTAAATGTAGTTATAGTTGTAGTGGCGGCGCCAGTTGGTTCAAACATTGGCTGAACACGCAAACCGGCTTCACCATCTGCCGTTACATAATAAAAACTTTCATCGCTATAAGGATTTAAATTGCTATCGTTTTCTGGCACGTAGCCTTCAGTATTAGTTCCGTAAAAAAGAATAAAATCCCCGTCATTAAAGGCGCCATCACCTTCTCCAACAACTTCAATTGATGTTTGTGGTGGATCAAAATTATTATTCCTTTCGTTTAGCAGTGGTAGACTCTGCCCGCCGTGACCGTATACTTTTAGGTTGCGTGGGTTTATCCCATCGGTATTCATACCTAAACTATTCAAAAAATCTTTAGAAAGCCTTTGTATGCCGGTTCTTTCAACTTTGAATTTATAAAAATTTCCAGAAGCAAATATCGAATTTGAAAAAGGAATTTGTTGAACGTTCCTTCCAAAAGCTTGTGCGTTGTACGTAATTGTACAAGAAACTACTTTTTTGAGAATTCCATTATCCAAAATTACCGGAGATATTGAAAAAACTGTGTATAATAGATTGCGCGCTGCACTTGTATTAATTGAATACTCTAACTTCGCTGGAACTAAATCCTTATTTATTAGTTTTAATTCTGAAGGCGAAAGAGATTCTAGAACGACATTGGTAACTTTGAGAGAACGCGTATCACTAAATTGTGAATCTTGCCATTGCTCCTGATAAAGAAGGTTATCATTGGATATTTGCAATTTTGCAGGAGAATAAAGAGCAGCTTCGCTTCTATTTGCGATATTTACTTCCTTTTTTGCACCAATGACAGAAACATTATTATCTGGCCAAGCAATTTTAATAGTTTTATTTTGCCCTAAACAATTAGAAATAGGCAAAACGATAAATAGAAATAGGTAAAATATTCTCATCATAATTAGTAACGCTTCAAATATACACTTAGTATGGGTATGTTTCAAGTTTTTGTATATATTCCCACTTGGATAATAATTCAAAAACTAATACGTTTGCAATATTGTTAGTGGCAATTTATAATAGAACCTAACACATTATTATTTCTGAAATAATATTGCATTTTTACCGTTAATTACTATATTGCGAACCCAATTTTATCATACTTAACCCTATGAATATTAATAAAACAATAGTTTTACGTTTGTTTATTGCGGCTTTTACTGTCGTTTCTCTTGTTAGTTGTAACAAGTCTAGAGACTACAAAGATAGCTCGCGCGCTACCGGCTGGAAAATGAATTCTAAAGACGGTGGCTTTCAATATAATCCAAAAACAAAAGAACAAGAAACCGGCCCAGGTCTTGTTTTTGTTGAAGGTGGAACCTTTACTATGGGACGAGTACAGGATGATCCAATGCACGATTGGAACAATACCCCTACTCAACAACACGTTCAATCTTTCTACATGGACGAAACCGAAGTTACAAACCTAATGTACTTAGAATACTTAGATTGGACTAAAAAAGTTTTCCCTCCAGAAGATGAAAATTATAGATTAATTTATCAAGGTGCCGTTCCAGATACTTTAGTGTGGAGAAACCGATTAGGTTTTAACGAAACTATGACCAATAATTATTTACGTCATCCAGCATATTCTGAATACCCAGTTGTAGGTGTAAGTTGGGTACAAGCTGTAGAATTTGCAAGTTGGAGAACCGACCGTGTAAATGAGCTAGTACTTGAGCGAGAAGGTATGACAGTTAAAAACGGTCGTTTAGATGTTGAAGCCGGCGAAACTTTTAATACTGAAACTTATCTGAATGCACCAACAATGACTTACGGTGGTAATGATTCCATTACAAGAGGAGGCAAAAAATCTGAAGCATTAGCAAAAAGAAATAAGGATAGCACCAATCTATATGTGCAACGTAAAGATGGTTTATTACTACCAGATTATAGACTACCAACGGAAGTTGAGTGGGAATACGCTGCACTTGGATTAGTAGGCTTAAGAGATTACAATACTTATAGAGGAAAGAAAAAATATCCTTGGGATGGAATGTATACACGTTCTGGAAAAAGAAGATCTAAAGGCGATCAATTAGCAAACTTTAAACAAGGCGATGGTGATTACGGAGGAATAGCAGGATGGAGTGATGATGGTGCAGATATTACGGCAGCCGTTAAAAGTTACAAACCAAATGATTACGGCCTATACGATATGGCGGGTAACGTTGCGGAATGGGTTGCTGATATTTACAGACCAATAGTTGACGATGAGTTTAATGACTTTAACTATTATAGAGGTAACGTTTACACTAAAAACGCAATTGGTGAAGATGGTAAAGTAAAGATTATCCAAAAAGATTCAATAGTTTACGACACGCTAAGCAATGGTAAAATTATCGCTAGAAACTTACCAGGAGAAATTTTACAAGTTCCTGTAGATGACAATGAAACTTACCAAAGAACACAATTTTCTGAAAGCGATGAACGTGACTTTAGAGATGGTGACAAACAATCTACTCGTTTTTATCAATCTTTTTCAGACGAAGCTGATGACGAATCTCAAAAAATGTATAATTCTCCACTACCAAAAGTATATTCAGACAGTTTAGGTAATTTGGACAAGCAATATGACAAGAGCTCCAACCGTACTACACTTATAAATAACGAAGTACGCGTTTATAAAGGAGGATCTTGGAGAGATAGAGCTTATTGGTTAGACCCTGCACAGCGTCGTTATTTCCCTCAGGATATGGCTACAGACTATATTGGATTTAGATGTGCAATGAGCCGTGTTGGAAGCAAAACAAAAAAAGGAAAGACACCTAGAAATTAAGGTTTCCATACTATAATTTATTAAACCCTCTTACCTATTTTTGTAAGAGGGTTTTTTTATTCTTGTAACTTATGGATATAGAATTATTACATATTTATTTTTTGGAAAGTACGGGTATAAGCACGGATACGCGTAATATTAAAGCAGGCTCGCTGTTTTTTGCTTTAAAAGGAGATACCTTTAATGGAAACAAGTTTGCACAAGAGGCCTTAGACAAAGGCGCTTTAAGGGTTATAATTGATGAAAAGGATAACCATCTCCAAAATAACAAAACACTTCTAGTTAGAAATTGTTTGACCGCCCTGCAACAACTAGCCAACTATCATCGTAAATTATTAGGCCTTCCGATAATTGCCTTGACGGGAAGTAATGGTAAAACTACCACCAAGGAACTTATCAACGCTGTGTTATCCGAAACTTATAAAACGGTTGCAACAAAAGGAAATTTAAACAACCATATTGGTGTTCCGCTTACCCTGCTTTCTATGAATGCTAAAACAGAAATAGGGATTGTAGAAATGGGCGCCAACCATCACAAAGAAATTGAACACCTCTGCGAAATTGCCTTACCAGATTACGGCTATATTACAAATTTTGGAAAAGCACATTTAGAAGGTTTTGGAAGTGTTGAAGGTGTTATTTCAGCAAAATCGGAATTATACGAAAACCTAAAAAAGTACAATAAAAAAACATTTATAAATACTGAAGATCCCTTACAGATTAAGCAAAGTAAAGGATTAGACACTATTTTATTTGGAAGTGAGGATGCAGACTTAAACATTAAATTAATTGATGCAACGGAATGCATCGTTGTGTCATTTAAAAACACTGAAATAAGAAGTAATTTGATGGGAGAGTATAATTTTAATAACATTGCTGCAGCCATAGCAATAGGTTCTTATTTCAAAATTTCAAAAGAAAAAATAAAAAAAGCTATCGAAGGATATTCGCCTACAAATAACCGCTCCCAACTTATTGAAAATGGAACCAATAAAATATTAATGGATGCTTATAATGCAAATCCTACCAGTATGCTTGCTGCCATCCAAAATTTTAGACAGGCCAAAGGTTTAAATAAAATATTAATATTGGGAGATATGTTTGAGCTAGGCAAGGATGCCGAAAAAGAACACCAATCCATTACGGATTATCTAGAACAAAGTTCTATGGGAAAAGTGTACTTGGTTGGCGAAAATTTTTTCAAAACGAAGACCCAAGCTTCGCGAATTAATAAATTTAAAAATTTTCAAGATTTTGCTGAATATCTAAAAGTCCATTTACCAGAAAATTCATTTATTCTTATAAAAGGTTCCCGCGGAATGGCCCTTGAAAGAGTTTTGGCAATTATTAAATAATTAAAACAACTAATATTTCTCAAACTTTGGGATTAAGAAAACTTTTAAATTCTAGACAATACAGGAGTTTAATTAACCCAACGGCACGATTTACGGATTAAAAAGACGCGTTAAAAAATATTATTTATCAAACTTTTTGATTGGTTTTTTCTTAATCATTCCACCCTTGGCATCTTTCACAGAAGCCATAATTATAAATGCTTGTTCATCTATCTTATCAATTTCAGTTTTAAGCTTACTCATTTCTAATCTTGTAATAACCGTATACACAACATAAGTAATGTCCGATTGCCCATTTGAACCAGAAAATCCCTTTTCGGCGTGAAATAGCGTGCATCCCCTACCCATTACATTAATAATGGCCATTCGTATTTCATCGCTTTTGTCTGAGATAATAGTAACCCCTATAAATTCTTCAATACCGTCAATTACAAAATCAATTGTTTTTGATGCAGAAAAATAAGTTAGTATTGCGTAAAGTGCTATTTCTGTTGAAAGGAAATAAGCGGCAGCCATAAATATTGCTACATTAAATATAAGAATAACATTACCTACAGTTAAGCTAGATTTCCGGCTTACAAAGATTGCCAAAACTTCCGTGCCATCTATTATCGCGCCACCTCTAATAGCCATACCTATTCCTAATCCTAAAAACAATCCGCCAAATGCAGCAATTAAAAGTGCATCTGCCGTTATTTGTGGGTAGGGTATAAATGCTACAGCCAATGATAGTAGAATAATACCAATTACGCTTTTTATCGCAAAACGCTTTCCAATTGCACTATATGCAAGAATGATAAATGGTAAATTGAAAAGAACAAGTGCAATTGCAAAAGGAAATTCGGTCAATTCATTAACCATAAGTGAAATACCAGTTACACCACCATCCAAAAAGCCGCTCGGCATTAAAAACCCTTTTAATCCAAAAGATGCTGCAACCACACCTATTAACAGATAGGAAATATCTACAACCTCATGCTTAAGCTCAACCTCATAATTCTTTATTTTTCGCTTAAATTCTTTGGGATTGCCTTTGCCGGTAGCTACTGTTTTTTTGTAACGTTTTTTTACAGCATTAACAATTATATTTCTGTAGAATATATTCAAATTGATTATTTCTTTAGGTTATTATTTTCAAATCCTACAGCGAATATACGATACATATTTTCGTAGAATTAGAGCCAAGTTGAAATTAACCAATAAAAAAACCCAAAGATAAATCTTTGGGTTTTAAAGTTGTGGGCGATGAGGGGTTCGAACCCCCGACCCCCTCGGTGTAAACGAGGTGCTCTGAACCAGCTGAGCTAATCGCCCTCTAATTATTAAGAGGATGCAAATATAAGTTAGTTTTTAAATTAACCAAACATTATTTAAAAAAAATTACAAAACTTCTGCAACAACAAATGTACTACCACCAACAAAGACTAAATCTGATTTATCAGCCCTTCTCACCGCATCTTTAAATGCCATTTTAACAGATAAATATAATTCGCCATTTAATTGGTTTAAAGCGGCATTTTCTGCCAGAACAGAGGCATCCATACCGCGTGGAATATCTGGTTTACAGAAATAATAAATAGCTTCTTTTGGAAACAATGGTAAGATTGTGGATAGATCCTTATCGTTCAAAACGCCTAAGACAATATGCAATTTTTCAAATTTTTGTTCTTTTAATTGCTTCATCACAAATTGAAGCCCCTCTTTATTGTGGGCTGTATCACAAATAACTTTTGGATTGTCACGTAATATCTGCCATCTTCCCATTAAACCTGTATTTGAAATTGTATTTAAAATACCTTTTTCAATATTAGTTTCAGAAATTTCCCAGCCTTTTTCTTTTAAAATTTTAATGGCTGCGACTACAGTTTTTTTGTTGTGTTTTTGGTAATTACCTTTTAAATCACTTTCATATTTTTTTACTTTAGAATCATCAGCGAATAATAGTTTAGCATTATTTTTTGCCGCATTAATCATAAAAACATCACTGGTTTCCTTCTGCTTTTCACCGATAACAATTGGAACATTCGGCTTGATAATTCCGGCTTTTTCAATTGCTATTTCTGGTAAGGTATTTCCTAAAAACTTTGTGTGGTCCAAGCCAATATTGGTAATTACAGAAACTTCTGGTGAAATTATGTTTGTACTATCCAGCCTTCCACCCATTCCAACTTCGATTATAGCAATATCTACTTTTTCATTTCTAAAATAATCAAATGCCAAACCCACTGTCATTTCAAAAAAAGACAGCGCGTTTTCTTCAAAGAATATTTTGTGCTTTGCCAGGAAAGCAGACACAGTTTTCTTTGGAATCATTTTCCCGTTAATTTTAATACGTTCCCGAAAATCTTTTAGATGTGGAGATGTGTAAAGGCCAACCTTATAACCAGCTTCCTGAAAAATGGAAGCCAGCATATGGCTTGTAGAGCCTTTACCATTGGTACCTGCCACGTGCACACTTTTAAAAGAGTTTTGCGGCTCACCAAGATATTTGGCAAGCTTAATTGTATTATTTAAATCTGCTTTGTAGGCTGCTTGCCCTACCCGCTGGTACATTGGCAATTGTGCAAAAAGCCAATTTATAGTTTCGTTGTAGTTAATAGCTGAAAATTATTTATTTAATAATCAATTTTTTGGTAGTGAGATTCTGTCCTTCTTTTATCGAAACAAAATAAACTCCGCTTTTTATGCCATTTAATGAAAGTTGAATTGAATTTAAATTTGCTTCAATTGTTTTTTTCAAAATTAATTTTCCTTCAATATTATACAGTTCTATTTTTTGTTCCGAAGAATTTTTAAATTGAATTGTTACAAATTCTGAGGCAGGATTTGGATACATTTTTACTTCAGAAGAAATAGAATTTGTTTCAACCGAAAGAATATTTGATGAAACATCTAATTTATAGATGGAGCGGCCAAAGGTAGCGGCAAAAAGTTGCTGCGAATTTTGATGCAAGAATAAATCCGTTACAACAACCGACGGCATTTCATTATCTAAAGCTTGCCAATTTGCGCCTTCATCTTTAGTTGCCAAAACTCCAACATCTGTAGCGATATAAAGGTTTCCAAAGCTGTCTCTTATTACATCATTCACGGGAATATCTGGCAGGTTTTGTGAAATGTCGAACCAATTTATACCTGCGTCTATACTTTTATAAACGTGGCCGTTATCCTCGCCATAACGATAACCTGAAAATGTTGCGTAAACAGTATTTATGTCGTTTGGTGAAGCGTAAACTTTGGTAACCCAGCGGTTTGGTAAATTACCCGAAAGCAATTCCCAATTTGCACCTCCATTTTGTGTTGCCCAAATATTACCATCGTCTGTTCCCGCATAAATTAGATCAGAATTTAACGGAGAAACATCAATACTAACAATTGTTCCGAAAACCAAATTGCCGCTGTAAGGTCCATTGGTTAAATCTGGTGAAATAGCCGACCAACTTCCTGCGGCGTTTGTACTTTTATAAACCTTGTTTGCGCCGTAATACAAAATTTGTGAATTGCTTGGGTCAAAAAGTATTGGCGTATCCCAATTTTTTTCATCACCATTTGAAATGCCATTGGTTGCATTAAAAAAAGAATTTCCGCTATTGGTAGATTTTCCTAGGTTTCCATATTGCGATAGCGCATATATTATATTGCTATTCTGTGGATCTATTAAAGGTTGAAAGCCATCGCCTCCATAAATTATATTCCAATTTGTAGTATTTTCTGTACGCGTTCTAACAGTACTATTATCTTGTGCGCCTGCAATAATACTGTTTTCGTTTTGCTCGTCTACAAAGACACGATACAATTGAGTAATTGGAAGATTAAGTGATTTTGTAGATGAATTCCCATTATTCGTGCTTTTATAAAAACCACCATCATTGCCAAGTAAAACCTCACCACTAACAGAATTATTAAAAGCCAATGCGTGTTGATCTACGTGAACATTTGGAAAAGCATCTTGCCAACTTGCACCACCATTTGTTGACTTTTGCACTGTAAATCCCACATAATAAATTGTATCTTCATTGGTTGGATCAATAAAAATGCCACCAAACCAATAGTTAAATCCAACATTCGTTAATTGGTTAGAATTTACCGCCACCCAAGAATCACCCTCATTTATAGTTTTGTATACACCTTGCAAACCGCCAGAGGCATCACAGTATTGCGCATATAAAACATTTGGATTGCTTTGCGAAATATCGATACTTATTCTGCCTTTTTGTGAAGGCGAAGTTGGCAAACCATTGGAAATTATAGTCCACGTTGTGCCGCCATCGGTAGATTTATAAACGTTAGATGACGCACCACCATATTGATTAAAATCTGGTCTACGTATGCGTTCCCAACTTGTGGCATAAATTATATTACTATTTGTAGGGTGAATTGCCATATCTGCAATACCCGTTTGGTCATTTATGAAGAGTACTTTTTCCCAATTTGTTCCTCCATCTATAGTTCTATAAACCCCTCTATTTGCATCATTTCTGAATAATGGGCCCATAGCGCCTGCAAAAACTATGTTATCGTTATTTGGGTCTATCACAACTTTGGCAATGCTACCTACATTTTCTAATCCTTTATTTTCCCAAGTTTCGCCGGCATTGTTACTTTTATAAATTCCGTCACCGCTATAGGTTAATGATCCGCCTCCGCCATTTGGCTCACCAGTACCAACCCAAACCAAATTATTATCTGTATTCGAAGTTTCAATATCACCAATTGCCAAGGCATCTTGATCGTCAAAAATAGGAAGCCAATCGGCACCGGCGTTTATAGATTTAAAAATTCCGCCAGAAGCCGCGCCTACGTAATAGGTTTGCGATTGAGTACTTGGAATATGGATATCCGTAATACGCCCACCAATATTGAAAGGCCCAGCAAATTCCCAAGGCTCATTTTGGGATACGTTTCTATTTAGATTCTTTTTCCACTGGATAGCTTCCTTAACTGCATTATCCTTTATGGTTCCCGTTGGATATGCTCGCTGCATAAACATGTAGTCGCCAGGAATCGTTTTTAAAAAAGCTTCTGCTTCGCTCTTTTTTGTTGAATTATTACAACTAAGTAGAAATAAAATTATGAATAAAGAGAGTAAATTTCGAAGCATGGCAATATTTATTTAGCCATAAATATAAGTAAATTGAAGATATTTGTTGATGCTTAAATAAAAGGAAAGCAACACTTTCAATTATTCAGAAAGTTTAAATCGATAAACAATCTTACCAATTTGTTTTATTGGCGCATTATCATCAGAGTTAAATTTGGTTGCCAAAGCAGCTCGTTTTGCAGGTTCTGTTAAGCATTTCGAATTATTTGTAGTACCGCGAACACCTGGCGTTGCGCTTATTACCTTTCCATTTCGGTCTACTTCGATACTTACAACTACAATCCCAGCTTCATTACAATCTTGTGTATACTTTTCTTTGTTTAGTGCTTTTCTTCCGCCAAGTTGATAGTTTCCATCACCATCAATTCCTTTTCCTGTGCCATAATAACTTTTAGCATTTGGATCACCATTTGGATCGCCTTTATCTCCTGCCTTATCATCATTACCTTCCCCACCTTTTGCAGTTCCGTCGCTTTTAGGCCCATTAATTAAACTTGAAAGCGCATCGCTTGTAGATTTATCCGGCCTTGGATCTGGTTTTTTTGTTTCCTTTTTAGGCTGCTCTTTAACAGGAGTTTCTTTTTGCTCTTTAACAGCTTTTTCTTTCTTAATAACTGGAGCATCTTCATTATCCTGTGTAACTACTTCTCCTTTAATTTCAGATTTTGGTTGTGAAACTGGCTCAGGATTATTTTGTTTTGGAGCAGATTGAATTTTTTCAGTTGGTTGGATTTTCCCGCTACCTACTTCGGTTGTTCCAAAATTAATTGCGATTCCTTCTTCAATTGGTGGATCTAAATATTTCATTCCAAAAAAGAAAAGCAATATGACAAGTATCACGTGTAAAACTACGGTGATGGTCATACTCTTTTTTTTATGTTCGGTATCCAAGTAAGGCATTCGGGAATTGGGATGAGGGATTCGTTAATGGGTTATGAGTATAGAAATTCACATTTCATTTAAATCAGCAAAATTTCAATTATATCGAACTAAAACTTAGAATGAAAATTAATTCGGTCGTACAGCAAGAACAACTTTAAAATTGTTTCGGTTAGCTATATCCATCACCAAAACAGCATCTTCAATTGGAACGCCTTCTTCAGCTCTTAAAATTACTGTTGGTTCTTCTTGTCCTGATAACGCCGTTTTCAGAGCTTCTTCAATTCCATACTCGCTTACGCGTTCTTTATCTACATAAAAAGCGCGGTCTTTTGTTATACTTACAGATGCTTTTTGAACATTACTAGTTTTTCCTTTTGCTTTTGGTAAAATTAAATCTAGGGCGTCTGGCGTAATTGCCGGAGATGTAAGTAAAAAGAATACCAATAGCAAAAACACGATATCCGTCATCGAGCTCATGCTAAATTCTGCACTTACTTTATTTCTTCCTCGTAAATTCATATTACGCTGGTTCGTTTAAAAGATCCAAGAAATCGACAGCAGTAGCCTCCATTTGGTGCACAACCTTATCTGTTTTTACAACTAAGTGATTGTATCCCATATAAGCTATAATACCAACAATTAAACCTGCAACAGTTGTTGTCATTGCAGTATAAATACCTTCAGCAAGACTTCCCATTTCAGCTTGACCACTGCTTGTAGCAAGTTCGTGAAATGCCAAAACCATTCCTATTACCGTGCCCAAGAAACCAATCATAGGTGCGGCACCTGCAATTGTTGCCAGAACACTTACATTTTTTTCAAGCCTGTAAACTTCAAGTTTTCCTGCGTTTTCAATTGCGGTATTTATGTCTTCCAACGGACTTCCTATTCGTGAAATTCCTTTACTGGTAAGGTTAGAAACTGGTGTTTTATTTTGTGCGCAAAGTATTTTTGCTGCTTGTAAATTTCCACTAGAAACATGATCCTTTATTTGAAGCATAAAACCATCATCCATCTTTGTAGCAGCACGGATGGCAAATAGTCTTTCAAAATAAATGTAAACAGCCACAAAAAGTAGCACGAAAAGAACTGCTATTATTATTTGTCCAGCAAGACCGCCGTCCATTAGCAAATCCATTATTGAAAGTGTCTTTTCTTGAACTACAGGTTCAATTTCTTGCAAAGCTGAATTAGTTGCAGTTGTATCCGCACCTTCTTGTATTAAAAAGTTGATCATATTAATTGTTAGGTTTTAAAAGATAACGATGTTGATTGTAGTAAATTGTTATACGTGGTGAAATATAACTCTTTCAAAAAGTAAAAAGACTCCTGCACCTACGATGAAACCAAGAAATGCGAGCCAAGTTATTTTTTTCAAGTACCAGATAAAGTCTATTCGCTCCATTCCCATTGCAGCAACACCTGCAGCAGAACCGATAATTAACATACTTCCACCAGTTCCGGCTGAATATGCAATAAAATGCCAAAGAACGGCATCGGTTGGGGCATCATACATACCCATTGAGGCTGCTACCAGCGGTACATTATCTATAATCGCTGAAAGTATACCAAGTAGGATAACAACCACATCTTGATTAGGAATAGCATTTTGCAACAATTCAGCTAAATACCTAAGCGTTCCAACCTCTTCACCATTAATGGACCCAAAAACTAAAGCTTCTAAACCAGCAACTGCCATTAAAATTCCTAAGAAAAATAGAATACTTGAAATTTCAATTCTAGATAATGCTTTATGAGCTGAATATAAATGTTTACGCTCTTTGGTGAAGTCTTCCTCCGGATGAATGTATTCTGAAACCAACCAAACAACGCCCAGTGCCAACATCATTCCCATATATGGAGGTAAATGTGTAAGCGTTTTAAAAACTGGAACTGACACAATCATTGCCAATCCTAAAATAAGCATTGTTTTACTGCTTAATAATTTTTCATCTGCCGAGTCTTCCTCGCTGTCTGCCATATCTATTTCTCCTCTAAACGCAGGCATATAACTTGCTATAACAAACGGGACAACAAAACAAGCAACGGAAGGTAACACCACAAATTCAATTAATCCTCCTGCCGTTACATTTTTCGCTATCCAAAGCATTGTAGTAGTTACATCACCAATTGGAGACCAAGCGCCACCTGCATTTGCAGCAATTACTACCAACGCAGCGTACCATAAACGATCTTCTCTTTTATGTATAAGTTTTCTAAGTAAAGTAATAAGTACAATTGTAGCTGTAAGGTTGTCGATAATTGCAGAAAGGAAAAAAGCTAATATCCCAATAATCCATAATAATTTGCGCTTGCTTCTTGTCTTTACAAGACCCTTTAAAATTTCAAAACCTCGGTGTAAATCAATTATTTCAACAATGGTCATTGCGCCTATAAGAAATATTAAAATTTCCGCCGTTTTTCCTAAGTGGTGCAAAAGCGTGCCCTCAAATCCTTCCATTGCAACTTCACCACCAGACAAATAACTAAAGACTTGATCTTCAGTATTAACAACATTAAACCATCCAGCGTGAAAACCGATGGCTAGGACTGCCCAAATCAGCGATGACATTATAAGTGCTGGAACAGTTTTGTCTAGTTTTAATGGATGCTCTAATGTAATTGAGAGATACCCGATAATAAAAATAAGGATAATTATTGAAGCCATAGGATTGGGATTTTATATTTTATACTAATTGCTTTAAAGCAATTTCAAACGCTGTTTTACTTATATTAGTTTTAGTACTATTATTATTAAAGGTATTTTGAATTGCATTTTTAATAGTCATACTTGTATCATTAAAAATAGCTTCATCAGTCATCTGCACTTTGCGCTCCATAAAATAGGCAAAAACCCTAGCCATACCACAATTGCTTATAAAATCAGGAATTAAACTTACGCGCTCATCGGTAAATTCCATAATTGGTCCAAAGAAAATTTCTTTATCGGCAAATGGAACATTTGCACCACAGCTAATTACTTCAAGACCTGTTTTTATCATTGCTGAAATCTGTTCTTTTGTAATTAATCTAGATGCTGCACATGGTGCAAATATTTCAGTTTCTAACGTCCAAATTTTTTCATTTATTTCAGCAAAAGGCATCATATTTTCAGACACCAACGTATTGCCATTCTTTTTAAGAAATAACTCTTTTATTTCTTCAAAAACAAAACCTTCTTTATTTATTATCCCTCCGTCACGATCTATAATTCCAACAATTTTGGCTCCCATCTGTGAAAGATAGTAAGCAGCTGCTGCCCCAACATTTCCAAAACCTTGCACAATTGCACGTTTCCCCTCAATACTGCCACCGTAAATATCGTAATAATGTTTCGCAGCTTCAGCAACACCGTAGCCTGTAATCATATCGGCCACAGTATATTTTCTTGAAACATCGGGCGAAAAGTTGACGTTTTCCAACACCTTTATCACCCCTTGGCGAAGTTGCCCAATACGATTTATTTTATCTGCTTCTGTCGGAGAAAAATGTCCGTTAAAAACACCTTCTTGCGGATGCCAAACACCACTTTCCTCGGTAATAGGAATTACTTCGTGTATTTCATCCACATTCAAATCGCCACCAGTACCGTAATATGCTTTTAATAAAGGAGAAACTGCTTTGTACCAGCGCTCCAAAACACCTTTTTTTCTTGGATCTTGTGGATCAAAATTAATTCCACTTTTTGCTCCGCCAATTGCCGGACCAGAAACAGTGAATTTTACCTCCATTGTCTTTGCAAGACTTAGTACTTCATTTATATCCAAACCTTTACGCATTCTAGTACCACCACCAGCAGCACCGCCACGAAGTGAATTAATTACCGTCCAACCTTCTGCATCTGTTTCAGGATCATTCCAATGAAAAACAATTTCTGGTTCTTTTTCTTCGTATTTCTTTAAAAGTTGCTTCATTGGTTGGCTTATCTGTCGTAAAATCTATATTTTGAAAGTACTGCGACAAATATAAAAAACTTGTTTTGGCTTTAGATTTATTTTCGGATAAATTTCTTGCAAGTTTAAATATCAATGAACTATTTAAAGCTGTACTTATTTAGAGTTAAAGAAACTCAACTATTAAATACTATTTTAGAAATCAAAAATATAATTTTCCGGAACTGTGGTCTTTACTAGCACCTGTAACGCTCGCCAAACAATTTACCTCATCACGCAATTTTAGCACACCTAGCAATCCAAAAACCAACGCTTCTTTATAATTAATAATTTCTTCGGAAGTAATAGCCAATTTTAATTTTGAAAGTGTTGCAAGTCTTTCAATTAAATGTCTATTAAATGCGCCACCGCCAGTAATTAAAACAGTACTTTCTTCTATAAACTGATTTGAAAGTTGAACAGCAACGTGCTCCGTAAATGTTGCCAAAATATCTTCAGAAGGTATTTTGAAAGATTTTAAAATTGGAAGTATTGTTGAATTTACCCATTCCAATCCCAAAGATTTTGGCGGCTTTTGAGTGTAATATGAAAGTGAGTTTAATTCTGAAAGCAAATCAGAATTTACATCTCCAGAAGCTGCAAATTTTCCATCTTCATCATATTTTTTGCCCAACTTTTCGGCGTATTTATTAAGAACGATGTTAACCGGACAAATATCATAAGCAATTCTTTTCCCATTAACTTCTGAAGAAACATTGGCAAAACCACCAAGGTTTAAGCAATAATCGTATTCACTGAAAAGTAATCTATCTCCTATTGGAACAAGAGGTGCACCTTGTCCGCCAAGTTTTACATTATCTACACGAAAATCACAAACAACTTTTTGATTAATCAGTTTTGCAATTTTTGGTAGATTGCCAATTTGAAATGTAAAGCCTTTTTCTGGTTGATGTAAAATAGTATGACCATGACTACAAACCGCATCTAACTGTGAAACTTGATGCTTTTTGATGAATTTATTAATAACGTCAGCCAATAATTCTGTGTACTTGAAATCTAATTTTTCAAGTTTTTCGGAAGAATAATTAATCCCTTCAGCTAAAGTTTTGTGCCAATATTCTGAATATGATGTTGTTTCCGCATTTAGTATTCTAAAAGTCCATTTATTATGTGGTGTAACCTCAAATACTACCTCAGCCAAATCAATCCCATCAAGGGATGTTCCGCTCATTACTCCTATTATGTGATACTTTTCTTTTTTCAAAACTGTAGCTGTTAATTATATTTAAAGGTAGAATTCTTTCAGATTTTACAAACTTAATTATAAAATAAAGTTTAGTTGATTTTAAAAATTAATTCAAAATCATATATATTTTGCCTTTCCTAAAAATGTGCCTAACTTTTATTATTTAGTTACCTTTGCCAAGCTTAGAAAATTTCTTACAATAAAAAAATTTCGACTATGGATTTTAGCCTTTCTGAAGAACACATTATGATTCGCGACGCAGCACGCGATTTTGCAAAAAACGAATTATTACCAGGTGTTATTGAACGTGATAACAAACAAGAATTTCCAAAAGAACAGGTTAAAAAAATGGGCGAACTTGGCTTTATGGGAATGATGGTAGACCCTAAATATGGCGGCGGCGGTATGGATACGGCTGCGTATGCAATTGTAGTTGAAGAGCTTAGTAAAATAGATGCATCTTGTTCTGTAATTGTTTCCGTAAACAATAGTTTAGTATGCTACGGAATTGAAGCATACGGCTCCGAGGCCCAGAAAGAAAAATATCTTAGAAAATTAGCAACGGGCGAAAGTATTGGCGCATTTTGCCTTAGCGAGCCTGAAGCAGGTAGTGATGCGACAGAACAACGCACAACCGCAATAGACATGGGTGATCACTACATCCTAAATGGAACCAAAAACTGGATTACTAATGGTGGTAGTGCAGATTATTATTTGGTTATTGCACAAACACATAAAGAGAAAAAACATAAAGGTATCAACGCATTTATTGTTGAAAAAACATGGGAAGGTTTTGAAGTTGGCCCAAAAGAAGATAAATTGGGGATTCGTGGTAGCGATACACATACTTTAAATTTCAATGACGTAAAGGTACCAAAAGAAAATAGAATTGGTGAAGACGGTTTCGGTTTCACATTTGCAATGAAAACCCTAGCTGGCGGCCGTATTGGTATAGCAGCTCAAGCTTTGGGTATTGCCGGTGGCGCATATGAGCTTGCCCGCGATTACAGCAAACAGCGCAAAACGTTTGGCACGGAAATCTGCAATCATCAAGCAATTGCTTTTAAACTTGCCGATATGCACACAAGTATTGAAGCTGCAAGAATGTTAGTAATGAAATCCGCTTGGGATAAAGACAACGGCAACAATTACGATATGAGCGGCGCAATGGCTAAATTGTATGCTAGTCAAGTAGCAATGGATGTTTCGGTTGAAGCTGTACAAGTGCACGGCGGTAACGGATTTGTAAAAGAATACCACGTAGAGCGTATGATGCGGGATGCAAAAATTACACAGATTTACGAAGGAACTTCGGAGATTCAGAAAATTGTAATATCTCGCGGTTTATTAAGAGATTAACTATTTTAAACACTATATATAAAACAAAAGCCTGGAAATTTTTTCCGGGCTTTTTGCATTTAATATTGTAACAATCAATCAAATTCAACAACAAATAACCAAAGCTTTAAATAGTTTGGTTTTAAAAATCATTTTTTTTTCCGACATTGAGCATCCAAATTCTATACTATACAAACCTAAAAAACACCAAAAATGGCTGACGATTTTGATTTATTAGAAACCGATAAAAATACCGCAAACGCAAAAGTTGATGTAAACTGGGGGAAGGCTGTAGACCAAATGAAGAGTAAATTGGCGCAGGAAGATGACCCCGAAGTTCGCCAGCGAATTCTAAATGCAACCCTAGATGATGTTGTTGGAATGGCCGAAAAAGACAGAGGTAATTTGTTGGATGCCATCAAGGATCTTACCGATTATCAAGATGAAGTAGGCATTGTTTTTGAAAAATTCAGCACTCTAAATCCAGCTGAACAAAAGGTTATAGACCAAGCTGCGAAAGATCTTGAGCGCGCCAAAATAGAACTTGAGGATGCCGAAAAAGTTGCAGACTCTTGGTGGAATAATCTTTGGGGACGTAAAGCAAGAATCAAAAAGAAAGAAGAAGAGCTTGTTGCTGCACAAAAAACCCGTGACGGTGCGGATCTTAAAGCAAAACAAATGTTCCAAACACGTATTGAAAGTGCGGATGTACAAACATTACTTAACGAGCTTTCATATAAAAGTCAGGCGGCTGTAGATAGATTAAAGAATCGTGAAATTGAAATCAAGGAAGTTGAAGATAAGTTGCAAGTTGCAATTGTTGAAGCCAGTAAAAACCACACAAAATCCTTAGAAAAGAAAAAAGAAACCGAAGTTAAACTCGAACAACAATATGCACTCTTAAAGCAAGCTAGACAAGCTTTAGAAGAAATAAGTGATAAACAATCTCCAGCTTACAGTGAGGCTATTGGAAAGGTTACAACTATAGAACAAGAAGTTGAGGAATTGGAAGGTCTTAAAAATGCATACACAACTTTGGCTGCAAGTAAAGATAGTTTTGTTCAAAAACATAATCTTACCATTAAGGTTTTAACATCTTTGCGCAGCAATCTACAAACGCACAGGGCAAAACTAAAAAGTGACACAGATGAGCGTCTTAAATATTATGACGGCTATGTAGTTGCCTTAAAAGCAAGAACAGATCAAGAATTTGCTGCAATTTTGGAACATTTAGGTGTAAAAACTGACGAGCATATTGGCGCAACCCTTGCCTCTATGCATTCTGCAAGTGCAAAAGCAAGACAGGAGATGATGGATAATATCCCAGTTCACGAAAAAGTTATGCAAGGTGTTTATAGCAGCTACGCTGAATCTTTACAGGAAATTCGTAAAAAGGATGGTGAAATTCAGAAAAACTTTGCCAACCGCTATGGTATAGACATGAAAGAAATTTTTGAAGAATACTACGCAACCGATGCTAATGCTCCTTCAGGAAACAATGATAACCCAGCACCACAAAAGCCAAAGCCTAATGCCGCGGACGATTTGCTTAGCTAGTCTTACGTAATGAAGCAAAAGTTAGATTGTAATGAAAGCAAATTTTATAAGTATTGAAATCTTAGCTATACTTTACGTGTAATAAAGATTAAAATAATTAACGTATAAAATCGCAAGTAAACTATTCTACCGTATTTTAAAATTATAAATAAAATTTGTGATAAATCTCTTATCTCACGTCTAAAATCTATTTTTTACGATTACTGACTAGAGATTAAACGATTAATTAAAAATATGTCCATTAATTCCATTGTAACCCCTTTAGACAGTGCTATTCTTGAAACAAAGAATCAGTATAAAGTTTACTTTAAGATTGTAAACCACGCGTTTAAAAATCTTCAGGAAGCGTTGGCAAATAAGGATATTTGTAGTGAAATTGAAGTTACTTTCATCAAGCAATATTGCGATCTTCTCACCTATTCACTTGAAGCATTTAGGATAAAATATTTGTTTGATGATGAAGAAAAAATGCGAGTGGATCTTACTGAATCTGGCTTCCCTAATTATTTAGAATTTAGATACCTCATTAACGATTTAAGTTTAAAACGCGAACATTTAAATAAATTACCTGAAATTGGTTCAGTTAAAAAAGAATTTTTGGAAACGCTGTTAAAGGATCGACAACCCATTTCAGAAAGAAAATTACAGCAAGCGGCTTCCATTATTTACTACACTTCGGTTGAACAAAATTATATTTTCAGGCGTTTTATTCAAGGTAAAATTATTACCAACATAAACAAAAGTGAAGGCGAATATATGGTTAGTTGGAGTTTTTACGACATTTCACATAACCGCGCTTTTATCTGTTTTCTTTATTTCGATTTATATAAAGAAACACTTGATGAGTACACTTCAAAAATTTACGAAGTTCTAGAAACAGTGGCAGATAGGAATATGAGCTTGGATATGATGGCGTATGCAATCGATAAAAAGTTACCTAAAATGCTACCAAAAAAATTACGCGTTATAGATTTTGGTCCTTTGCACAGCGTTTTTGCGAAAGATGAACTAGAAATTACACATTTTCTTTTGAAAGGAATTGTAGATAAAACATTAAACATCGCCGCTCACGCAATGTCACTTTCAATTGATGAAATATACAGTAGTGGCAATTTTAGTGAAGGTACTATTTTTAACAAACAGCAACTGCAAATTTGGGAAAGAAAAAAACCGCAAAAGTATTTATTTACTTCACATCGTGTAATGCAATTATTATATGATAAAATACCAGAAACATTGAATTCATTAACGCGAGACCCAATTGAAATCCCTGAATTAAAACTTACTTAATGGAACACAACAGTACATTTCCCATAAAACTTTCCGAACTAGAAGCACTTCGAGATGAGGCAACTTCCTATTTAAAAGGCATACAATGGGAACAAGGTAATAAAGCAAAAAGCAGAGATAAAAATGTACCTGACACATCGATAATGATGTATTTGGCAAAAGCAAATGGAACGGCTTCCAATGAAGTTATTTCAATTTCACAAACCATTTTATCTCTCAAAAAAAAGTTATTGCCGGATTCCGTTGCCATTCCAGTGCGTTTGAATCAATCTCTGTTAGCTGTACAGGAAGGTTTGACGATGGCAATTTGGTTGCGCGATAGTTATGCTGATGCTTCGGGACTTTCAGGCTTAAGCGAAAGACTTTCAACTTTGGATGCCAGCCAACGTAAGGAATTTGATAGCAAGCAACAAACGGCCACGGCATTTATGCTTTACGGTTGCGCTTACAGAATTTTATACGATTTAAAACCTAGCATTTCGGATGATTTGGCGGTAATGAAAAACAAATTTGCCGGCATTCCAGAAATCTCATTAATGAGTCCGCTTAAAGGTATTTCGTGTATGCTTTTCTACTTCGATAAATACTTGAATCATCCAGAAATTATTACAAGCGATGAAGATGTAGCGGTATTTAGCGTTGTATTTTTTGAAGCAATTATTGCTGAAATCCAAATGCGTATTGCAGCCTTAGATTTCACCGAAACAATTACAGACAGAACCTATAAACTTGAAAAAAGCGAATTTGCTATTTCTGGATGGGAAAATACAATGGAAGGCACCGCAAAAAGCGTTGAATTCAATAAAATACAGTTTGAAGAAATAGTCGGAAACCGTGATGCCAAACACTTTGCGCGAAGGTTAACTGAAAGAATGTTAAGCTATGATTTTACGGCAAAGAAAAATCCATTTCAAGAACTTGGTGGTTTCATGCCCGTTTTTATGGGTTACGGTATTCCAGGAACGGGAAAAAGTATGCTGATTGCTGCAATTGCTACACGATTAAAAATGCATTGTGACAATTTGGATATTCCATTTCTTTTCCATCCAATGCCAGATACATTAATATCAACTTTTCAAGGTGGTAGCGCCGAAAAAATGGTACAATGGATGAAACCACTGAGTGATCCATCAAAACTGATTTTCGCACCAATTGATGATGCTGAAAATAATTTGCAGGAAAGAACCACACAAGGTGTTTCGGCTGGTGTCAAAGAGGTCATTGGAGTTTTCTTACGATATACGGAAGGTGCTTACGCAATAAATTATGGCAACAGTAGTATCGGTCTTTTTACAAACTTGCCAGAAATGCTGGATAAAGCTGTAATTAGCCGCGTTCAAGGTAGATTTAAGATTGACGGCGCACAGACAATTCCTGATTTTATTGACCAAGATTATCTGTGGTGGCGAAAGTTTGAAAAGACAATACCCGACTTTGTAAAAATGACAAATCCTGAACAATATACTTTTTTAAGCGATCAAGGACTGGTTCAAAATTTGGGTGAAATTTTAAATCAAAGTGAAAAACCTACTGAGGCTAAAGTTTTAGAAATTTACGATAAGACCGAAAAACTATACGACACTAATCAACACTTGTTTTATGCTCAATTGTATAAAAACATTCAAAAAGAGTTTGCATTTTTCTCTTCAAGAGATATTAGAAACATTCAAAGTGCTATTTCGTTGCGGTTATCAGATTTTGACCTACCAAAAGATTGGTTTGAAGATCCAACATTATATTTCAAAAAAGATTACGATACAAAATTTGCAATGCTTCAAGAATTAATGAAGCAGAATATGAAAGGGCTAAGTTTTAGTGATATTAGAAGACAAGAAGTTGTTCGATATTTAGATAACGTCGCCACAATTGCAGATACAGATTTTAAAAGACAAGTTGATAACAGGGTTGCAGATATGAAAGTTCAATTAGCGGCGAGGAAAGAATTTGAGTGATAGGTCTTCGGTACATTTTGAAAGCAAGCTTTAATTGTAAATATCATTAAAAAGTTTTGAGGCTTTCAAAACACTCAGACACCGAAGAATAGGGTTAGAAATTATAATAAGTAAGTACAAATTTGGATAAATTAAAACAAGCAGGATTATTTGGCAATGGCCTTGTAAGCGTAAACGGAAGTTTGGTTAAACGCTACAACGGCTGTTTAGCTTTGCTTGGGGTTTCGGCGAGCAAATTGGCAACATTTTCAATAGATGCAAATGGTTGGAGCCCAGAAATTGCTGAAGAAAAAGACAAC
>JBBSOK010000044.1:0-22121 GCA_038259825.1 Flavobacteriales bacterium
GTGGTAGTACAAAATGCGACTGGGTTCTTTTAGATAGTAACGGAGAAGTTCTACTTAAAACGAGAACACAAGGTTTAAACCCAGCTGTAATACCACAAGATGAATTATTTTTTCGCATTAAAGAGAATAAAGATCTAAGTTCAATTTTTGAGAAAGTTGAAATCGTAGATTTTTATGGTGCCGGATGCGGTACGCTTACGCCGAAAAATATTTTAACTGCCGTAATCGGTCAATTATTTACTGCTGCCAAAGTAACAGTGATGGAAGACATGCAAGCTGCCGTTTACGCAGCAACAACGCAACCTGGCATTGTTTGTATTCTTGGTACCGGAAGTAATAGTTGTTATTTTGATGGGAAAGAAATTCATTCATTAGTTGCTTCTTTAGGTTTTATTTTAATGGATGAAGCTAGTGGTAATTACTTTGGAAAGAGATTGATTAGGGATTATTTTTACAACAAAATGCCCAATAGTTTAGTTAAAAAATTTGAAGAAAGATTTGATCTTGAGCCGGACACCATAAAAATGAATCTCTACAAAAAACCAAATCCAAATACGTATTTGGCTTCTTTTGCTGAATTTATTTTTACTTCAACAACACCAGAGGATACAACGATGGAAGTTAATGGCTATTTTTATAAATTGCTTAGCGAGGGAATGAAAAATTTTATTGAAAATAGAATTTTATGTTATAAAGAAGCGCAAAATGTACCAATCCATTTCATAGGAAGTATCGCACATTTTTCTGAAGATATAATTCGGGATTGTATGAAACCGTATCAACTTGAGTTAGGAAATATAGTAAGAAGACCCATTGATGGGTTGATTGAATATTATAAGTTGAACAAGCTTTAAGTAGTATTTTCTCAATAAATATTTCATAAAATAGATATTTTAAATTTCAATTATAAAAAATGTTCCCAAAAGTAAATCCCACTTCAACAAAAGCTTGGAAAAATTTAGAAGCTCATTATCAAGAAATTAAAGATGATAAAATGCAACTTTATTTTGAAGAAAATTCCGGAAGAGCTGATAGTTTGATAATTGAATGGGATGATTTTTACTTGGATTATTCAAAAAACAGAATTACAGATAAAACGCTGAAATTACTATTTAATTTAGCTGAAGATTGCAAACTAAAAGAAGCAATAAAGGCGCAATTTAACGGCGAAAATATCAACGAAACCGAGGACAGGCAAGTTTTGCATACTGCATTAAGGGATTTTGATAATATGAAACCTGAAGTGAAAAAAACACTTCAACAAATGAAATCTTTTTCAACGGATATAGTAATCGGGAATTGGAAAGGTTATTCAGGAAAACCAATTGAAACTATTGTAAACATTGGTATTGGCGGAAGCGATTTAGGACCCGATATGGTTACTGAATCTTTAAAATTTTATAAAAATCATTTAAACGTTCATTATATTTCAAACGTAGATGGCGACCACGTTATGGAAACTATAAAGGATTTAGATAGGGAAACTACGCTTTTTATAATCGTTTCAAAAACCTTTACAACGCAGGAAACACTTACAAATGCTAATACAGTAAGAAGTTGGTTTTTAGAAAGAGCTGAAAATAAAGACATCGCAAAACATTTTGTAGCCGTTTCAACAAACTTGGAAGCTGTAAAAAATTACGGAATTGCCGGAGAAAATATCTTTCCGCTTTGGGATTGGGTTGGTGGGCGCTTTTCACTTTGGAGCGCCGTTGGTCTTTCAATTTGCTGCGCTGTTGGTTACAATAATTTTGAAAGTTTGTTAAAAGGAGCAAATAAAATGGACAAACATTTTGCAGAAACCGATTTCAGCGAAAATATGCCAGTAATTCTTGCAATGCTTTCAATATGGTATAACAATTTTTTTAAGGCAGAAACGGAAGCTGTAATTCCATATTCTCAATATTTGTCAAAGCTCGTTCCATATTTGCAGCAAGCAATAATGGAAAGTAACGGTAAAAGCACTGATAGGAATGGCGAAAAAATAAACTACGAAACGGGTACAATTGTTTGGGGAAGTACAGGCACAAACGGACAACATGCATTTTTTCAATTAATACATCAAGGAACAAAAATGATTCCGGCAGATTTTATTGCTTTTTCGAAATCGCTTTACGGCAACGAAGATCATCAAAATAAATTGCTTGCAAATTGTTTTGCGCAAACTGAAGCTTTATTTTTGGGAACTTATGGAACCAATGTTGAAAATAACTTCAAGTTTTTTGAAGGCAACAAACCAACAAACACGATTTTAATTAAAAAATTAACGCCAGAAAGTTTAGGAAAACTAATCGCTCTTTACGAACATAAACTTTTTGTACAAGGCATAATTTGGAATATCTTCAGCTACGACCAATGGGGCGTTGAGCTTGGTAAAAAGTTGGCAGAAGGAACACTATCTGCAATTGAGGATAGTGGAAAAGATTATGGCACTAATTCATCAACACAAAAATTAATTTCAAAGGTTTGAAAAAATCAATTTTACTTTCTTATCCTAAAATTTGAAGAGCATCTAGTGTAAATTCTTAAAAATAGCTTTAAAAAACTAAGGTTTATTAATGGTTTTGAATCGTAATAATTACTTCAAAACTATAAATAGTTTAATTCAAGTATCTTAAAATTGATTTATTTCTTTTAGTCAATGCTTTTTTGTGATATATTGTAACCTATATAATAAATCAATAATCTTATGAAAAAGAATTTACTTGGTATTTTTTCGATTTTAATCTTTGCTGGAGGTAGTCTATTTGCTCAAACAGCCGAAGAACGTGCTGCTATTGTTAGCACTTACGACCTTCAAAAGTTAAGTCAATTGGAAAATGAACTATCACAAAAATTTACAGGGGAACAACAAAAAGCTTTCAATTTAGCAGCCATAAAAGGTTGGCCATTAGAAATTGAACTTGCCAATGGCGGTAATGCACTTTTAATAGGCGTTTTCGAGGATGGAACCCCAAAATATTATGAAACTGATAATCGCGAAGGCGGTATTACTACTCGAACAGATCGTGTTCACACCGGTGGTTCTGCAGGTTTAGACCTTAATGGTGAGAATATGGTTGCCGGTATTTGGGATGGTGGAAGAGTAAGAAGTACACATGTAATGCTTGAAAATAGAGCAACGCAAATAGACAATACTTCAGCTTTAAGCACACATTCTACGCATGTAGCGGGAACTATGATTGGTTCTAAGGTTGCTTTTGGTGGCACTGCAGTTGGCATGGCGCCACTTGCCGTGCTTGAAGCTTACAATTTCAATAATGACGAACCAGAAATGGCTGCAGCTGCAGCAACGGGTTTATTAATTTCTAATCATTCTTATGGAATACCTGCAGTAAGTTCACAAGGTGTTCCAGTGCCATTATACTATTTGGGGTACTATGACGATAATGCAAGGCAGTTAGATCAAATTACATACAATGCTCCTTATTATTTACCTGTTTGTTCTGCCGGTAACGATAGGCAATCAGGGGGGAATACAGGAGATGGTGGTTTTGATTATTTAACCGATAAAAGTGTTGCAAAAAATAACATTGTCTGCGCTGCGGTATTTGAGGTATTAGATTACACAAGTCCTAGCTCTGTTGTAATGTCTAGCTTTAGCAGTTGGGGACCTACAGATGATGGACGTATTAAACCAGATTTATCGGCAAAAGGTGTTAGTATGTTGTCCTCGAGTTCAACAACAGATAATGCAAGAGCTACACTTAGTGGTACTTCTATGGCAACGCCAAATATATCTGGTAGTCTTGTTTTATTACAACAACATTATAATGAGTTGAATGGTAATTTTATGACAAGTGCTACTCTTCGTGGTTTGGCTTTACACACTGCAGATGAAGCAGGTTCAACTCCAGGACCAGATTACCGTTTTGGTTGGGGGTTAATGAATACGGAAAGAGCCGCAGCTGTTATTACAAACAACAATGTTTCTTCGCTAATTATTGAAGAAAATTTGCTAGAAAATGAAGTTTATACTTTTACTGTTCAAGCAGATGGCGTTAATCCGTTAATGGCTTCAATTACGTGGACAGATCCTGCGGGCAATTTGTTACCAATCAATCAAGTAGATTTAAGTACACCTTCTTTGGTTAACGATTTGGATATTCGAGTTTCCCAAGACGGTGGCGATACATTTTTTCCTTGGAAATTAAATCCTGCGGTACCTGCAGCTTCAGCAACTCAAGGAGATAATATTGTAGATAATATTGAAAAAATTGAAATACCTAGTGCGTCTGGTGAATATATTATAAGAGTATCACATAAAAATACTTTGGTAAATAGTGGACAAGCATTTTCTTTAATACTTACGGGCATTGCGAGAGAAGATTTCAATGTTTCAAGTCACCAAGGCTTAAAAGAAGTTTGTGGTTTAGACAGTTCAGAAACTTTTGACCTTGACCTTGCTTTTAACGACGGCAACACAGATACGGTTGATTTTACAGTAGAAGGAAATCCATCTGGAACAACGGTGTCGTTATCTACAACGAGCCTTGCAGTGGCAGGTAGTACAACACTTACTATTAGTGGTATTGATGGATTGTCTCCTGGAGATTATTCAATAAAAGTTATTGCTACAGGTTCAACGCAAACCGTAAATACCTATGTAATATTAAAAATTACAGATACAAATTTTGCAGCAGTAATACCTTCATTGCCTACTGATAATGCGATTGAGCAAGCTTTAAATTTAGATTTTACTTGGGAAGAAGGGGACAGTTTTACAACATTGTACGATTTTGAACTTGCTTTAGAAAATACTTTTACAACCATAGTAAGCAGTCAATCTGTTCAATCAAATGAAGCTACAGTTTCAGGTTTGTTGAATGATACGGAATATTTTTGGAGAGTTCGAGCAACTAATGATTGTGCAGACGGTCCTTATTCAGAAACTTTCAGTTTTACTACTGAAGAATCATTAGGCATTAATGATTTTACTCAAACAGGATTAAAATTATATCCAAATCCAGTAACTTCAATCTTAAATATTGAAAATAATCAGCCAATTGAAAAGGTTGAAATTTTGAATATTTTAGGACAGACATTATTAACAGATACCTCTTCAGAAAATAAAATAGCATTAAATATTTCTAGCTTACGTGTTGGTAATTATTTTGTGCGAGTAACTACTGATGGTTCTGTTTCAACACATCAAATTTTGAAGAAATAAGTTAATTTCAAATAAATTTCAGGAAAATCCATTGTCTTAAAAAGCAATGGATTTTTTAATTAAAAGAAGTATCTTGGTATTTTAAATCGAAGCTAATCCTCCTATAAAATATGCTCACAAAAGTTTACGGTAGTGCTGTTTTTGGTGTAGATGCTACTACAATTACGGTTGAAGTTAATGTAGATACTGGTGTTGGCTATCACATGGTCGGACTTCCCGACAACGCGATTAAGGAAAGTAATTATCGTATTGCGGCTGCGCTTCAAAAACTCGGGGAAGATGTTGATTTTAAAGCAAAAGCAAAATAGAATTACTGTAGTTTTAACTTGAATAAAATTTAAATTTTAAAAACCGTTTGCCTATTATTTGGCAAACGGTTTTTATGTTGATTTTTATATTTATTATTTTATAATCTTCTTTGTAATGATTTCGCCATCAACAATAGTTTTTAAAATATAAATCCCAGATGGCAAAGAGTTTAAATTTACTTTTCCTTCTGTCGAAAATAATGGTGTTCCAGAAAAATCATAAACTCCAATTTCAGTAGTTGAAATCTTATTTTCTGTTGCTATTCTTTGATCGTCGCAAGGGTCTGGATCTGGGCTTAAAGAATATATCCCAGTATCTTCTTGTTCAATATAAAATTTTGGTTGGTTATCGCAAGGGTCTGGCGCAGGTGGCGTAATTATCACGCTTACCGTTCTTGAGCCACAACTATTTGCTACTGTTATAGTTAATGGTAATGTCCAATTATAGCCATAACCTCTTGCATTACGAAAAAATTGACCCTGTCCTTGAAGATGACCGCCATTGGTGCCAGCACCTGGTGTCCAAGTTACCTGTGTTATACCTTGCTCATTTATGTCAGCTCCTCCAGCTCCTATAATCCTTAAGTCAACATAATTTAAATAGGTTATTTCCTGTAAATTAAAGCTTGGTTTTCCAGCAAATATTCGTTTTGTAAGATTTGTTGTAATACCACAAGACGGAATAGTTATGATTGAAGTTACCGTAACAGCACCGCTAAAGTTTGCATTTAATGATAACTGTATTTGCCCCGTTCCTTGACCTTGAAATGTGCCAGCATTTGCTGGAGATATTAGCCAAGTTACATTTGCATTAGTAGGACTGTTAACAGAATACATTCCAGTAGTACAGATATTGGTAGGGCCAGCAATTTCTTGCACTTCGCATAAAAAAGAGCAATCAAAGAAATTGTTAGTTTCATTAGTTAATTCATTCGCCAACCAATCACCGTTTCTACGTTGGAATGATATATGTCTATTATTTCTAGGTGTTTGTGTATAATCTACAATAAAATTATCAAAACCAGTTGAGAGATTTGGTTCTGTTATTGTTCCTCCTGCATATCCACGCAAATAGTCTCCTTGTGTAATTCCGCCATTTCTTCTTACATCAATCGCACTAACTACTGGTATGAAACCATAAAATCAATTAACTAAAATCTGTGGAGGAAATTGAGATGGTAAAGAACCAGTTGCATTTGTAATATCGTATGTGCCGCCAGAGTAAGAACCAAATGGCAACGATGTTGGAGTTGCGCTCTTCGATCTTTGGGTTATTGTGTGTGAAATTGGTAATATCCAAAGTAATTTTTTCTCGTACCTAATTTTACCGAAATAAACATTTCTATCAGGATCGTTTGTGTTTGGAGTAGATTTTAAATCAAAATCATAAAAGTACTTACTTGAACCAGGAAGAATACCCACTAAAAACAATTCTAAATCTAATGTTATAGCTCCAATAAGTGGGTTGGTAACTAAGTGAACCAAATCTCCTAAAAAACTAGGGTCATCTACATCGTGAACAGCAACAATAGTATCGCCTGGTTCAAAACCGTGATCAACTGCACATTCATTCCCGTTGCTTATGGCTACATTTCTACAATTTTGTGGAAATCCTTTACTTTCAAACTCTTGCTGCCAAGCTTGGTGTATTGCAGTTGATACTGTTTCATTAAATGTAACCCATTCATAATTAAGCTGAACCGCTGCTGGCGTATCTTGTAATGTTAAAACATCCTCTGGACTAACATAGGGTAATACGGTTGTATTAACACCATTTATATTATTAATTGCATTACTTATAAGTTCTGCTAAGCCAAGTACAACAGGTAAAACGCCCTCTCCAAGACCATATAATATTGGTGTTGTAATATATTCTTTGTAAAGATGCCTACTAAAAAATTGAGTACTTAGAGGCGTATTACTGCCTTGTAAAGGAGCGTCGTGGCTTACAAATAAACTAACATCATGTATTTTGCTTTCCTGTTCCATTCTTGCTAAAGTGTATCGCCCAATTACGCCGCCCATACTTTGACCCAATAAAACATTTGGGGTAGTGGTAACTTTATTGGTGTTTACCCAATTTAATACATTTTCGAGTACAATACTGTTATCTTCCAATCTTCCAACACCATTTTGCCAATCAACATATACTATATCATATTGACGCATATCATTTGTTAAAAGATTATTCAAATCAATGCTTCCAGCAGAATTGAGACTTCTCATAAAATCATCAATTGAACTTTCTCCTCCTTCTGTTTCTGGCTCTAAAATATGCCCAGGATCAAAACCTTCGGCAACTATAAAGGGTTGGCGCAATTCTCCGTTATGGTTGGGAGCATAATCAATACGCAATATTGCGCCATTCCGTAGTGCCAAACCTTGAGGACCGGGAATCACTACATCAGTTTCGAAATTATTAGTGTCTCTGTTCGCAAAGCTATCTGCCTCAATTTTTATTTGACTACTGCTGTATAAATAGTAGGCATTATTTATTCTTATTCTATATTTCCAAGTATAGGTGCCATTTTGATAATAAAGTACAGATAATGGCTGCCCATATGTAATTTGTCTATAACCTTTGCCATCGTTAGCATCAAACTCTATTTTGGTAATGTTGCCTAATTGGTTACTAAGCATTAACGATTGTGGTAACACTACATTGAAATACGATTTATTATAACTATGTATTACCGGTGTAAAAGCAACGGTTTCCTTTGTTTGATATGGATTTTGCCAAACACCATTAATAAATTTATCATAGTATTTATTATTTGCAACCGTTATTTTATTTTGTGGTAACGCATTACTGTTAATATTTGAATATTTATAATATAAACCGCCAATAACAATTGTTTTTTGTTCTTGTTCATTTCTATTTATACGTTCTATTGCCCAATTTTGTGCAATTGTTTTCATTCTTGGAAATTTCAACGTATCGGTTGTTGTACGAGCTGTAAATATTGTTTTATAAATATTACTAAAAACATTAAGATCTACTTTTTATGTTGAATTTATATTTCCGTTGTAAACAGATACATCGGTAAAATCCATTGCATAGTCCAATAATATACCATTGGGTATTCTTGCTTTATCAAGGCCTTGAAAAACGGGAACTATTTTAGATTTCCAAGTTTCCGCCGGAATAGATAAATTTTGCGATAAGCCCGAATAGCCTATTACCATAAATAGAATCAAAGTAATTTTTTTCATACAATTTTAATTTTATTAATTTTTTATTACAATTCACTAAAGTTATTGTGTAAATTGGCTGTCAAATCGCCCTTCTCGAATCTCCATTATATTTCCAGTAAATGGATTAATTAGATTAAAAGAAAATACACCGGCAACAATAAAATTTTCAAAATCTACCTTAGTAATTGTTAAGGTTCCGCCATTGTTTTCATTAGTTGTGGCAGCCATACCGATGCTTGTTGAATTTAAAAAATATCCCGAGCCATATATGTTACCAGAAGTCGTATCTAAAAGCTCATAAGTTTGACCTTCAATTAGTTGTTGATTATTTGTGAATATTCCAATGTCGACTAAATCATAATCTTCATCAGTACCAGTAATTCCAAAATAATAACCCCCATCAATAAATTGATAAAAACAATTAAAAGAATCACTATTATCAACAAATGGCTCACCATTTACAAGACAACCAAAAGTACCTGCGCCAGTTTGTGTAGCAGCTGGCAATTGGTCTATGGGTGCGATAGGGTCATCATCTTTGTTACAGGATGTAAAAACAAAAAGAAAAATAGAGATAATAATGGGTAGCTTTTTCATATAAAATTTGTATTGGCAAAACACGCTTATTTTTTAAGAGCAAATGTTTTGTAATTGTTACTAAAAAGTTATCAAATGAATATAAAATCAAAATATAAGGAAGTACAAAAATTTTAAACTTAACGTCGTCTTATATTCAATGTTGCAAATATGTATTTTTTTTACAAATTGTATGCTATCTTAATTCTATAAAAAATATATACCTTTCATTTCCTTAAAAAGTAAAAAAATATATGCTTACAAAAGTTTACGGTAGTGCCGTTTTTGGTGTAGATGCCACCACAATAACGGTTGAAGTTAATGTTGACACAGGCGTTGGCTATCACTTGGTTGGGCTTCCCGATAATGCGATTAAGGAAAGTAATTATCGTATTGCGGCTGCGCTTCAAAATAACGGATATAAAATTCCGGGTAAAAAGTTAATCTTAAATATGTCTCCGGCAGATTTGCGAAAGGAAGGCTCGGCATATGATTTAACCTTAGCGATGGGAATTTTAATTGCTACAGAACAGATTGAAGAACAAAATCCGCTTTCAGAATATATTATAATGGGCGAATTGTCACTAGACGGCGGTTTGCAACCCATTCGTGGCGCTTTGCCTATTGCTATTAAGGCGAAAGAAGAAGGCTACAAAGGATTTATTTTACCATTACAAAACGCAAAAGAAGCAGCAATTGTTGAAGGATTGGAAGTTTATGGAATAGAAAATATAAGTGAAGTAATCGGCTTTTTTGATAAAAATATAGAGCTAGAAAGAACGATTGTAGATATGGAAGCCGAGTTCTATCAACATTTAGAACAGCCTGAATTTGACTTTAGCGATGTTAAAGGTCAAGAATCCATAAAGCGCTGTATGGAAATTGCAGCAGCTGGAGGCCATAACATTATTTTGATTGGTCCACCAGGTTCGGGAAAAACAATGCTTGCCAAACGTTTGCCAAGTATTTTACCGCCAATGAGTTTACAAGAAAGTCTTGAAACCACAAAAATTCACAGTGTGGCAGGTAGAACAATGCAAAAAGGGGGGATAATGACGTCTAGACCATTTAGAAGTCCGCATCACACGATAAGCGATGTAGCTTTGGTTGGCGGCGGACAATATCCACAACCCGGCGAAATAAGTCTTGCTCATAACGGCGTTTTATTTCTAGATGAACTGCCCGAATTTAAACGTGGGGTGCTAGAAGTAATGCGACAACCGCTTGAAGATAGAGATGTAACTATAAGCCGTGCAAAATTTACGGTGACCTATCCTTCAAGTTTTATGTTGGTTGCGAGTATGAATCCAAGTCCGGGTGGTTATTTTAACGATCCCGATGCACCCGTAATGTCTTCACCGGCCGAAATGCAACGTTATTTAAGCAAAGTTTCAGGACCATTGTTGGATAGAATTGATATACATATAGAAGTAACACCCGTTCCTTTTGAAAAATTAAGCGAAGAACGAAAAGGTGAAAGCAGTTTAGTAATTCGTGAACGTGTTACAGCATCTCGAAAAATACAAAGCGAACGTTTTGCTTCTTTTGAAAATATACATTACAACGCCCAAATGGGAGTAAAGCAAATTAGACAATACTGCAAATTAGATGAAGCTTCACTTCAACTTTTAAAAACGGCGATGGAGCGTTTAAATCTTTCTGCAAGAGCCTACGATCGTATTTTAAAAGTTTCGCGAACAATCGCAGATTTGGAAGCAAGTGAAGATATTACAGGTAATCATATTTCTGAGGCTATTCAATATAGGAGTCTGGATCGTGATGGTTGGTTTGGGTAGTATACAATATTTTTAATTTAAAAATAAAAAAGATTCTTCTTTTGGTACAAAATTCTTTTTAACTAAATATTAAGAATTTAAAAATTTCCCAACATTATCTTTAAAACTTTTCCAAAAAATTCTAATAAATCTTATAATCAATATGAATTCAAAAAACTATCAAAAATCAAATCTAATTGCTTTACTCACATTTATATTTGTCATTGCAATTTCTACAGAAAATAACCTTTTCGCCCAAAAAACTGATTCAAAATTATCAGTCGAGTTTGAAAAATATGAACTGCCTAACGGTTTAGATGTTATATTACATCAAGATAAAAGTGATCCAATTGTTGCATTAGCAATTCAATATGGCGTTGGTAGTAATCGTGAAGTTACTGGTCGCACAGGTTTTGCGCATTTATTTGAGCATATGCTTTTTCAGGAGTCTGAAAATGTACCGCAAGATCAATTCTTTAAAAAAATACAAGATGCCGGTGGAACATTGAACGGAGGTACTTGGAAAGATGGTACTCGTTATTATGAATTGGTTCCAAAAAACGCAATGGAAACTGTTATGTGGATGGAAAGTGACCGTATGGGTTACCTTATAAATACAGTAACGGAATCGGCTTTTGAAAACCAACAGGAAGTTGTTCAAAATGAAAAGCGCCAAAGGGTAGATAATAATCCTTACGGACATACAGGCTATGTCTTAGACCAAAATTTGTATCCAAAAGGACATCCTTATAGCTGGCAAGTAATTGGTGAGTTGGAAGATTTACAGAATGCAACCGTTGCCGATGTAAAGGAATTTTACGATAATTTTTACGGACCAAACAATGCAACTTTAGTACTTGCAGGTGATTTTGAGATTGCCGAAGCTAAGAAGATGATTGAAAAATATTTTGGTGAAATTAAGCGTCGTAAAGAAGTATTACCATTAAAACCGCAACCGGTTAATTTAACGGATACTAAAAAATTATACCACGAAGATAACTTTGCTACTGCCCCACAATTAAATATGGTATGGCCTACAATTGAACAATATACGCCAGATGCCTATGCACTAGATTTTCTTGCTGAAATACTTTCAGATGGTAAAAAGGCCGCGCTATATAAAGTGTTAATTAAAGAAAAAGACCTTACATCACGTGTACGCGCATATAATAGCGCTCAAGAATTAGCAGGTGAATTTCAAATTAACGTAACTGCAAATAATGGTAAAAGTTTAAATGAAGTAGAAGATGCGATATTTGAAGCCTTCAAACTTTTTGAAAAAGAAGGTATAACAGATATGGATATTGAACGTATAAAAGCTGGATTGGAAACAAACTTTTATAATGGCATAAGCAGTGTTTTAGGTAAGTCTTTCCAGTTGGCTAATTACAATGTTTTTGCTGGAGATCCAGGTTTTATAACTCAAGATATTGAGAATATTAAAAAGGTTACTAAAGAAGATGTAATGCGCGTGTATAATCAATACATAAAGAATAAGCCGTTTGTACAAACTAGCTTTGTGCCAAAAGGTCAATTAAATATGATTGTTGATAATGCAACGAAAGCTACAATTGTAGAAGAGGAAATTACTGAAAATGTTATAAAAGATGTAGTTGCAGAAGTAACTCCTGTTGTTAAGACACCGTCAAATTTTGATAGATCTGTTGAGCCAAAAGTGGGTGCAGCACCAGAGCTTAACATTCCAAAATCGTGGAAAAAAACATTGAAAAATGGAATGACCGTTTATGGAATTGAACAGAATGAATTACCTACTGTTAACTTTAGTTTGGTTATTGAAGGTGGCCATTTAATGGATAATATTGAAAAGAATGGTGTGGCAAATCTAATTTCAGATTTAATGATGGAAGGTACAGCCAATAAAACGCCACAACAGTTAGAAGAAGAAATTCAACTACTTGGTGCAAGCATAAATATGTATACAACGCGTGAATCTATTATTATTAGAGGAAATACGTTAACCAGAAATTTTGATAAAACAATAAAACTTGTTGAAGAAATATTAATGGAACCACGTTGGGATGAAGAAGAATTTGCGCGTATAAAAACGAAAACCATTAATGAAATTGAACGTAGCGATGCAAATCCTAACGCTGTCGCAAATCGAGTTTATAGCAAATTATTATATGGTGAAAATCACATTTTTAGCTACCCAACTTCAGGTACTGTTGCCTCAGTAAAGAGCATTACAATAGATGATTTGAAAATGTTTTATAAAAATAATTTTTCACCATCGGTAAGTAGTTTTCAAGTGGTTGGAAAAATTGACGAATCTAGCGCACTTAAAAGCTTAAAAACGTTAAACGAAACTTGGAAGGCAACAAAAGTTTCAATTCCAGAATATCCAGTATCAAATACCCGTACTAATTCTTCACTATATTTTGTAGATATTCCAGATGCAAAACAGTCTGTTATTAATATTGGCTATATTTCAATGCCGAGAAACGCTACTGACTTTTATCCTGCAGAAGTAATGAACTACAAATTAGGCGGTTCCTTTTCTGGTAATGTCAATTTAATTCTGAGAGAAGAAAAAGGCTATACTTATGGGGCACGTACCAATTTTAGTGGTACCAAAAATCCAGGAACTTTTACTGCTTCCTCAAGTGTTAGAACAAATACAACGGGTGAGTCTGTTTCAATTTTTAAAGATGAAATTGCAAATTATAAAAATGGAATTTCAGCTGATGATTTAGATTTTACCAAAAATGCGTTGATTAAAAGTAATGCACGTAGATTTGAAACACAAGGCTCATTGTTAGGTATGTTAGAGGAAATGAGTACATATAATTTGCCTGCCAATTATATTGAAGATGAAGAAACTGTTGTAAAAAATATGACATTAGAGCAGCATAAAGCTTTGGCAAACAAATTATTAGACGAAAACAAAATGGCGTATTTAGTAGTTGGAGACGCCGCCACACAATTTGAACAATTCAAAAACATGGATTTTGATGAAGTTGTTTTGCTTGACAAAAATGGTGATGAAGTAAAGAAATAGTTAATACTTTAAAATCCTAAGCCACAATTGCATAAATATTTTAATAAAGTATTTATGTAATTGTGGCTTTTTTATTTGAGTATCTTTAATCCGATAACTCCTGAATATGAAAAACCATAAATACCTCATTTTAATACTAGTTCTGTTTTTGAATTGCAGGAACAATCAAAATAATGAAGTAAAATCTTCAGAAACTGCAATGCAAAAAATCACAAAATTTAACGAACCAACATTTGGATTAGTCGAAGCAAATAAATTGGTTGACTTGCCGCTGCATTGTATTTTAACCGATTATCCCTATAAGCCTGGTGAAACATTAGAAAGTAAGGATGATCTCGTTGAGCCAAGTGCAGTACACCCTATATTTTATGGCTGTTTTGATTGGCACAGTGCGGTGCACGGTTATTGGTCTTTGGTGACATTATTACAACAATTTCCAGAAATGGATAGGGCAGAGGAAATAAGATCAATTTTAAAGGAAAAAATTACAAAAACAAATGTTGCCATTGAAGTTGCTTTTTTTCAAAAACCAATAAATAAATCTTTTGAAAGAACTTATGGTTGGGCCTGGCTTTTAAAGCTATCAGAAACTTTACATAATTGGGACGACCCATTAGCAAAAGAACTTGAAGAAAACTTAAGGCCATTAACAGATTTAATCGCGAATGGCTACAAAGAATTTCTTCCTAAACTTAATTATCCTATTCGCGTTGGCGAACATACAAACACAGCCTTCGGTTTGACCTTTGCTTTTGATTATGCGGATAGTGTAGAAGATATTGAATTGAAAAAAATAATTATGGAAAGGGCTAAATCGTTTTATTTGAATGACGAAAATTGCCCTATAAATTGGGAGCCGAGCGGTTTTGACTTTTTATCATCATGTTTGGAAGAAGTAGATATTATGCGAAGGGTCCTTTCTTCAGAAGAGTTTATAGCGTGGTTGGACAAGTTCTTACCAGAATTAGCGGATGCCAATTATCATTTGGAAGTTGGAGAAGTAAGTGATAGGACCGATGGTAAATTAGTTCATTTAGATGGTCTCAACTTTAGCAGGGCTTGGGTTTTGTATGGTCTTGCAAAACAATATCCAAAATATGAGCATCTCAAGAATATTGCGAATGAACACGTTGCATATTCATATCCAAATTTAGTTGGAGATAGTTATGAAGGCGGACATTGGCTTGGGAGCTTCGCAATTTATGCATTAAATATCTTGCATAAATAATTTTGGAAAATTAAGCTAAGGTAGGAAACTATTAATCTATACAACTATCCCAAATAGCATCTTGTGGTGGATTTGCGATTATTGTCATTGGTTCTTTTTTTACAGGATGTTCAAACGTTATTTTTCTGGCGTGAAGATGAATACTTCCATCTTTATTACTCCTGTCAAAACCATATTTTAAATCGCCTTTTATGGGTGAGCCTATTGCCGAAAGTTGAGATCTTATTTGATGATGCCTACCAGTTTCGAGATCAATTTCCAATAAAAAATAATTGTTTAAGGATTTAATTACCTTATAATTTAAAATACCTTTTTTACTGTTAGGCACCTCTTTAATATTCGAATAACTTTTGTTCTGCTTACTATTTCGGGCTAAATAATGAACTAATTTATCGGCCGGTTTGGATGGCATATTCTTTACGATAGCCCAATATGTTTTTTCGGTTTCCCTTTCAGCAAACATTTTATTTAGTCTGGCAAGCGCTTTGGATGTTCTTGCAAAAACTACAATACCGCTTGTAGGTCTATCAATTCTATGAACAACGCCAAGATAAACGGCGCCAGGTTTATTGTATTTTTCTGCAATATATTCCTTAACAACTTCAGAAAGCGGTGCATCACCAGTTTTATCGCCTTGTACAATATCACCTGCACGTTTGTTTACTATTATAAGGTGGTTGTCCTCAAATAAAATCTGAAGATTATCTTTATTGCTGTGAATATTTTTCTGTGAACTGATAAAATTTTATTTTTCTTAATTAGTATTGCTCATCTTCATTCGGAAAATCGCCACTTTTTACATCGGTTATATAACTTTTAAATGCATTTGTCATTTCAGAATATAAATCTAAATAGCGTCGTAAAAATCGGGGTTGAAATTCATAGGTCATCCCAATCATATCGTGCGTTACTAGTACTTGACCATCGCAGCCATTACCAGCACCAATACCAATTACGGGAATAGATATTTTTTCAGCAACTTTTTTTGCCAAAGCTGCGGGAACTTTTTCTAAGACAATGGCAAAGCAGCCCGTTTTTTCGAGAAGTAAAGCATCTTCAATTAATTTTTCTGCTTCTTCCTCTTCTTTTGCTCTAACTGTATATGTGCCAAATTTATAAATAGATTGCGGTGTTAAGCCCAAATGCCCCATTACTGGAATTCCTGCATTTAGTATTCGCTTAATAGATTCTTTTACCTCTCGACCACCTTCCAATTTCACAGCATGGCCGCCGCTTTCTTTCATTATTCTAATTGCAGAACGTAAGGCTTCTTTCGGATCGCTTTGATAACTTCCAAAAGGTAAATCTACAACTACCAAACTTCTTTCAATTGCCCTAACAACAGAGGCTGCGTGGTAAATCATTTGATCCAGCGTAATAGGTAAGGTTGTTTCGTGTCCGGCCATAACGTTACTTGCAGAATCGCCTACCAGAATAACATCTATTCCTGCGCTGTCAACAATCTTAGCCATTGTAAAATCGTATGCCGTTAGCATTGATATTTTTTCACCCTTTTTCTTCATATCCACCAAGGTTTTGGTAGTTATGCGCTTGTACTCTTTTTTGGCTGTGCTCATTAATAATTAGTATTTAGTTAGTAAAAATAGTAAATTTGATGAGCAACCGTTAAAACATAGGCAATGAAAATTTTTATATGTATATTTTTCTTTCTTCAACTAGGTGTTCTGTCAGCACAGAACGAACTTTCTGAGGACAATGCCAAAATTATCTTGGGAGAATTTTTTAAAGGTCTTGAAAATGGAGACACTCTTGCAATGAGCCGTGTTATCTCGCCAAACTTGCAGATGCAGACAGTTTATTTATCTAAAGATGGTGAAAATAAGGTAAGTTTTAGTAGAGGTTCTGATTTTGTTACAATGATTGCCAATAGACCAGTAGATCAAGTTTGGAAAGAAGAGATTGAGAGCTACTCGGTTTTTAGCGATGGCAATCTTGCAACCGTTTGGACGCCGTATAAATTTTATTTAAATGGAAAATTTAGCCATTGCGGTGCAAATTCTTTTACTTTAGTTTACACAGACAATGGTTGGCAGATATTCAATATAATAGATAGCCGGCGAATTGGCAGTTGCGGAGAATAAATCTTCATTCTTTCAACCATCAACCATCAACTAACAATCACTCATAAAAACTTGAACCGCTAAGCCACCTTCACTGGTTTCCTTATATTTTGAAGCCATATCTTTAGCAGTTTCCCACATAGTTGCCACAACTTTATCTAATGGTACTTTTGCGTGGGCTGGATCACTGTCCAAGGCCATTTCGCAAGCGTTTATTGCTTTTATGGCTCCCATCGCATTTCTTTCAATACACGGAATTTGTACTAAACCAGCAATAGGATCGCAAGTTAAACCTAAGTGATGTTCCATTGCAATTTCACTAGCCATTAAACACTGCTCTGGCGTGCCACCCATAAGTTCGCAAAGCGCGCCAGCTGCCATTGAAGATGAAACACCAATTTCAGCTTGACAACCACCCATTGCAGCAGAAATTGTCGCTCCCTTTTTGAAAATACTACCAATTTCTCCCGAAACTAGAAGAAATTTCCTAACATCCTCAAAGTTTGCATCGTGATTTTCAATAACCAGATAATACATTAAAACTGCTGGGATTACTCCTGCGCTTCCGTTTGTGGGAGCTGTTACTACGCGGCCTAAAGATGCATTAACTTCGTTTACGGCCAATGCAAAGCACGAAACCCATTTCAAAATCTGCCTGAATTTTACTTCGGTATTTCTAATTGCAGCCAGCCATTCTTCAGCATTTGTATATTTTGCATCGCCTAGCAGATTTTTGTTCATGTCAAAAGCGCGCCTTTGTACATTTAATCCACCAGGCAATTTTCCTTCGGTGTGGCAACCAACGTACATAGAATCTAACATAACTGCCCAAATGGATTTAAGTCCGTTATTTATTTCAGCTTCTGTCCGTAGTGAAAGTTCATTTTCCATCACAATTTCTGAAATGGTCTTGTTTTTTAGCTTACAAGCTTCTAAAAGCTCAACGCCATTATGTACTTGATTTGGAAAATGTGAAAATTTTTCAATCTTCTTCTTGGCCCGTTTCCGCTCTTTTTTCACAACAAAACCACCGCCAATAGAGTAGAAGGTTGAAGTTTTTTTTGAACCATCTTTTAGAATAGCGGTAAAACGTATTCCGTTGGGATGGAATTCTAAAAACTTTCGGTTAAATTTTATTTGTTCCTTTGGTATAAATTGAATTTTTCTTTCTCCATTAAAAGTTAGAAAATGGTTAGTGTTTATCAATACTATCTCTCTGTGAATTTCTTCAATAGGAAATGTAACAGGATCAAAACCTGAAAGTCCCAACATTACAGCTAAATCTGTTGCGTGACCTTTTCCGGTTAAGGACAGCGAACCATATAAATCGACCGAAATTTCTTCAACTTCATTAAAGATATTTTTCTTCTTAAGTTCTTCAACCCATCTGCCGGCGGCGCGCCAAGGTCCTAAAGTATGCGAGCTAGAAGGACCCACGCCAATTTTCAACATATCAAAAACACTAATACTTTCCATATAATTTATTCTGAAAACAAATATAGCATCTTAATGATGAATTGGAAATCGAATTGAAATTGAAACATAATTTGAAATTACAATTACTTTATTTTTGAACTTTAAGGATAGCTTATATTGTTCATAACTATAAATTGGAAATATTCCAAATAGAAGGAAATATTCCATATTTTTGACGAATGGAAATCTTCACTTCTGGCAATCTCACAAAAGTTGAAAGCAGACACGAACCTAGCGTTTCAAAACAAACTGGTTTCACTAGTCCTGCCACGCATTATTTAGAACCTACAATAGATTTAAACCAAGAGTTGGTAGTAAATAGAGATGCTACATTCTTTGTCCGTGTAGATGGAGATGCGTTTAAACAAAACAATATTTTTGATAAGGACGTTTTAATAATAGACCGTTCCGCACCAAGAAATTTTAATGCATTGGCGTTGGTAATCCAAGAAGGAGAATTTAAAATACAGCACATACCGTTCGGTTTTTCGGAGGAATTTACCGTTTGGGGAATTATAACATACATTATACACCACGCCCGATGATAGCATTAGTTGACTGTAACAGCTTTTATGCCTGTTGCGAGCAGGTTTTTAGACCTGATCTTTTAGGAAAACCTGTAGTGGTTTTAAGTAATAATGATGGTTGTGTTATTGCTGCAAACAAGGAAGCAAAAGCCATAACAGATATTCCTATGTTTGAGCCGGTTTTTAAAATTAAAGATCAATTGATTGCCCGTAAAGTGAATTTTTTTTCTTCAAATTATACACTTTATGGCGAAATGTCCCAACGGGTTATGAATATCCTTGGAACGTTTTCTCCCAATGTTGAAGTTTATAGTATTGATGAAGCTTTCGCAGACCTTTCCGGAATGAAGAATGTTTGTTTGAATAAATATGGACACGACATAAAAGATACTATTTTTAAAAATACTGGTTTGCCAGTAGGAGTAGGAATAGCGCCTACTAAGGTGTTGGCAAAACTTGCGAATAAAATTTCGAAAAAAAGGCCTGAGCATAATCACGTTTTCGTCATAGATTCTGAAGAGAAAAGAATTGAAGCATTAAGGTGGTGCAAAATAAACGACGTTTGGGGAATAGGTAAAAAACACGCCGATCGATTAAAAAATATTGGCGTTTTTGATGCTTTTCAGTTTACACAAACGCCGCTACAATGGGTGCGAAAAGAAATGACAGTAGTTGGAGAACGCACTTGGCGCGAACTACGAGGTGAAGCGTGTAAGGAATTTATAACGCAACCACCACCCAAAAAAGGTATTGGCACAGCAAAATCTTTCGGTATTAAATTACCAGATTTAGAGCGTATTGAGGAGGCCTGCGCATACTATATAAGCGAAGTAAGCGAAATACTCCGTGCCCAGAAGTCTTGCGCTACTTACATTCAGGTTTTTATTGTTACCAATCATTTTAGCAATATTGATAAGCAGTATTCAAATAGCCGGACGATAACCTTGGATATTCCTACTAATGATACCTTTAAACTTATTTCTGCAGCGAGAAAAGCATTGGCAGAAATTTATAAATTTGGGTACCGCTATAAAAAAGTTGGTGTTAATCTCACGGGAATAATTCCACAAGATTATGTACAGGGAAATTTATTCAGTCAACCTTCAAAATTAAATAATGAAAATTTAATAAAAACGTTTGATTCAATCAACCGAAAATTTGGAAAAGCAACTATTTCTTCAGGCCTAGTTGGCACGCGCGTAAAGGAATGGGAACTTATAAAAAAAGAACGAAGCCCACGATATACTACACAATGGGGAGAACTTTTAAGAGTAAAATCTGAATAAGAAAAATAAATTAAATATTTTATGCAGAACGAGGTGTAAAAAGAAATTTAGCTAAGTTGTTCTCGGCGATTAAGCCACCAAAAAATAGCCGAAGCCACTAAACCCACAACAGAAAAACCTGCAAGCATTATAAACACATATTGATGGCCGTTAAAGCCTTTCCAATTATCCAAAAAATAACCAATTGCGGGACCGGCAAAAATGTCTGGAGTGTAGCCTATAAATGAGATAATTCCAACAGCAGTTCCTGTAAGCTTGAGCGGGATTTTACCTTCTTGCAATACTGCGAAGTATAAGACCCGTGCAGCATAAACGCCAACTGCGGTAATAACTATGGTAAGAAAGAAAAGTAAGTCGGCATCTTCTTTTACTAATCCAGAAGCAAAAAGTACCGCACCTAAAATTGAAAGTAAAAAACCAATTATCAAATACACCGAAGCTCTAGATATGTCTGCCAGAAAGCCAATTATCACGCCTACAATAGGACGGATAAATAATAGAAAAGTTCCTGTTTTTGCGGCATCAACTTCAGAAAAGTTCATAATTTCCTTGGCGTAGAGCGAAAATATATCAGTGATTTTATAACCTACGTAAGCACATAAAATTATAATCATCAACAGCCAGACGGAAGGTAGTTTTAGTACGGATTTTATATTTTCAATTGTAATTTTCTCACGGATTGCTTCATCACCATCAGAATCTAATTTTAGAAAAAAGAAAACTAAAACACCAATAATACTCACTAAAGCTGAAGATACATAAACAACCATGTTAAAGGCTTCTTGCTGTTGTAGAGTGCTCACTTCAACATTGTCTGTATTTATGAAAAGTGAAAAAACATAAACGCCCAAAAGACCAAATAATGCGCCAACGAGACCACGACCGCCATCTAAAAAACCGAAAGCTTTACCTTGATTATTATTTCCGCCCCAAATTCGTGTTGCTTTTATCATTGCAGACCAAAAAAGGAAAATGGTTGTAAATCCCCAAAAGCCGTATAATGTTTGAAGCGTTACAAAACTTGGATTATTGGCATAAACTAATCCACCGAGCGCGGTTAGTATTAAGGCGCTACCCATTAATTTTCTGGGTTCGTATCTATCGGCTAACGGTCCGCCAAATAAATAGGAGCAAAGCGCAACAATACCGTACACCGAAAAACAATAACCAAGTTCTGTATTGGTTACAGAAAAAACATCCAATACCGTTGCCCTAAAAACACGCGCCAAGACGAACGGGAGAATAAAAACTGCCTCGCCCGAAAGGATAAGCAGTATGATAAAAAGGAGTCTTTTATTTTTGGTTGCAGCAGCTTTCAAAAGCTATTAATTTTAATGACTTGAAAGATAGATATAAACTAAGATGAATTATTGTTTATGATATAGATTTTCCGAATAAAACGAGTGTAATTAAAAAGGCATTATTCATAAAATGAAGTAAAATTGGCCATAGCATAGCACCGCTTTGCAATTTTAATCTA
>JBBSOK010000045.1:0-21850 GCA_038259825.1 Flavobacteriales bacterium
CGCGTTTGTTTTCCTCCACACCTGCGTGTGGCATTGACGTTGGCATCAAAAGGAATGAGCCTTCATTTAGGGAAGGCATAAATTCTTTCCCTGTAGTTCTATATATGAGAAAACCAAGGATTAATAGCGTTGCGGGAATGGTCAAAAAAAGCAAACGGTTTTCCAATGCCCATTTCAAAATTTTCTCGTACTGATTTTTGAACACTAAAAAAGCTGCCAAAAGCCCAAAACAGATAATTCCAACGAAAATGAGATTCCAGAAAACACTTTTGTCAACTCCTAAAGGCCTCCAATATTCTGCCAACAGAAAAACAATGGCTGCCGCTGAAAGATAAATACTGAATTTATTGGAACGTTCTTTAGAAAATTTTCCACGAAGATTTGCAAAAGCGACAAAACTAAATCCAATAAGAAATATTCCAATCCAGTGTCCGAAAATAACAGCTATAAATCCAGCGACCAATAACAGTCCATTAATACCATAATTAGTACTTCTTCTAATATTTCTTCCTTTAAATAAAAATGCTGCAAACGGTGGAATAAGAAACAACGCGATAATTATGGAAGCAGTCAAGGCAAAGGTTTTGGTAAACGCCAAAGGCCGAAACAACTTACCTTCAGCACCAATCATTGTAAATACAGGAATAAAACTGATAATAGTAGTCATTACAGCGGTTACAATGGCTCCCGAAACTTCGGCAGTAGCGTTATATACAACTGTATTTATCGGTAATTTTTTATCATCTTCATCCAAATGTCGAATGATATTTTCAGATAGTATTATACCCACGTCCACCATTGTTCCAATGGCAATCGCAATTCCTGAAAGTGCCACAATATTGGCATCCACACCAAAAAATTTCATTGCGATAAAAACCATCAAAACCGCCACAGGCAACAATCCTGAAATAAGAATTGATGCCCGAAGATTAAATACCATGACTATAATTACCAAAATGGTAATCAAAATCTCCAAAGTCAACGCTTCATTAAGCGTTCCCAAGGTTTCTTGAATCAGTTCGGTACGGTCGTAAAATGGAACGATTGTTAGTTGCGAGGTGCGACCATCCGCCAAAACTTTAGAAGGTAATCCAGAACTCAACTCTGTGATTTTTTCCTTTACGTTGTTAATGACCTCCATTGGGTTTGCACCATATCGCGCAACAACGACAGCACCCACTACTTCTGCACCTTCCTTATCCAAAACGCCTCGTCTTGCTGCAGGACCTAATATGACGTTTGCGATGTCCTTAATTCTGATGGACGTATAATTTTCAGAAGTCACAACGGCATTTTCAATGTCTGCAACCGATTTTACATAGCCCAAACCACGAACGAGATATTCCGCTTGGTTGATTTCCAAAGTTTGTGCGCCAATGTCCTTATTGCTTTCCTTAACTGCTTTTACAACCTCGCCTAAACCGATGTTATATTGGCGCATCAATTCAGGATTTACGTCAATTTGATATTCCTTTACATAACCACCAATAGATGCCACTTCAGAAACGCCACTTGCTGAAGCCAAGGCGTATTTCACGTAGTAATCCTGAATGCTCCGCAGTTCAGGCAAATCCCAACCACCAGTAACGTTCCCATCTTTATCGCGACCTTCAAGTGTGTACCAAAATATCTGTCCCAATCCTGTTGCATCAGGTCCCAAAGCTGGGTTTACACCTTCAGGTAATAATCCGCTTGGCAAAGAATTGAGTTTTTCAAGGATGCGACTTCGACTCCAGTAAAATTCAATATCCTCTTCGAAGATTATGTAAATGCTCGAAAACCCGAACATTGAAGAACTTCTGATGGTTTTTACGCCAGGAATTCCCAATAGCGTTGTAGTAAGTGGATAGGTAATTTGGTCTTCGATATCCTGTGGCGAACGACCGTCCCATTTGGTAAACACTATTTGTTGGTTCTCGCCAATATCGGGAATGGCGTCAACAGCAACAGGGTCGCTTGGCAATAATCCAGTATTCCAATTGAAGGGTGCGTACATAGTTCCAAAACCCACGAACGCTACGAGCATTAAAACAGCGACAAGTTTGTTTTCTATAAGGAATTTGATGCTTTTATTTAGCATAAACTTTGATAATTAAACAGTTATAAAATAATTATTTTGCTTAAATCCAAGAAATTGAACACAACAAAACGAGCCCAAAACGGAAGTACCGCAGGGCAAATATATTACTGTCTAAAAATCAAATTAAATAAGTCTCGTCAAGTTTGAAGAGTTGCCTGACTATAAGTGGTGGTGGATATGCTTTTAAAGATGGTTTAGCATCTTCTATAGAAGGAAAAAGATTAACGTAAGTATGAATAAAAGCAGCAACAAAAATTTGTTGGTCTAAAGAAATTTTATCAAAAGTTATTTTGAGTTCGTCCTGCCCTTTCATAGCTATTTCTTCATTTTTGCAACAATCTGGTTTGGACAAAGAACAACCAGAAGGCAATGTCGCCATCGCTTTTTCCATTCCGCAGGATTCAACATTCCTAAATAAAGAAGTGGCAACCAAAGTCTCTCCACAATAGTGCGAACTTATAGTAAATGACATCGTAGAAAACAGGACTACGAGTGCCATTAAAAAAGAAGTCGCTTTGTGGATTGCTTTTTTCATGAGTTACGAAATTATGAAATTTAATAATATCAAAATCGTTTTTAACGTTTTGTTTTAAAGAACTTAAATAAAAAAACGTGGTATTAGGTTGATTTACTTCCATTTAAATACATCGAAACTTAATCCAATTTGCGAGTAGATTATTTGCCGATGCAAAAGTTTGCGAAAATATTCCCCAAAAGTTCGTCATTAGTAACTTCACCTGTTATTTCACCAAAATGATAAAGCGCTTGCCGAATGTCAATTGCCAATAAATCTCCACTTAAATCTGAATTTATTCCTTCCTGCACTTTTACAATTTCTTCTAAAGCCTTTAAAAGTGAATCGTAATGGCGGCTATTTGTAACGATAGTTTCATTATTACGAAGCGCTCCTGTATTAACAAAGTCCAACAACTTATCTTTAAGTTCTTGAACACCGATGCCTGATTTTGCAGATAATAACAAGAGATTATTGATAGAATCTTGAAGGTTTATTTTTGCTTCATCTGTAAGTTTATCAATTTTATTGGCGATAACAATTAAATTTTTCTGCGGATATTTATTTTTAATCGTTTCAATTTCAATTAGAAATTTGGAATCTCGTCCCGAAGTGTCCGGAATAAACTTTTCAGCATCAAAAAGATAAATAACAACTTGAGCTGCTTCAATTTTCTCGAAAGTTTTTTTAATTCCTAGACCTTCAATTACATCTATCGTTTCGCGGATTCCTGCAGTATCAATAAATCTAAATCCGATTCCACCAATATTTATCTCGTCTTCAATAGTATCCCGAGTTGTTCCTGCAATTTCAGAAACAATCGCTCTGTCTTCGTTTAACAAAGCGTTTAAAAGCGTAGATTTTCCCACATTCGGTTCACCAACAATTGCAACAGGAATACCATTTTTCAATACATTGCCAGTGGCAAAACTATCTATTAATCTTTTTAGGACAACTGTGATTTTTGAAACTAATTTCTGAAATTCTTCTCTGTTTGCAAACTCCACATCTTCTTCAGCAAAGTCTAATTCCAATTCAATTAAGGAAGCAAAATTTAATAATTCTTGGCGTAATTGTTTTATTTCTGAAGAAAAACCACCGCGCATTTGCTGTATAGCTAGTTGGTGAGATGCTTCATTATCGCTGCTAATTAAATCTGCTACGGCTTCTGCTTGGCTTAAGTCCATTTTACCGTTTATAAATGCTCGTAGGGTAAATTCGCCCGGTTGCGCCATTCTGCAGCCATTCCGTAAACATAATTGAATAATTTCTTGCTGAATAAAACTGCTACCGTGGCAAGAAATTTCTATCACATTTTCGCCAGTGTAACTTTGTGGACTTATAAAAACCGTAGCCAAAACCTGATCGATAATTTTAGTACCGTCTACAATGTTACCCAAATGTACAGTATGGCTTTTTTGCTGATCTAATTTTTTATTTGAAACTGCAGTAAATTGGGTAGTTGCAATATTAATTGCTTGTGGCCCCGACAGTCTAATAACTGCAATTGCTCCGCTTCCTGCTGGACTCGCTAATGCTACAATAGTTTCTGAAAATATCAATAGTTTTGAGATTTAAATATGATGATTTAAGGACTAAATAATATGAATTATAGCTTTATTTAATTTATGCTATTATTGTATAATTGAGGCTTTTATATTTACATTTTGTTTAGGCCATTCATCTTCAGAGCGCGGGAGGTTTGCAATTTTTTCAACTACATCCATTCCTTTGGATACTTTTCCAAAAACTGTATAATTTCCATTTAAGTGTGAACTAGAACTCAATGGGCCAAGGAATATAAAAAACTCAAAAGGCATTGTTTTTTTATCTGGATTTTCTCGATATTCTTTTGCTCCTGTTACACTTCCATATTCATGTTTGCGTCCATTTATTTCTGCTGGTATTAAATAATTTCCACCAATTTTACTTCTAAATTTTGGTACTGCATAATCATCCGCATTACCACCTTGAATTATAAAATTTGGAACAATCCGATGAAAATATGTTTCGTCAAAATACTTCTGTTTTACCAAATAGATAAAATTAGCTCTATGTAAAGGCGTGTCTTTGTAAAGTTCAATTTCTACATCACCTTGTTTTGTTGAAATTAAAACGGATGTTTCAGGATTTTTCTTACCATATTCAGTTAAGAATGATACAATATTTTCATTTGTAATTTCTGGAAATTCACTTTCATCAGTAATAGTATCGTTTTTAACAATTTCTAAAGAATCCACCGAGGTTTCTTGTGGATTTGCATCTTTTAAATCGGTTGTCTTTTTAGTATCTTCACAACCTGCAGAGATAATTAGTAAAGTAAATAATATTGAAAAATAAAGCTTCATAAATGAATTTTCATGATTTTGAAAAACAGATAGCAAAGGTAACAAAAATGGAATTGCCCGGCGAAACTGCTCAACTTAAAATGGCTCCTATTGAAAGGCTTTTAGAATTGAAAGCGGAAGCTAAAGATTCAAACAGTGCAAAAAAAGCTGGGGTTTTGGCCTTATTTTATCCTACGAAGGAGTTTTCAACCAATTTAATTTTAATTCTGAGAAAAACCTATAAAGGTGTTCATTCCGCTCAAGTTGGCTTTCCTGGTGGAAAATTTGAAAAAGAAGATTTTGATATTGAACAAACTGCTTTGCGAGAAACGGAAGAAGAAGTTGGTGTTTTACGGCAAAATATTGAAGTAGTCAAGAAACTAACCGATATATATATACCGCCAAGTAATTTTTTTGTGCAGCCTTTTATTGCAATTACAAGACAACAACCTCAATTTATACCTCAGGAAGAGGAAGTTGAGGCATTGATCGAAGTGAAATTAGAGGACCTTGTAGATGACAACTTACTCATTACAAAAACGCTTACAACATCTTACGCAACAAATATTGAAGTTCCTGCATTCAATTTAAATGGACACGTAGTTTGGGGAGCAACTGCTATGATGCTCAACGAAGTACGAGAATTGCTTAAAAATGTAAGTATTGAAGCAAATTAATTATCTTTATATAACGTATTTTTGAAACCTAGCAAAAAGATTCAATCAACTTATATTTATTTATGGCTTTTATCAAGAGAAATCCGTTTGGGCACATCCTTTTTTTAAAAAGGTGGCTTATTCGTGTTTTTGGTGCTTTAACCCACAGGCGCTTTAAAGGTTTTAACGAATTACAAATTGATGGTAGTGAAATCTTACGAGAACTACCTGATAGCAATGTGCTATTTGTAAGCAATCATCAAACGTACTTTGCTGATGTTGTAGCAATGTTCCATGTATTTAATGCAAGTTTAAGTGGGAGGGAAGACTCCTTAAAAAATATAGGTTATTTATGGAATCCTAAACTGAACATCTATTTTGTTGCGGCAAAGGAAACAATGCAATCTGGCTTATTGCCAAAAATCTTAGCGTACGGTGGTTCTGTAAGTATAGAAAGAACTTGGCGTGAAAAAGGTCAAGAAGTAAACAAACAGGTTAAAATGAGCGATGTAAGTAATATTACAAAAGCTTTAAATGACGGTTGGGTAATTACTTTTCCACAGGGTACAACTAAGCCTTGGAAACCAATAAGACGAGGTACAGCGCATTTAATTAAACAAAATAAGCCAATTGTTGTGCCTATTGTAATTGATGGATTTAGACGTTCCTTTGATAAAAAAGGAATTCGCATAAAAAAACGTGGTATTCTGCAAACAATGGAAATTAAAAAACCATTAGAGATTGACTACGAAAATGAATCTATGGATTCGATAGTTGAAAAAATTGAATACGCGATAGAACAACATCCTTCATTTTTAAAAGTTTTACCCCCAGAAACGCTTCAAACTGAAGCAGAATTGAATAAAGAAAGAGAGTGGCGATATTAAATTGAAACTCGTTGTTTCATTATGAAGTTTGCAACATACACCCATAACATTGTTAATGAGGGATTCTCAAAAACTGATAAGATTCATTTTGGTGGAATTTTACTTCTTTTAATTGCAACAACTCTATATTTTCTTGATAATAGTGTTCCACCAAAGAACGTTTTGATAAATTTTACAGCAGTTCTTTTCTTTATCGGAATAATACCTATATTTTTTGCATATATCTATCAATTTTATGACTTTGAAAATATTAAAATTAGTGATAAAGTTTATTTGGAAATATATGAAGATGAGATTATAATTAATCGTAATTCTAAAATTCTACTAAAAGACATCACTGAATTTGAAATATTAATTGACGCATATTATAATGAAAAAATTTATGTTGGACACAATGTACCCACCGAAAGAAGAAGTCTAGGCGTGAGTAACAAGATTATGTTCGTAGTAAATAAGAAAAAGTTTGACTTGTCTTTTAAGCTTAACAATGAAGCGCACAAAAATAATCTTGAAAATGCGCTTTTTAATATTATAACTAACGAAAAATTAAAAAATTTAAATGCTAGGAAATGCATTAAGCTAATACCAGAAAAGTTCAAAAAATCAAAAGTTTATAAGGATTATGAATTGAAGCAAATAGTTCAAAATCGAATTAGTTGTACAGAGGGACTATTATTTCACGGATACAGCTCAGACAAAGAGGCAAAGCTTCTGAGGGAAAAATTTTGTACTTAGCGCAAATTAACTTGAGATTTTCAAGCAGTAATATTTTCTATTTTGAAAGCTTTTACAATTCAATCTTACTAAGCTCCGTATAATTACGCTGTAATCTTTTTAGTAAGATTCCATATATAATTCTATAAAACAGCATTAAAAGTCCAATTAAAATAGCTCCTACAACTATTTGGGACACAAAAAAGAAGTTCGTAAATGTTTCTTGTGGTATCTGAGAATAGCCTGAATAATTTTCGGTGAGTACTGAATATAATTGATCTTGCTGTGTATAGTAATACAAATTAATCCCAACAACTAACAAGATTGCAAAACCTACATTATAAACTACAAAATACTTTACAGTTTTTCGAGTTTTGAGAATATTCCTCATTAATTTTTTAACGGTATCGGTAACTTCTATTTTTTGATAATTTTTATAAAATAAATAGATGAAAACTGCAAAAACGCAGTAGTTAATTATGTTTAAGATTAAAAACAATGTGTGCAATCCCATTTCGTCATTGACCAATTTACTTGATTCTGGAACAAAAAAAGCAAGTAGCGTCCACAATAAAATTTCTCCAATACTTATGTAAAAAATCCATTTTACAATAGATGAAGATTTGTTGAGCAACATTTTATAAATATCGTCATAAGACAAAGTTGGGAGTTCTTGTTCCCGTGATTGCCATTGTTTTTTTAAAAGTTCTAACTCATCCATTTTTTATTACGGATTTAAAATTGTGCGTAATTTTTCTTTTATCCTATTCATTTTCACTCTAGCGTTTACTTCAGATATCCCTAATGTTTCTGATATTTCCCGATAATTTTTATCTTCTAAATACAAGAATACAAGCGCTTTATCTATATCATTCAAATTTTTAACTGAGCTGTACATTAATTTTAATTGATCTTCAGTCGTACTATCATATTCTTCTGCCGAAATCTTAAAACTAACACCTTCAAAATCTTGTGTTGCAACGCGCCTCTTGCTTTTACGATACATTGTAATTGCTGTGTTCAGAGCTACACGGTACATCCAAGTACTAAATTTGGCATCCCCTCTAAATTTCGGATATGCTTTCCAAAGTTGGATTGTAATCTCTTGAAAAAGATCATTATGAGAATCCCGATCATTGGTATACAGCCTACATATTTTGTGGGCTATATTTTGATTCGCTTCTAGTTCATTTATAAAGTTATGTTCTAGTTCTTTTGTCAATGTGATGGTTTGGTTAGTGTATTGGTAGCTCGTTGAATCTATATGTTACAAAATTCTGAAAAATTAAGGAAAGAAAATAAATACAGATTAATAGTAAAGTGGTTTATAAATTTAAAATCTCAACTGCTTCTTATGTTACTTTTTTATATAAGTAACCAATTCCATTTCAGCAGTTTTGCCACGCAATTGTTCACTTCCAAATCCTACACGTTTAACGCCTTTTGGAAGGACATAACAAATATCGCCAAATTGTTTTGAAGCTAATATTTTAACATTCAAATCATTACAAACGGATTGTATACGTGACGTAGTATTTAAAACATCACCAGAGAAAACAATTTCACGTTTAATCTGCCCAATTTCTCCAACCATTACGGTACCAAAATGATAGCCAACTTTAAACTCTGGTACTAATCCGTATTTGCGGATATAACGACGTTTTTTATATGCAATTAACTCATTCATGCTGTAGTAGCATTGTATGGCATTTCCGTGGCGGATGCCGTATTTCATTTTCCAAGAGACTACAACTTCATCTCCTACATATTGATATACCTCACCACGTGTTTGTACAATTGCGGGGGCTATATCCCGAAAAAAGTCTTTCAGAAAATTAAAATATTTTTCTTCACCAAGTTCTTCAGCAATTCCCGTAGCATTTTTTATATCGGCAAACATAAAAATTCTACGTTCGTGTTTTGGATGAAAATAACGCCCTCTTAAATAATCAGGGAAAACACCTGGCCCGTATTTATCGTTTACCATCATAATTATCAAAGTGAATATTACAATGAAAAACCAAATTATAAAGTTTTTTATAAATAGCCAAGTTCCAAAAAAGTAGCCAACGGACTGTAAAACTTCAAACTCATAAAATGGTACACCTAACTCATCACTGTAAATATAAAGTGCGCCTATAATACTAACTAAAAGAGCCGTGCCAATATATGCTAATGAGATAAAGAACAGTGCTTTTGAAAAAGCATATTTGCGAAGCCAACGTTCCATAAGATTCACAGTTATTATACCTCCAAATAATCCAGCGCAAATTGCAACTATCATATTTGCTGTGAATGCGGACTTAAAATCAAATGAAGAGCTAAGAACACCATTGCTTTTTAAGGTATAAAACTCGTACATGAACATAATATTAGATATTAATGTCCAAGACACAAGTATCCAAAAAGCTCTTTTGGTATAAAACCATAATTGCCTTTGCGTGTAGCGTTTAAAATTAGGTTTCTTCAATTTTGCAGTTATCATTTTCTTTGATATTATGGCGCTTATAATAATCTTCGCACATAATAATTCATTACAACAATTATGAATTCAAAATTCAATAAAAATTTCTTTCGAAGGTACTATTTTTTGAAGTATTGAAACCCATTATTTTTAACAAGAAAGCAATTAAAAAATCTGTAATTTTTGAAATGGTTACAGTTGAAGCATACTTTTTTACACTTGAGTATTTTTTATTTTAAGGAGGCCCTTTAGTTGCTGAATTTTGGTGAAAACTATAATCAAATAGTAAAATGAATCTAACCAAACTTACAGTTTTCCATTTGTTACTAGCTATTTCTGTGTTATTATGTTCTCAGATTATTGATGCTCAAACTATCATATCTGGAACAGTAAAGCAAAAAAATGGTTCTCCAATTTATGGTGCAAATATCTACATAGATGGTGCTTATGATGGCGCAACAAGTGGAGAAGATGGTAAGTTTAATTTTACAACATCAGAAAATGGTGTGCAAACCTTAGTAATTTCATTTGTAAGTTTTGAAACATATATTATGGCGGCCGATGTTACTCAAATGAAAGACTTAAAAGTTATATTGAAGGATGACGTAAATTCTTTGGAAACTGTTGTGATTTCTGCGGGAAGTTTTTCGGCAGGCGATAATAGCAAAGTTTCAGTATTGAAGCCTTTGGATGTTGTTACAACCGCTAGTGCATTAGGAGATTTTGTAGGAGCGTTACAAACATTGCCAGGCACAACTACAGTAGCAGAAGATGGCCGTCTTTTTGTACGTGGTGGAGAAGCTGAAGAAACACAAATTTTTATTGATGGCTTACGTGTTTTTACTCCGTACACACCTACAACCAATAATACGCCAACGCGAGGTAGATATAGTCCATTTTTATTTGACGGCATTACATTTTCAACTGGCGGTTATTCTGCGGAGTTTGGACAAGCATTATCATCTGTTTTATTATTGAATACAATTGACGAGCCCGACCAAGAAAAAACAGAAATCGCAATAATGACCGTTGGGGTTGGGTTGGGAAATACCCAAAAATTTACACCTAAAAAAGAAAGCAATTTTAATCAAGGAAGTTCTATAAGTGTTAATGCCACGTATATAAATTTAGCGCCATACATTGCACTTTTTCCAGATAGAAATGATTGGCAAAAACCTTTTGAAACTTTTTCTGGTGAAACAGTTTATCGCCAAAAAATGTATAATGGTCTTTTAAAAGTTTATGCTGCATTTGATAATACAAATTTTCAGCTTACGCAGGAAGATATTAATTTGCCTGAAGGTTTCAACTTCAAATTGAATAATAGCAACTTCTACACAAACGCCAATTATACGGCAAGTTTAGAAAATGATTGGAAAATATTTGCGGGAGCGTCTTATACAATAGGAAAAAATAAACTTGGGTTACAGAAAGATAATTTAGAAAATACCGAAAACTCAGCCCATTTTAAATTGAAGGCTAGAAAAAAATTCAGTAATAGAGTGAAGCTTAGCGTAGGAGTTGAACAGTTTTCAACTGATTTTGACGAAACTTTTGCAGCAACTGAATTTATTTCAGATTACGGATACGTTAATAATATAACGGCTGCATATGTTGAAGCTGATTTTATTTTTTCGCAAAAGTTGGCGTTAAAAGCTGGAATACGAGAAGAATATAGCGCACTTTTCAATCAATTTACTTTTTCGCCGAGACTATCCTTTGCCTATAAAACAGGAAAAAATAGTCAAGTTTCATTGGCTTACGGCGACTTCTATCAACAGCCGAATAGCGACATTTTAAAATTCAATTCAAATTTAGAAGCGCAGAAAACACAGCATTGTATTTTCAATTATCAATACAGTGCAAACAATAGAATTTTAAGAGCTGAAGCGTATTATAAAGACTATAAAAATTTGGTTACATTTTCTAATTCTTTACCAACGTTTGGAGACAACTTCAATAATGGTGGAAATGGTTATGCAACAGGTTTAGATATTTTTTGGAGAGATAATGAAAGTATAAAAAATGTAGATTATTGGGTTAGTTATTCATATTTAGATACTGAAAGATTTTATAGAAATTATCCAAAACAAGCAGCACCGCCTTTTGCCAATACACATAATATCTCAGTGATTGGCAAATATTGGATAGATGATTGGAAAAGTCAAATAGGTTTCAGTTACCAATACGCAAGTGGTCGCACGTATACAGATTTAAACATACAAGGTTTCTTAAACAGCAAAACAAAAGATTTTAATAGTGTAAGCTTAAATTGGGCATACTTGCTGAGTCAGCAGAAAATTCTGTATTTTTCGGTAAATAATCCATTTGGTTTTAAAAATATAAATGGTTATCAATACGCTGATGCAGCGGATGCAAACGGCAATTTTAATAGAAGAAGCTTACGGCCAGCAGCAGACCAGTTTTTCTTTATCGGTTTCTTTTGGACCATAAGTGAAAAAGGAACGGATAACCAATTAAATAACTTGTAATAATAAATTTAGATAACGTGAAAATGATATTAAAGCAATTCAATTTAAATTGTACAATTATGAAAAACGTATTTATTTATATAATAATAGCTTTTGTTGGAAGTATTGTAAATGCTCAAGAAACAAATATTTCTGAAGACAAAGCAGAACTTTCAAAATACCAACAAGGTATGAAGAAAGCTTTTTCGCTTTGGGAAGAAGGAAAATCAAATGAAGCTGCCAATATTTTCGAAAGAATCTCTGCTGCAGAACCAGAAAATTGGCTGCCACCTTTTTACGTTTCACAGATAAACATTTTTGCAAGTTTTAGTGAAAAGGATCAAACCCAAGTAAAATTGCAATTGGATAAAGCGCTTCAATTTTTAAACGAAGCCAAAACAAGAAGTAAGGAAAATGCAGAAATTCTGGTTCTAGAAGCGCAATATTATACTGCTTGGATTGTCCAAGACGGTATGCAATATGGCATGAAATATAGTCCGAAGGTTGTAGCATTATATCAAAAAGCATCCATTATTGCTTCGGATAATCCGCATGTGCTATTGGGAAAAATAGAATGGGAAATGGGCTCGGCAAAATATTTTGGAAAACCAACAGACGTTTATTGCTCGGAATTAAAACGCGCTGTAGCCTTATTCGATACCTTCAAACCGGAAGGGGAATTTTACCCAACAGGCGGAAAAGAATACGCAGAAAAAGTAGTTTTTGAAAATTGTAAAACTGAATAATGCACATTTTAAAGGAAATAGGAAAAGCATTTTTTATAGGCACTTTAATCTTTATAGTTATAAAGATTATTGAGTTTTTAAACGGTCAAACATTAGTGTTTGGAGAAAAGATATTAATTAATTTTGGTTATAATCAGCTATATTCTATTGTGCTTTATATGGCAAATATGATGTTCTTCAGCTATTTCACAAAAAAATATAAGGGTGAATTATATAAAATAAAAAATTTAGCAAAGGTGTTTTTAGGTGCCATATTTGCTACAATTTTCGCACTGTTACTTTTGCAACTAACGGTGGATGTATTTATTGAGGGCAAAACATTTACGTTATTTCTTCAAGATCAAAAACTAGATTATTATTACGTTTCCTTTATAATCGCATTAGTTGTAACGTTAATCTTTTACATTGTTAATTATTACCGTTTTAAGAATGAAACAAAGGTAAAAGAGCAGAAAATTATTGCAGGAGCGGCTTCAGCACAATTTGATGCACTCAAAAATCAATTAGATCCACACTTTTTATTTAATAGTTTAAATGTACTTACCAGCTTAATTGAAGAAAACCAGCAGGCGGCAGTTGGTTTTACTACAGCACTTTCAAAAGTTTATAGGTACGTTTTAGAACAGAAAAACAAAGAAGTTGTTACAGTTGCAGAGGAATTAGAATTTGCGAAACTATATATATCATTATTAAAAATGAGGTTTGAGGATAGTATAATCTTTCAATATCCAGAAAATTTGAAAAATCCAGAAGCCAAGGTTGTTCCGTTATCTCTTCAACTTATTTTAGAAAATGCTGTAAAGCACAATCAAGTAACCACAAAAAATCCGCTGAGAATTCAAATTGAAGAAAATGATAATTCTTTAACGATTACTAATAATCTACAGCCTAAAAAAGTAATAAAAGAAAGTACGGGCGTTGGACTAAAAAACATCAGACAACGTTATAAATTACTTACAAATCAAATAGTTAGTGCAATAACAGAAGATAAAAAATTCATTATAACTATACCAACCCTTCAAATTGAAACAAAAATGATGATTTCACAGGATAATTATATTTCAGAAAAAAAATATACACAAGCAAAGAAAAGGGTTCAGAATATTAAATCTTTCTACATTCATTTCACAATTTATTTAATAATGTTGCCCATATTTATTTACTTGAATTTTAGAAGCGATTCTACCTTTCCGTGGGCCCTTTTTCCAATCTTTGGATGGGGATTCGGCATTTTAAGTCACGCATCGGAAGCTTTTGAATACAATCCATTATTTGGAAAAGGATGGGAAGAAAGAAAAATAAGGGAATTAATGGATAAGGATAAATAATATTTTGACAGTTTGTATGTAAGATTCAACAGTTGGGTTTATTGCTTTTTAATTTTTTAAGATTTGCCCTTATTTTTACTTTGTAATATTTAATAAACAAATTATGGAACCCATTTCAGAATCAAACCAATATAAAAAAGCTAAAAAACGCGTAGCAGAACTAAAGAAATTTTATTCAAGTTTAAGTTTTTATATAATTTTCATTGTTTTGCTTGCGGCTTTAAATTACTATTCAAACCAATTTGAAAATATGTGGTTTTTATGGGCGGCCTTTGGTTGGGGAATCGGAATTTTTTTCCACGCAATAAAAGTTTTCAATTTTAACCTATTATTTGGTAGAGATTGGGAAGAACGCAAAGTCCAAGAATTTATGGATCGTGATACTAAAGAAAACGATACAATTAAATTTTAAAAAGCATGGAAAATTTAGATTTAAAGAGAAGAAAGGCAGTCCAAAAGATGGAGACTTTAAAAGCTTTCTATCATCACGCCATTGTTTTCTTAGTGATTAATATTGCTTTAATTTTATATTTTGGAAATATTTTTGGCAAAGGTCCCACAGAATTCAATGACCTTGGAACGTATTTCGTATTATTTTTCTGGGGAATAGGTCTATTTTGGCATTTAATATATGTACTTATCTATTTCTTTTTTAAAAATAATTGGATACAAAAGTGGGAGGAGAAAAAAATTCGCGAATTGATTGAAAAAGAATAAACTAAATTTATAGTCAATTATGAATGTAATAATTATTGAAGACGAACAGCCATCTGCAAGAAGATTGCAAAGAATGGTTGAAGCAATTGGATTACAAGTTTCTCAAAAATTACATTCTGTTGCAGAAGCTGTACAATGGTTTCAAGAGAATGAACATCCAGATTTAATCTTTTTGGATATTCAATTAAGTGATGGTCTTTCCTTTGAAATTTTTGAAAAAATAGATATAACAAGTTCTATAATCTTTACAACTGCTTTTGACGAATATGCCTTACAAGCTTTTAAATTAAATAGTATAGATTATCTCTTAAAACCAATTGATGCGGCAGAATTGGAGCGTGCGGTTACAAAATTTAAAAGTAGAAAGCCAACTGCTCAAAACGTACAGCTAAATTTTGCAGACATTAAAAAACTACTAACAAATCCAGTTGAAAGAGAATATAAAAAACGTTTTACAACAAAAATCGGGCAACATCTTAAAATGATTGTTGTGGATGAAGTTGAATGTTTCTATTCTGAAAATAAGGGCACGTACGCGCATACAATTGATGGACGCGACTACCTTTTGGACCAAACTTTGGAACAACTTGAAAGTGAATTAGCTCCAGAAACATTCTTCAGGATTAGTAGAAAATTCTTTGTGAACATAAATGCATTAAAAGATATAATTTCTTACACCAATAGCCGTCTTGAATTAAAGCTCAACAATTTTAAAGACCAAGAAATTATTGTGGCACGCGAGCGTGTTAAGGATTTTAAAGTTTGGCTTGAGTAGCCATCACAACAAATTCAAAACTTTCTCAGATAACTAGATTTTTATAAAACTATTTTTACCAATATAGTTTTATATGGTTAGATAGTTAGCCTTGAATCTTTTTCAATTCATTAACTATCTTTCAGATTTTTCTAGTTTTTATCTTCTCTTTTTCTATCTTTAAAATCCTACAAAACAATCTAAATGGCTGCACCAAAGAAAAAGCGAAAGAGTAGAATTCCTAAAATAAAATTACCGCTACAAACTAATCGAAATCAAATGCCTGGGGCGGTTACCTATATCGGTAAAAAATCTACAGCCATTACAAAGCTTGAAATTATAGATTTTAGTGCTGATCATTATACAAGAGTAGATACCGAAGATATTGAAGAAGCCTTTAAATTTGAAGCTTCTGAACACGTAACTTGGGTAAATGTTAATGGCCTTAATGATACAAGCATAATCGAAAAACTTGGTAATTATTATGATTTACATCCTCTAATTCAGGAAGATATTGTTTCTACCAACCAACGTCCAAAAATAGATGAATATGAAGATTATCTTTTTATTGTCTTTAAAATGCTCTATTATAATGATAAAGGAGATTTAGAAAATGAACACGTAAGTATGGTGGTTGGTAAAAACTATTTAACCACATTTCAAGAAGCAGACGGCGATGTTTTTGATAGTGTTCGGGAAAGACTGGAAAACGCAAAAGGTAGAATACGCACAAAACATTCAGATTATTTAATGTTCGCGCTGTTAGATGCAGTTGTAGATAATTATTTTTCAGTTATTGAAATAATGAGTGATAAGATTGAAAGTCTTGAAGATCAGCTTTTTGATACTCGAGATGGTAATAATGATGATATTACGTTAGATATTCAAGATCTTAAAAAAGAAATACTCAGAATTCGCAGAGCCACACTTCCATTACGAGAAGTTGTAAATAGATTGGAAAAGTCTGGGAATACTATAATTGATGAAAGTACTTTAAAATATATTCGAGATTTATACGATCATATCATTCAAGTTAATGAAAGTGTAGAAGTATACCGAGAAATGATTTGGGGATTAATGGATATGTACATGACGACTATCAGTAATAGGATGAATGAAGTAATGAAGGTGTTAACTATTATGGCTTCTATCTTTATACCCTTAACCTTTATGGCAGGTATTTACGGGATGAATTTTGATAACATCCCCGAACTACATTATGAAAATGGATACTTCTATCTATTAGGCGCAATGGCACTAGTCTTTCTTGCTATGTTGTGGTACTTTAAACGCAAAAAGTGGCTTTAATTTCTTTAATTGATTAATATAAAAAACGTATGTCTACCTATTTACCGGAATCAACATTTCAATTTTTGTTGAAACTAAAAGAAAATAACAACCGGGAATGGATGTTGGAAAACAAAAAGGAATACTTGGCCGGCGAAGAAAAATTTAAAAAACTCTATTTATCCATTGAAACAAATTTAAATAAATATGATAACATTGAAAAAGTAAAAGTCTTTAGAATAAATAGGGATATACGTTTTAGCAAAGACAAAACTCCATATAACGTGCATCGCAGTGCAAGCTTTAGTAGGGAAGGAGCGCATAGGCGTGGTGGATATTACTTAAGACTAGAGCCAAATAATTCATATATTGCCGGTGGTTTTTTTGATCCAAATCCAGCAGATTTGTTGCGCATCCGAAAAGAGTTTGAAATTGATGCAAAGCCGATAAAAGCAATACTTAACAAACCAGAATTTAAAAAAGCTTTCAATTCTTTTAATCCAGAATATCAAGTAAAAACTGCTCCGAAAGGTTTTGATAAAGAACACGAAAACATAGACCTTATCCGCTTAAAGAGTTTTTTCGTTCAAAAGCGTTTTACGGATAAAGAAATTTTTTCAGAAAATTTTTTAGAAATACTATCCGAAAACTATTTGCTTTTACTACCCTTTTTTGATTATATGAGCGAGGTATTAACAACTGATTTAAATGGAGAATCTCTCTTATAATTAATTCTCGAACTTATTCCGAAAATAAAAGCGTCCCAAGAATTATATCTTGGGACGCTTTTTAATCATTAAGAAATTTTAAACTTATTATTTCAGTTTAAAAGTAACTCTACGTACTAATTGACGTGCAGGAGAAGAATCTTTGCTTACAGAAGTATCTTCGCCACCACCTTGGTGCGTTAATCTACCAGCATCAACACCTGAAGCAATAAGAATATCATAAACCATCTTTGCTCTTTTTTCAGATAATGAAGTATTGTAGCTCTCATTTCCAATTTCATCTGCATAACCAATTAAATCAGCTTTAGAAGATGGATTTGCAGCCATATACTTCACTAAATAATTAATAGCATCAAGAGAGTATGTTGCTGGCTTTGTGCTGTTAAATTCAAAATACACATTTACGTAGCCTTTGTCTAATAATTCTTTAACATTTAGGCCATCTGTATTACTCATAGATGTGTTTTTGTAACGAGCATCTAATGCAGATTCTATTTCGTCTGGAATACCATTCTTGTTTTTGTCCACGGCAACACCTTTAGTATTAACAGTAACACCACTCATTGTGTTTGGTTCACGATCTAAATAATCTGGCACACCATCTTGGTCTGTATCAATCATATCTGTTTCCACTTTATCAAGTCTTGCTTCAAGTTCAGATATTTTTTCCATTGCTATACTTTCTTCAGAAACCCAATCCGCATGTTTTTCGTTACCTCCCAAATAAATATTAAAACCAGCAGATACATTATACATCCATCCGTCATTAATTCTTCTGTCAGCTGACCTGATCAATTCAGTACCGTCCCAAGTACGTTCCAATCCAACATTTGGTATAAGAGAAAAATCTGTATAAAATGCAATTCTATTTGATATTTTAATTTGTGGAGTAAGACCTAATACAATATTAAAGGTAGAATCTTTTTCATCCAGTTCCAAAGGTGATTCGTGGTTTACAATAGAATATCCTCCACCTGCGTGGAATAATAAACCAAAAGTATTTGTCCATTCAGAAAATTGTAAAATATTTCCAAGATTACTAACACCTTCTATTGTTGCTCTGTAGTATGAAGTTTCAAAAGGTAAACTTCCTTCTTCTTCAGAAAGGCTAGCATATCCGAAATTAGCACGTACACCAAATTTTTCATTCATCATATAACGAATACCAAGAGATGCTTGGTAAGGCGCAATACCTTCAACACTGTAGCCGTCTCCAAAGGGTGAAGAGGGTTTTACAAAACCGCCTCCAAATTCGATAGACAATTTGTTATACTCTGTATTCATAACATTTTCTTGCTCGTTATTTTGAGCGGTTGCACTAATTCCAACAAGGAACAATAGCATAAGTAGGGAAATATTCTTCATTAAGTTTGTTTTTAAAATTCTGGGCAAAAGTAACCTCATATTCCATAGCATTAGAGATAAAATAAGATATTTAGAGAAAGCTTAACATCTCCAAGATTATATGTTTAAAAAAAATAATCATAGTATATTGTAAGTCAGATTCATAAAGTCTAAAATCGTTATTTTAAGAAACAGAAAAAGAAGGTTGATCAAACAACATTACATTGCTTTTTAATCTTTCTTTAACAATATTCATCATTCTTTTGTTGAATGCCGAAGAATTTTGGACATATAAATCATATTCTTGACAGGTAAACTGACCTATAACAATTCCTTTTAGAATATTTCTGAACTTCATATCTTTTTGGACAGCATTTTCAATGTAGTCCAGTTTTTTTTCAATTGAAAATGTATAAAAAACATTTTTGTGTTTTAAAACATAATGCTTAAAAACTTCTATTAATAAATCATTTTGAAGTTTAATAACAGGGCGCAACGTTCTATTTTGAAAGATTTCTTCTTCTTTCATATTACTTGTTACTTTGGCAGATTCAATAATGGGTCTTAAACTCAATAATACTTTGTCTCTAGTGTCCATTTTTTCTTTTAAATTTATAAAAAGTAAAAGCGTCCTTGCTAATACTGTATTTAAGTTATAAACGCGTTTTTAACAAACTTGCGTTAAAATGAGGTTAAGTGGTGGCACGGGTTTCAAGGCTTTCATTAATTTTAAAGTAAATAAATAGAGCAATGTCTAAAATAACTTCAATTAACCCATACGACAATACTGAACTTAATTCGTACAAAACCCATACCAATAAACAAGTTGATGAAATTCTAATTTCAGCCAATAACAGGTTCGAAAGTTGGAAAAAAACTACTTTTTCTGATCGCAAGAGTCTAATGTTGAAAGCCGCAGCGGAACTAAAAAATAACAGCAAAGAATACGCTAGAATAATATCCCTTGAAATAGGCAAGCCAATAACCCAAGCTATTGCAGAAGTTGAAAAATGCGCTTGGGTGTGTCAATATTACGCGGAAAATGCTGAAGAACATTTAGCAAACAGAGAAATTAAAACAGACGCTTACAAAAGTTATGTTAGTCATGAGCCAATAGGAGTAGTTCTGGCAGTTATGCCTTGGAATTATCCTTTTTGGCAAGTTTTTAGGTTTGCCGCACCGGCATTAATGGCTGGAAATATTGGTGTTTTAAAACACGCAAGTAATGTTTTTGGGAGCGCTTTAAATATTGAAAAAGTTTTTGAAAAGGCAGGATTTCCAAAAAATTGCTTTACCACATTGTTGATTAGCAGCAAAGATGTTGAAAGAGTGATAAAAAATGATATTGTTAAGGCGGTAACGCTTACAGGAAGCGGACCAGCAGGCGCTGAAGTTGCATCCATTGCTGGAAAAAATATCAAGAAAACAGTATTAGAACTTGGCGGTAATAATGCGCTTGTAGTCTTAAAGGATTGTAATATAGATAAGACGGTTGATACTTGTGTTCGAGCCCGTTTTCAAAATACTGGCCAAAGCTGCATAGCCGGAAAAAGATTGATTATAGATGAATCTATTACTGAAGAATTTTTGCAAAAATTAGTGATAAAAGTGAGGGAACTTAAGAGCGGCGATCCAATAAAAGAAGAAACGTTTATTGGAACATTAGCACGCAAAGATTTGGCAGAAGATCTTGAAGAGCAATTAAATATGTCCGTGAAAGATGGTGCTAAAATAATTTTGGGAGGCAAAAGACAAAATGCATATTTTGAACCAACTATTGTTACTAATGTAACGCCTACAATGGCCGTTTTTAAACAAGAAACATTTGGTCCACTTTTATCTGTTACCACATTTAAAACAATTGATGAAGCAATTGAACTTTCAAATAACTCGAAATTTGGACTGGGGGTAAGTATTTTTTCTGAAGATATCTCGGCTGCCGAAGAAATTGCAAAAAGATTTGATGAAGGCGCTGTTTTTATAAATGAATTGGTAAAAAGTGATCCAAGATTACCATTTGGAGGCGTTAAACAAAGTGGTTATGGACGCGAGCTCAGCGAAGATGGAATTACAGAATTTATTAATAGAAAAACAGTATATATTAATAAATAAAAAAAGCCAGGATTTCAACTATAGATTTGAAATTCTGGCTTTTTAGCTGTTGAAATTAACTTTTCTTCAGAAATTCTTCTTTTGATTTCAAATTGATTTTTGGCAATTCATTTTGCTCAAGATAATCAAAGAATTTCTTTCCTTCTTTATCCATCAATTTTTCAAACTTTGAATTTGCCTCATCAGCTTGCGTTTCTATCAATGTTAAATTTTCTTTAGCATTAGCTGTAATGGCCCCATAATTTGAAGCAATTGATGCGTATAAAGCCCCCATTTTTTCTCTTAATTGTGGCTCGGCGGATGCCACATAATTATCTCCTGTTGTAACAACCAATTCTTCTTTAAGTTTTATTAGACCTACATTAAAAGCGATTACAGCTTTCTCTTTAGGAGATTTTTCAAGTATTTTATTTGTTGTTGTAATGTATTCATTTACAACATACACACGATACGCTAAATCTTCAACCATATCGAACATTTTGTCCGTTACGGATTCTTGTTCTTTTCTTTCAGATGGTGTGGTGATAGATTTATCGTCATACTTAACCTCAATTACATTTTCATACACATTTTTTCCTTTATTGATTATTACTTTGTATTTACCTGCTTTAACTCTCGGAGATGTAAAACCTGCATTATTTATAGTTTTTCCTTCGGCAGTAGTAGGCGTTTGTTTGTTAAAGTTCCAATAAACAATATTAATACCCTTTGATTTTCCTAG
>JBBSOK010000046.1:0-21725 GCA_038259825.1 Flavobacteriales bacterium
AACACAATGTTCTGGCGGTAGCGTTGCAATGGGAAATTACGAAACGAGTGTTGCCCTCAAAAAAATGGGCGTTATAAGTGGAAAAGATATAACTACCGAAGCTGCATTGGCCAAATTAATGTATTTATTAGGACAAAACGTTTCTCCGAAATCCTTCAAAACTATTTATGAAACTTCGCTGCGCGGCGAATTGGAATAACGTAAAGTTTATAGCTATCAGTTGGCTAACATAATTTAATGTTTAAGTTTAGTGTGCTTCGTTATAATAGTTGAAAATTTAGTGTGATTTTAATTAAATATTATAGCATTAATTTTTCCAAAAAAATTGGGGCAATAACCTAGTTTTAGTGATATTTGTGGCCTTACCCAAATTGGGGATTTTTAACAAAAATAGAGAGGTGGCCGAGTGGTCGATGGCGCACGCCTGGAAAGCGTGTATACGGAAACGTATCGAGGGTTCGAATCCCTTCCTCTCTGCTAGTTTGACAATAGTCAAGAGTAACCCTGTAAATTTCTATTTCGGGTTTTTTTATCTTTTACCCAACTTGGCACTAAATTTGCTTTTTCATACTTTTTTATACATTAATCCTTAAAGATAGTATTCAACATTATGATGAATATGTATATGGTGAAAAGCAATTTTTTATTTGTAGGAAAACTTTTGTTATACTTACATTTGCTTCTTCTTTTGAAGCACAAGATTTAAATATGTTTTTACTATTTTATAAATTGTGTATAGTTTATATACTATTAATATTTATAGCCTTTTATTACTATGATAAAATTTAATATATTTATGAAAGTAAAATCAATTTTGGATTTTGTAAAATGTTGATGAATCAACATCTTCTCCAAAAAAATGCAAGCAAAAATCCCCACTATTTGAAAACGAGAGTAAAAGTACTTCATCTTGAAGGCATTTTTGAAGACGCAGAGCGTATAAACAGAGTGCTAAAAAAGGGAAGAATTAATTGTGAAATCTTAGTGGTAAACAATAAGTGTACTTTCCTAGAAGCACTTTCTTATTTTGCTCCAGATATTATCCTAACCGATCACGTAACTCCTAACTTTAAGTCAACACAGGTTATCGAAACAGCAAAGATGAGAGGAATAAACGTTCCTATTATTCTTGTAACTTCGGAACTGTGTGATGAAAAAGCTATTGAAATACTTAACCAAGGAGCGGCGGATTATCTCTTTAAAGACCGCTTAAACCGCTTGCCCTACGCGGTGCAAAATGCTATTGATAAAAACAGATTGAAACTACAATTGTGTGAAACGGAAAAATCCAATCTAGATGTACTTTCTTCACTTAGTTCCCATATTGCTTTGGTAAGTTTTGACGGTACATTGGTAGCGGTTAATAAAGCTTGGGAAGAATACGATGTAAATAATGGTACAAAGTGTTTTGAGCGTTTATCCGTAGGAAGTAATTATTTTGATGTTTGCAAAGAAGCAATAACATATGGGGATTGCGTTACTGCCGAAGCATTAGCTGGAATTAAATCTATCCTGAAAAGTAAAAAACCATACTTTGAAATGGAATACGCTAGTCATTCTACAGAGCAGGAGCAATGGTTTTTATTTAGTGCGAGGACTTATGGAAGTAATACTAATAAAGTTGTTATTTCACATCAAAACATAACCGAAAGGAAGATTGCGGAAAACGAACTTATTAATACCACAGTTGAGCTGCAGCAAACCCTCGCTAAGTTTACTAAAATTTTGGACTCCTCCTTGGATGTTATTTGCACAATAAACAGAGAGGGTGAATTTGTAAACGTTAGCGCAGCTTCACAAAAAGCTTGGGGCTATAAATCAAAAGATCTTGTAGGCAGCAAGTTTATGGGTTTTGTTCATCCCCAGGATATAGAAATTACAAACAAGGCGACGGAGAAAATTATTAAGGGTAGAAAAATTCCAATATTCGAAAATAGATTTATCCATAAAAATGGAAGGATAGTTCCGTTGTTATGGTCTGTTAATTGGGATGAGAAATTGGGTTTATTGTGTTGTATTGCGAAGGATATTACAGAGAAAATTAGCTTGGAGAGGGCTATTGAAAATGAAAGAGATCAGTTTTACGATGTTTTATTGAAAGCGCCATCTGCAATCGGTGTAATAAAAGGTAAAAACCATGTTTTTGATATGGCAAATCCGCTTTATCTGCAACTAATAGGGAAAAATGATATTATTGGAAAAAGTGTTATAGAAGTGCTTCCGGAAGTAATTGAACAGGGTTTTGTTGCAATGTTAGACAAGGTTTACCAAACTGGCGAGCCTTATATTGGCAAGGAGGCGTTAGTAAAAATAGATAAAAATAACAATGGCGAGCTTGTTGAAATGTACATGGATTTCGTTTTTCAAGCCTTTAAAAATGGAAAAGGAGAAACAGAAGGGGTCTCTTTTTTTATAAATGACATAACAGAACAGGTATTTTCGAATAAAAAAATAAAAAAGAGCGAGAAACAATACCGCCAGATTGTTGAAACCGCGCAAGAAGGCATTTGGCTTTTAGATGAAAACCAAAGGATAATCTTCGTTAATAAAAAGATGTGTGAAATACTTGAATACACTGAAGAAGAAATTTTATGCAAAGAACATCTATATTTTATGGATGAATGTGAAAAGAAAAAAGCATTAAAAGCTATTAAAAGAAGAAAAAGAGGAATAGCCGAGAGTTATGAACTAGCTTTTAAATCTAAAACTGGAAAGCACATTTTAACAAGTATATCTGCCAATCCAATTTTTGATGACTCGTCAAAATATAAAGGTTCCCTAGGAATGGTTTCAGATATTACTGAAAAGAAAATTGCAGAGGGAAATAACAGATTTAAAGCTAATCTTCTTAATACTATAGGTCAAGCTGCCATTGCTACAGACTTGGATGGAGTTGTTACTTATTGGAATAAAGCTGCAGAAAATGCGTACGGTTGGACACACGAAGAAGCCGTAGGAACGAATATTATGCACCTTACAACTTCTAATTCAACAAAGCAACAGGCCACAGAAATAATGAAGGATTTGAAAAATGGTCATACTTGGTCCGGGGAGTTTGAAGTTCAGCGAAAGGATGGAAGCTATTTTCCAGCTAGTGTTGCAAATTCTCCAATCTATAACGAGAATAATGAATTAAGCGGAATTATTGGTATATCATCAGACATTACAGAAAAGAAAAAGCTTGAGGCGTTATTGGACAAATCTAATAGACTTGCGCGTATAGGTAGCTGGGAAATTGATGTAAAGAGCGGTTCCGTTTTTTGGTCGGATATAACAAAAGAAATTCGTGAAGCAGATCCGGATTTTATTCCTGATCTTAAAACGGGTATAGGTTTTTTCGCAAAGGATAATGATAAAGAAGTTATAAGTAATAGGCTGCAAGAATGCATTGATAGCGGCATTCCTTGGGACGAGGAATTGGAGATTATGACATTCAAAGGAAATATGAAATGGGTGCGGACTATAGGCGAAGCAGAGTTTTTTAATGGAGAGTGTATCAAAGTTTATGGTAGTTTCCAAGACATTACTGAAAGAAAAAAAGCTGAAATTGAACGTGTAAAGATGGTGTCTGATATTATTCAGCGTAATAGTGATCTTGAACAATTTTCGTATATTGTTTCACATAACCTTCGTGCTCCAACGGCAAACATTATTGGTTTTGCTGGAATTTTGTTAAATGAAAACCTTACACCGGAAGAGCAAAGAGAATCGCTTATGGGTCTTTCCTCCTCTGTTGCAGTACTTGATGATGTAATTAAGGATATTAATACAATATTGCAGATTCAAAAAGAAGTACACGAAAAGAAGGAAACAATTGTCTTTTCAAAACTGGTTGACGATATAATGATTAGTATTCAAAAGCTTGTAATAAAACCTCGTGCACGGATTGTATGTGATTTCTCAGAAGTAGACAAAATTTATTCACTCAAAATTTATATTTACAGTATTTTTTATAACTTGATAATTAATAGCATTAAATATGGAAAACCCAATAAGCCGCCAATTATTGATATAAAAAGTAGAAATGAAAATGGAAAAATAATTCTAACTTTCAAAGACAACGGTTTGGGAATAGACATTGACGCAATTGGAACGAAAATTTTTGGTCTTTACAATCGTTTTCATTCACATGTGGAAGGCAAAGGAATGGGGTTATTTATGGTAAAAGCTCAAGTAGAGCTGCTTGGAGGCACAATTGCAGTGTCTAGTGAGCTTAATAAAGGAACAGAATTTACAATAATTTTTGATAATTAAATTTTATATATAATGGGTAAAGCAATAAGACACTTTTTACTTGTTGATGATGATGCCATAAACAATGTTCTCACAAAAATGATACTCAAAAAATCATTTGGGGAAGTGCAAATCAATGCGTTTACTGTTCCAGAGGAAGGATTAGAATTTATGAAATCTGAACCTATAAATAATCCGCCAGTAATTCTTCTCCTTGACATTAACATGCCTACGATTTCCGGTTGGGAATATCTAGACGCCTTTGAGCTGTTTGACCCGACAATAAAAATGAAGTACGAAATTTATATTCTTTCTTCCTCTGTGGATCCAAAGGACATAAATAGAGCCAAAGAAAACCCTCTTGTCAAAGATTTTATTGAAAAACCTATTAATAATGAAATTTTAAGGAAAATGTTTGTATAGAAGAATAGAAAAAAATACCTATCTCCAAAATTTGTAATATTCTAAATATTCGTGTGCGTTATTATTTAAAGAGTTCATAATTGCGTCCATGCCCATAACACTAAAGGTAATTCCATTGCCACCAAAACCTAATATGTAATGCTCGTTTTTTGCAGGATCGGGTTTACCCATATAAGGCAGCCCATCTTTTGTTTCCCCGAATGTACCAGCCCAAGAATAATCAAGTATAAACGGTATGTTTGGAAAGGTGTTATTAAATGCTTTAACTAACAACTTTTCCTTTTTTGGCAGGTAAGCATCTCGCCTCTTGGCATTTTTAAAATCTTCATCGCCTCCGCCCATAATTATACGGTTATCTTTTGTACTTCTAAAATATAGGTATGGTTCATCAGTGTTCCAAAATATATTTTCTTTGAAAGCCTTGGGAATTTTCGGTAATGCTTCGCTAGCCAAGGCAAAAGTGCTTTTTAATTTAACAACGTCTTCTTTCAAAGTTTCCACACTTTCATAGCCTGTGCAATGTATAAGCTGCTGTGTTTTAATGGTTACTCCGTTTTCGGTTTTAAGCTCAATAAATTCTTTGTGATGTGTAATTTTTTCAATAGATGTTCGGTCATAAATGGTAAGTCCGTTCTTGCTAGAAAAATTCAACAAATCCTTGGCAAGTTCATACGGATCCATAATAGCTCCGGATTTGGATTTAATCCCCAGCAATCCTTTTTTAATTCCCAATGCGACTAATTCCTCTTTCTCAATTAAGGAAACATTAAAACCGTGTTGCTTTCTTGCATTAAATTCATCATTTATAAATTGAATATCCTTTTTATTAGTTGTAAAATAAATACTGTTTTTACGCTCAAATTCACAATCGCTTTTAACCTCCTTAACAATTTTTTCAAGATCAAAAATTGCTTGTTCACAAGCTTTATAACTACTTACCGCTTTTGTTAATCCAATTTGTTCTATAAGTTGGTGCAAAGGAACGTCAATTTCATATTGTAGCATCGCGGTACTCGCTGAGCTACTTCCATTAAACACATCTCGTCTTTCAAGTATTATGACTTTTTTATTTTCTTTTATCAATTTATATGATATTAAAGCGGCAGTAATCCCACCTCCTAATATAACAATAGGTGCTTCAAGATTTTCCTGGAGAGACGGATAAGATTTTCCGAGACTATTTTTTATAAGCCAGTAAGGCTCATTAGAGCGTATATCCATAAAGTATTATTCAAATTTTATTTTGTGTTTGTTACCTGAATGTTAAATAAAAATAAAGGTGCGACAATTTTTTATTAGTTCATAACGGATATACTTAAAAGTATAGCTTGTTTAAAACCTGCTCTTTATTACCACTTTAGATCATTTTAAACTATTAAATTTAAAAGGATTTTAGTCTGTAAATATGGAATATCCAAGTATATTTAAAATGCAATTATTTTCATGTCACATTTTTTTTTCTATATTCGCAACCGTTCTTAACGATAGGATAGTATAAATAAGATGTATACTATTTTTATAAAAAGTATTTTAATGTGGTTAACATTAAAGTGTGAAAGCTAAATTTTTTACTGTATTTTAATATTCTTGTTGTTTAATTAAATTATTTTATATCTTTAAACCTTTAACTAAAAATCAAACCTTAAGTCGATACCAATGAAAAAATTATTTTCTATTATGGCGATTGCCTCAATGATCTTTGCAGGCTCTCTTAATGTAAATGCAGCAACTGCGAAATCTATTCCACTAGCAACCCAAAGTTTAGTAACTGCTTCAGCTATTTCTTTTCTTCAAGATGAAGCAACGGAAGATGTAGCTGCGGATAATAAATCGTTTCACCAAAATTTAAAAGAACGTTTCGTTGAAGGTGGTCCAGCCTTTATGGGAATTGTACTTTTATGTTTGATTCTAGGTTTAGCTATTGCTATTGAAAGAATTATATACTTAAATCTTTCTACAACAAATACTCAAAAATTAGCTCAAAATGTTGAAGATGCCCTTAATAGTGGTGGCATTGAAGCAGCTAAGGAAGTTTGTAGAAACACAAAAGGTCCTGTTGCCTCTATATATTATCAAGGTTTAGACCGCGCCGATGAAGGTATTGATATGGCTGAAAAAGCTGTTGTTGCCTACGGTGGTGTACAAATGGGTCAATTAGAGAAAAATGTATCTTGGATTTCATTATTTATAGCCTTGGCACCGATGCTTGGGTTTATGGGTACTGTAATCGGGATGATATTAGCATTCGATAAAATTGAAGCTGCTGGAGATATGAACCCTTCACTAGTTGCGGGTGGTATTAAAGTAGCACTTTTAACAACTGTATTTGGTCTTGTAGTAGCAATTATACTTCAAGTGTTTTACAATTACATTATCGCAAAAATTGATAGTATTGTAAACAGTATGGAAGATGCATCTATCACACTTGTTGATATGTTGTACGACTACAAAAACAAAAAGTAAAATTAAAAAACACCAAATAAAATGGGTTTACATAAAATTTTAAAAATAGTAGCGCTTCTGCTAAGCATTGTAGGAATTGTATTCTGGGCAATCATAGTTTATAAAGGTGATGAGGTTGTTGGTGCAACTGGAGAAGGGCTTGATGGTATTTTATATGCTGCGTATGTTCTATTGGCAATTGTTTTAATTACGGTTATAATATTTGTACTAAAAGGTGTATTTGAAGGCAATGTAAAAAACACATTAATTTCCGTTGGTGCCTTTTTAGCTGTAGTTCTTATTTCCTACGTTTTATCTGATGGTACACCAATGACTATCAAAGATGAAGTGTTATCGGCTAGTGGCTCGAAATGGGTTGGAGCAGGATTATATGCTTTTTATATATTAGCTGTAATAGCAATTGGAGCAATGGTTTTTGGCGGAATTAAAAAAGCAACAAAATAATGGCAAGAAGAGAAACACCAGAAGTAAATGCTGGGTCTATGGCAGACATTGCATTCCTTTTGCTTATTTTTTTCTTGGTAACTACTACCATAGAAAAAGACAAGGGGATTGCAAGACAGTTGCCGCCCAAAGAGCCACCAACAGATGAGCCTGTAATTATAAAGCAGAAAAACTTGTTTATTGTAAATGTGAACAAGCACGATCAATTATTGGTTGAAGAAAGCTTGATGGAATTAAAAGACCTAAAGCAAGCTGCAATAGAGTTTTTGGATAATGGCGGACAGCCAAACGGTACTGAAGGATATTGCGACTACTGTAAAGGTCAAAGAGATCCAGAGTCTTCAGATAATCCAGATAAGGCTATTATCTCTGTTCAAAATGATAGAGAGACTTCTTATAAAATGTACATCGCAGTCCAAAACGAATTAGTTGGTGCTTATAATTTTTTAAGAAATAGAGAGTCACAAAGACTTTATGGTTTTAAATTTACGGAAGTAAGTAGCGCTATAGATGAAGGTAGTTACAAAGGAAATGAATCTTCAGCTAAAGAAAAGTTGGAGAAAATTCAGGAAATGTTCCCTTTAAAATTATCTGAAGCAGAACCAAAAAAATCAGGAGTTTAAATAAAGAAAGAAAATAGAAATGTCTAAATTCAATAAAAAGAAAGGTGGCGCATTGCCCGCAATTAATACGGCTTCATTACCGGATATCGTTTTTATGCTTCTATTCTTTTTTATGGTGGTAACTGTACTAAGAGAAACAGATCTTTTAGTAAAAAACGAACTGCCAAAAGCTAATGAAGTTGAAAAACTTAAAAAAGACCGTTCTGTATTTTTATATGCTGGAAAGCCTAGTGACAGGTACAAGGATAAATATGGAAAGGAAGGAAAAATTCAAATTGGTGACAAGTATACAGATGTAACCAATATTAAATTTGCACTTACTGAAGCAAGACTTAAATTATTGCCTGAACTACAAGATAAGGTGATGGTAGCTTTAAAAGTCGATAAAGAAACTAATACAGGTCTTGTTACTGATGTTAAGCAGGAATTAAGGGATTTGAATATGTTGAAGATTATTTATATAACCTCTCCTGGAGATCCAAACGACAAATAAAAATTAATAACATTTTAAAAGACGCCTTTTGCCATTGTGGTAAATAGGCGTTTTTTTATATAATTGTTTTATCTAAATACAGTTATCTTTAACCTATGCACTTAGCTTTTAAAATCATTATTTTTTTTACAGCTTTTATCAATGCCTCTATAAGTATTGCCCAAGATAATGTTCCTTTTATTTCAACAGATTCTTTATATAGAGAAGATCAATTTTACATAGGTTTTACATATAATTTACTCTCCAGCGTTCCTGATAATGTAAAAGTACGTGGTCTTTCTGGGGGTATTCATTTTGGATATGTGAGAGATATGCCAATCAATAAAAAGAGAACTATCGCAATTGGTGTTGGTTTAGGATTGGCTTACGATCAATTTGGTCAGAATTTAGTTATAGATCAAACACCAAATGGCGAAAGTACTTTCACGGTACTAACGGATGATGTGGAATTTGATGCAAACAGATTTTCAATGTATATAATAGAGGCACCAATTGAATTTAGATGGAGAAGCTCGTCGCCAAATACGTATAAGTTTTGGCGTGTTCATGGCGGTTTAAGGGTTGGATATGCGTACTATTATAAAAGTACTTTTAAGCAACTCGGAAATAACTTTAACCAAACAAATATCTCTGAATTTGATCCCGTGAGGCTAGCTGCAACTTTAAGTTTTGGCTACAATACATTTAATTTTTACGCCAATTATAGTATAAATCCATTTTTTAAGGAAGGTGTAACAACTTCAGGTGATGAAGTTAGCTTTAAGACTATAAAAGTTGGCTTAATATTTTATTTATTATAACCAGAGGTTAAGTGCAATTAACTGCGGAATTACTCCAATTAACAATCCTAAAATTAATTCAATACCTGTGTGTGAATTTGTATATAAACGCGAAGACCCCACCCATCCATTTATAAATAGTAAGGCGCTTATCATGAAAAGTAAATTAACTTGAAAATGAATGCTAAGTGCAATAACAAACATTGTAATGCCCGCAACTCCCATTTGGTGCAAACTAATTTTGACGGAAAATATTGCCATAACTAGTGCGGTGATACTTGATAAAAGTATACCTACAAAAAAATAGTACAGTTCTGGATCTTCATAATTGGTAAAAATCATTTTAATGATTGCCAATAATAAAAGACATTGTATCATTAAAGGATATTTTCTTTCCTTGACCTCCTGTAAATGAATAGATTCTACCAAACCAAAACTTTTTAGCAAAAAGAAAATAATAATCGGGATGAATACGGTAATAATTCCAATTGCGAATAATGTTGAATTTATAACCTCTTGTTCCACAAATCTCGGAGTAACATAGTAATAAATTAAACAGCCTAAAAGAGGCATTAACAGCGGATGGAAAATGTATGCGGCAGATTTAAGAAAATACTTCATCTATATTTCTTTTCTTAACCTTGCAACGGGTAAGTCTAACTGTTCACGGTATTTTGCAATTGTTCTTCTTGCAATAGGATAGCCTTTTTCAAGTAAAATCTTGGCTAGTTTATCATCAGTTAATGGTTTTCTCTTATTTTCTTCTGAAATAGTAATTTCTAAAATTTTCTTTATTTCTTTTGTTGAAACATCCTCACCTTGATCGTTTTTCATTGATTCGCTGAAAAATTCCTTTATCAATTTCGTGCCGTACGGTGTGTCTACATATTTACTGTTTGCAACGCGCGATACGGTTGAAACATCCATGTTAATTTCATCGGCAATGTCTTTAAGAATCATTGGACGCAATTTTCGCTCATCACCGCTCAAAAAATATTCTTCTTGGTGATGCATTATGCAATTCATTGTTACAAAAAGGGTTTGCTGCCTTTGTTTAATAGCATCTATAAACCATTTTGCAGCGTCTAATTTTTGTTTAATGAACATTACCGCATCTTTCTGGGATTTGCTCTTATCAGAAGATTCCTTATAGCCCTTTAGCATATTGGTATACTCTCTAGAAACATGAAGTTCTGGGGCATTACGACCATTAAGAGTAAGATCTAACTCGCCATCTACGATCCTTATCGCAAAATCTGGAACAACGTGCTCCGCAATCCTATTATTACCGGCATATGCTCCGCCCGGTTTTGGATTTAAGCCTTCAATTTCGTGGATAGCATCACGTAACTGGTCTTCAGTAATATCAAACTTTTGAATTAATTTTTTATAATGTTTCTTACTAAAATGATCAAAGGCATCTTCAATAAGTTTAGTGGCCAATTCAACATCTGGATTTTGTTCTTTTCTTTCTAATTGAATTAACAAACATTCCTGCAAATCCCTTGCTCCAACGCCTGCTGGATCTAATTCGTGAACCCATTGTAATACTTTTTCAACTTGATCTTCGGTCGTGTAAATATTTTGGGTAAAGGCCAGATCATCAACAATGTCCGCTAGTTCTCTTCGTATATAACCGCTTTCATCAACGCTTCCAACGAGAAATTCTGCAATTTCACGCTCTTCATCGGACATTCTGTAAGTGTTCAGTTGAGATAGCAAATGCTGATTAAAAGAAGTTCCAGATGCATATGGCATTTGCTTTTCTTCATCATCGGCACTGTAATTATTACTTGATAATTTATAGCTCGGCGTTTCGTCATCACTTAAGTAATCGTCTACGTTTATATCCGTTTCAATTACTTCATTTCCTTCATCATCATAGTCATTGTTGTCATAATCGTCGTTATCTAAATCATCATCAAATTTTTCTTCTTCTTCCTTTCCACCTTCCAATGCTGGGTTTTCCTCCATTTCCTGCGAAATACGCTGCTCAAAAGCTTGCGTTGGCAATTGTATCATCTTCATCAGCTGTATTTGCTGAGGAGATAATTTTTGTGAAAGTTTAAAATTTAGCTGTTGTTTTAACATTTTCTCAATTCAGAAATTTAATTCAGAATTTTTTATTACTTTGAACGTAAGATTTTTAAAATTTGCTTTTTGTAATTTTTAAAACTCCGCATTACCTGGCGTTCTTGGGTAAGGAATTACATCCCTAATATTACCCATTCCTGTTGTAAATTGAACTAGACGCTCAAAACCCAATCCAAAACCGCTATGTACAGCTGTTCCAAATTTACGTAGGTCTAGATACCAATATAACTCTTTTTCGTCAATTTCCATTGCAGCCATTTTTTCTCGCAATACTTCATAACGTTCCTCACGCTGTGAACCTCCAACAATCTCTCCAATCCCTGGAAATAATACGTCCATTGCTCTTACGGTTTTTCCGTCATCATTTAAGCGCATATAAAATGCCTTTATTTTTGCTGGATAATCAAATAAAATTACTGGACATTTAAAATGTTTTTCAACTAAAAAGCGTTCGTGTTCACTTTGCAAATCTGCACCCCATTCTTCAATTATATACTTAAATTGCTTTTTTTGGTTTGGTTTGCTTCGCTTCAAAATATCTATAGCTTCCGTATAGCTAACGCGTTTAAAGTTGTTTTCTAATATAAAGTGAAGTTTTTCTCTCAACTTCATTTCACTCCGTTCTGCTTGCGGCTTGCTCTTTTCTTCTTCTAGCAATCTGTTTTCGAGAAATTCTAAGTCGTCTGCGCAATTTTCTAAAGCGTATTTTATTACGTATTTAATAAAATCTTCAGCCAAGTCCATATTTGCATCAAGATCATTAAATGCAACTTCAGGTTCAATCATCCAGAATTCTGCTAAATGACGACTCGTATTACTGTTCTCAGCTCTAAAAGTCGGACCGAAAGTATAAACTTTTCCAAGCGCCATTGCGTAGGTTTCAGCTTCTAATTGACCGCTTACAGTAAGATTTGTTTCTTTTTCGAAGAAATCTTCTTTGTAATTTATATTTCCTTTTTCATCTAATGGAAGCTCTTTCGGGTTTAAAGCCGAAACACGAAACATTTCGCCAGCACCTTCAGCATCACTACCCGTAATAATTGGTGCGTGAAAATAGTTAAAGCCATTTTCCTGAAAATATTTATGAACCCCAAAAGCCAATTTTGAACGTGTGCGCATTACAGCGCCAAACATATTGGTGCGAACACGTAAATGTGCCTGTTCGCGCAAGGTTTCTAATGAATGTCTTTTTGGAGATAAAATTGTTAGCTTTACATCTTCTGGATTTGCTTCGCCTAAAACCGTAAGTTTTTTAACTTGTATCTCAACACTTTGACCTTGACCTTGGCTTTCAACTAGCAAACCAATTACCTCAATTGCAGCTCCAATTGTTACTTTTTTTAGAACATCTTCTTCAAAATTTTCAAAATCTACAACGCATTGTAAATTGTTGATTGTACTACCGTCATTTAAAGCGATAAACCGATTGCTTCTAAAAGCACGAACCCAGCCACGAACGGTTATTTCATAAGGAGTTGGTTCGCTTTGTAGTAAAGATAATATATTGGTATTTGGCATTTTTTAGTTTTTTGTTGGGTAAAGATACTTTAACGGTATTTATGGCACAAATGAAGGGTTAATTATCCTGTTGTTCATCAACTTCACTGTCCATAAAAATTTTGATTGCTGGTTTTTTAAGCGTTTCCTTGTTCGCAATATTTTTTTCTAAAGATAGGAGTAGGGCAGGCAATAACAAAAGATTGGAAAGCATTGCAAATAATAGGGTGATTGAAACCAACGCTCCAAGCGCGACTGTGCCACCAAAGCTTGAAATCATAAAAACTGAAAATCCGAAGAACAAAACAATAGAAGTATAAAACATGCTTACACCAGTTTCGTGCAAAGCAGCATAAACAGAACGGCGAATTTTCCAATTGTTTTTTATAAGTTCTTGTCTATATTTTGCCAAAAAGTGAATTGTATCATCCACCGAAATACCAAAAGCGATACTAAACACCAAAATTGTTGACGGTTTAATCGGCACTCCAAAATAACCCATAATCCCCGCAGTAATTATCAGCGGTAATAAATTTGGTAGTAAAGAAATAAGAATCATCTTAAAACTCTTAAACATGTAAGCCATAAAAAGAGCGATAAGTACAATGGCTAACGAAAGTGATAAAACGAGATTATTTACAAGATAGGTAGTTCCTTTTTGAAAAATTAAAGCTTTCCCGGTTAATGAAACATCATACCTTTCTGCGGGAAAAATCTTTTCTATTTTATTGTGAAGATCTTCTTCTATTCTATTAAAACGGTCTGTTTCAACATCTTTCATGAAAATTGTGACGCGTGCAAATTGACCGGTACTATCCACATAACTTGAAAGTAGGTTTGTATTACGAGCGCTATTTTTAGCGTAGCTTAAGAGGAAAGTCCGTTCTTGGCTATTTGGTAGTTGATAATATTCTGGATTGCCGTTGTAATAAGCTTGTTTACTAAATTTAACTAATTCTACGACTGAAAGTGGGCGTGCAAATTCTGGAAATTCATCAACGTATTCTTGTAATTCATCAATTCTGCGTAGGGTAGCGCCATTCATTACGCCTTTTTTACGTTTTGTATCTATTAGTACTTCCAACGGCATAATGCCCACAAATTCCTTTTCAAAGAATTTTATATCTTGAAAAAATGCTGCTTTTTTCGGCATATCTTCAATAATACTTCCTGAAATTTTTATTTGAAATATCCCAATAATGCTTAGGCATAACACACAAATACCTACAATGAATATTGCAATTCTGTGATGGCGAACCATACGTTCGTTCCAAGTTACGAAGGTGTTAATCCATCTTTTATTTAAATGTTTTAGGTGCTTTTCTTTTGGAACATTTAAATAGCTATAAACAATCGGAATTATTAAAAGACTCAATAAAAATATAGCAACGATATTTATAGAAGCCACAATACCAAATTCTGAAAGCAGCTCACTCTTCACCAAAATAAAGGTTGCAAAACCTGAAGCAGTGGTTAAATTGGTCATTAACGTTGCATTACCAACTTTAGAAATAACCCGTTGCAAAGATTTTGCCTGATTGCCGTGCAACTGAATTTCCTGCTGATACTTATTAATCAAGAAAATACAATTGGGTATTCCAATAACGATTATCAACGGAGGGATTAATGCTGTTAAAACTGTAATTTCGTAATGAAGCAAGCCTAAAATACCAAACGCCCACATTACACCAATAATAACTGTACACATTGAAATTATTGTAGCACGAAACGATCTGAAAAAGAAGAAAAATATAAGTGAAGTTACACCTAAAGCCGCGCCAATAAACATTCCAATCTCATCAATTATGTTTTGGGAATTTAAGGTTCTAATGTACGGCATTCCGGAAGTGTGGACTTGAATGCCTGTTTCTTCTTCAAACGTTTTAATCTTCGGTATTAAATCATCAATAATAAAATCTCGACGTGCTGGCGTGTTTATAATATCTTTTTTTAAATAAACTGCCGTTCTAACAGATTGTTTATCCGGACTGTAAACTAAGCCTTCATAAAAAGGCAAATTAGTGAAGAGATCTTCTTTGTATTTATTTAATTTTTGCTGGGTGTAGACTGTATCGTTTATAAAATTAACAAGCTTAAATCCTGTGCTGTCTTCACTTTTCACCAATTTTTTTAATTCACCTAAAGAAAGGGTTAAATCTACCTCAGGATATTTGTTTAAATCTTGGGATAGTTTGGTCCACGCTTTAAATTTTGTTGGCGTAAATAATGTTGAATCTTTTACACCAATTACAATTAGATTTCCTTCTTCACCAAAATGCTTTAGAAAAGTGTCATAAGCCTGATTAATTGGATGGTCTTCTGGAAGTAAGTTTGCTTCTGTATACGTGAAGCGCATGTTTTTCCATTGCAACGCAAGGAAAATAGTTATTAGTACAATACCAATAAGTATGTAAAGCCGATTACGCAGAATAAATCGCGCAACGGTAGTCCAAAAACCTATACTAAAAGCTTTACTCAATACAATTTTTGTTGAAAAAACAAAGGTAAGAATTCCGTTTAAGTAGGAAGTGGTTTGTTTGGGAATTTAGCAAAGAAGAATTTATTCCTTTGATAGATCAAATAATTTTCTTTGAAATGTTTACAAAGTCAAATAAAAAGTAAACTTAAAGGAAATATTATCTTCAAAATCAGGAAGGTTGTAGAAGCCATATCTGTAAGCAGCACTTAGACCAAAACCGAAGAGAATTTTATTTATTTCGAAACCAGTTTCATTATAAACTTGATCGAGGGTATTAAAATCGATACCCAAATGTCTAGCAGGATCATCCATATCACCAATTGCGTGGCGAGTTATCAATACTAATTCTGGTTGAAAACGTTTGCCGAGATCAAAACGGCGTAAACTATGTTTTATCTGTAAAGTTGCTAATTTATCTGAGAAAAATTCACCAAAATACATGGTTTCAAAACTTTGTACGCCAGCTACCGAAAAGCGTTGTAAAATTTCATCTTTTGTTGGTTGGTTTGGGTAGGCGTGGAAAAGATGGGTGAGGGGCACATCACCAGTTGCCAAAGCGCCTTCAAGTATTATATTCGTGGATGAAAGATCTGTTCTTTTAATATAATAATCGAGCTTTAAACCGTATTTGGTATAATCAAAGTTGCTATTTGTAATGCCGCTGATGCCTTTTGTAATCTGTGCGCTAATTTTTGGGAAGCCATCAAAATACTCGATAGTACCGTCTTCGTTAGTAAAAAAATTTGTTTTCGGGCTTATTCTAGCTGAAGCTGTTACTTCTGCAATTTCATAATCACGATAAAATTGATTGTCTGCGAGAAATGTATAGTTTTCAATATTGTCAATAGTACTTCTTGAAACACGAAATTCTGAAAGGATTTTAGGTGTAAACTCGTGCTGAATATTTGCTTGCCAAGTTCTATATTTATAAAATTGAATGATATTAACCAATCTCGGTTCAAAAACTGAATAGACACGGGCGTCTGTAAGAAAATCAAACTGTCCAACTTCTTTTATATCATCAATATAATATGCGTTTATCCATGTTTTGTGTTCTTTATTAACACGAGCGCTTCCACCAACGCTAAACTTTATATCCCGGTCTTTTGTGCCATAAGCTATGTATCCGCCTATTTTGTATTTTTCGAAAAGTTTATCGTTTGTTACACCACCAACGCCAAAGCGAAATCCTTCATATTGATTAACCTTAACAAGAGTTTGAAGATCTACATCAAAAAAACCGAGCGTGTAATATCCACTTGCAAGTGGACTTTCTTTTTTTTCTTCAGCCTTGGCAATAGAATCATTTTTAAGTTGGACTGCAGGTGTTTGCGCTACTAGAGTTAGCGAAAAGAAAAGATAAAATACAAGAAGGATTTTGTGCATACTTTTTGCTAGGTGCTTATAAATTTTAAATGTAAAAATAAAGCGGCATTGTGCCGCTTTATTATGGTGTATTTAACAGAAGTAGAAGGTATTAAACCGTCATTATTTCTTTTTCCTTATTTACAAAAATTTCATCGATACGTTTAATGTGCGCATCTGTCATTTCTTGAACATCATCTTCTAGATTCTTTTTTAAATCTTCAGAAATCTCAAGGTCTTTCAATTCGTTCATTGCATTTTTACGGTCGTTTCTAATACCAATTTTAGAATCTTCAGCTTCCGCTTTAGCTTGCTTAGCCAAATCACGACGACGCTCTTCAGTTAATGGCGGTACGCTAATTATAACACTGTCGCCATTATTCATTGGGTTAAAGCCAATATTTGCAAGATGAATGCCACGTTCTATTTCTGGAATCATGTTTTTCTCCCAAGGTTGTATGCTTATTGTCATCCCATCCGGTGTTGATACATTTGCAACTTGACTTAATGGTGTTGGATTGCCATAATAATTGACCATTACGCCACCAACCATAGACGGTGTAGCTTTTCCGGCACGAATATTTACCAATTGTTTTTCAAGATGCTTTATGGCATTCGCCATTGCTTCTTTAGTCCCATTTATTATAAAATCTATTTCGTCTTCCATATCTCGACTCCTCTCGATTACAGAGGGTATTTATTAAAATTTACTAATTATAAATTAACTTTTGTTCCTATATTTTCGCCTTTGATTACTTTAAGCAAATTACCCTTTGTATTCATATCAAACACGATTATAGGTAATTCATTTTCTTGGCTTAATGTAAATGCAGTTGTGTCCATCACTTTTAGCCCTTTTTGTAACACATCTTCAAAACTAATAAAATCGAACTTAGTTGCCAACTTATCTTTTTCTGGGTCGCTTGTATAAATTCCATCAACCCGTGTACCCTTTAAAATAACATCTGCGTTTATTTCAATTGCTCGTAAAACTGCGGCACTGTCTGTTGTAAAATATGGATTTCCCGTTCCGCCGCCAAAAATTACTACGCGTCCTTTTTCTAAATGGCGCATTGCCTTGCGACGAATAAAAGGTTCTGCAACTTCATTAATATTAATTGCCGTTTGCAAACGCGTCGGCACATCTTCAATCTCTAGGGCGCTCTGTAAGGCCAAACCATTTATAACGGTTGCCAACATTCCCATATGGTCTCCTTGTACACGATCCATTCCCGTACTTGCGGCAGAAAGTCCTCTAAAAATGTTACCGCCGCCAATAACAATTGCAACTTGAACCCCTAATTCTGTAATTTGTTTTATTTCAAGAGCATATTCTTTAAGGCGATTGGCATCTATGCCATATTGTTGATCGCCCATTAAGGCTTCGCCAGAAAGTTTCAGAAGAATTCTTTTATAATGCATGTTGCTATTTTGGATTGCAAAAATAAAGAAAAATTATTTTGAATAGAATATTTAAAGGACTTTGAAATTGATTTTTTGCAAAGCTCAACTTTATAACAAAACGAATAGCAACTAATTGCTAAATTTTAAGCTGAAAACAAAAAAAGAGGTTGAATTTCTTCAACCTCTTTTAAATATAAATTTTAATAAGACTTATGCTATTGAAACTCTTTTAAAGCCAACAACTTCTACATCACCGTACGATTTTACGTAGTCGCCAACATTTTTCTTATCGTCTTTAATAAAGTTTTGGTCCAATAAAGCTTTTTCGTGGTCCATTGTTGTGTTATCACTAATATAACGCTCCAACTTTCCTGGTAAAATTTTATCCCAAATTTGTTCTGGTTTACCTTCAGCTTTCAATTCGTCTTTTGCAGCTGCTTCGGCTCTTGCCATAACATCGCTGGTTAATTGAGAGCGAGAAATAAATTGAGGAACATTTTTTAAGGTTTTACCCAAACGGCCTAATTCAATATTCTCTTTTTCGATAGCTGCTATACGAGCTTCAGTTTCTGATGCCACGAAATCCGCATCGAAATCCTTGTAAGAAAGCGTAGTTGCTCCCATAGATGCTACTTGCATGCTTACGTCTTTTGTTAGCTCTTCTGCATTAGGAACTTCTTTAGAAAGACCAGTTAAAGCACCAATTTTATTACCGTGAATGTAGTATCCAACAAAAGGAGCTTCCAAAATTTCGAAACCACCGATTTCAATTTTCTCACCGATAACACCAGTTTGTTCAATTAATTTTTCTTCAACAGTCATCCCTTCGAAATCTGCTTTCAAAAATTCTTCTTTTGAAGAAGTGTTGATTGCAATATCAGCCATTTTTTGAGCCATTTCAACAAATGAATCATTTTTAGAAACGAAATCTGTTTCACAATTTAGTGAAACGATTACACCTTTTTTATTATCATCGCTTACTTTAGCAATAACAGCACCTTCGCTAGAATCACGATCTGCGCGTTTATCTGCAATTTTTTGACCTTGCTTACGTAGTACTTTTATGGCTTCATCAAAATCGCCATTGGCTTCAACCAAAGCTTTTTTGCAATCCATCATACCAGCACCAGTTGCTTGTCTTAATTTATTTACGTCTGCAGCAGTTACATTTGCCATTGTGTATATGTTTTAAAGTTGCTGAATTAAACATCAGCGTAATTAATAATTTGAATTATCGAAGTTGAAATATAGGTTCTATTCTTCTTCTTTCTTAGCTATTTTCTTCGCTTCTTTTACAGTCTCTTTTTTAGACTCTAATTTTACAGGCTCTTTAGCCTCTTTCATAGCTTCTTTGTCTTCAGCATCTTTTGAAGGAACTTCAACTTTTTTAGCTTTTGGTTTTTTAGCATCTCCATCTTTTTTAGGAGCACGTGCTTTTTTAGCCATACCTTCTTCATCATCTTCGTCTTTTCCACCTTTACGTTCAGAAAGACCATCGATTATTGCTTCAGAAACTGAAGACATAATTTTCTCGATAGATTTTGAAGCATCGTCATTTGAAGGTATTACATAATCAATAACACGAGGGTCACTGTTTGTATCTACCATTGCAAAAATTGGAATGTTTAATTTTAAAGCTTCTGCAACTGCAATGTGCTCACGAGTTGTATCTACGATGAACAAAGCAGCAGGAAGACGGCTCATTTCAGAAATTGAACCTAAGTTCTTTTCTAATTTTGCGCGTAAACGATCTACTTGTAAACGTTCTTTTTTAGAAAGGGTAAGGAATGTACCATCAGCTTTCATTCTATCGATAGTAGCCATTTTTTTAACGGCTTTTCTAATAGTTACAAAGTTGGTAAGCATTCCGCCAGGCCATCTTTCAGTGATGTAAGGCATGTTAGCATTCTTTGCTTTTTCAGCAACAATGTCTTTAGCTTGTTTTTTGGTTGCAACGAAAAGGATTTTTCGTCCACTGGCTGCTATTTTTTTCAAAGCTTCATTAGCTTCGTCTATTTTTGCAGCGGTTTTGTAAAGGTTGATAATGTGGATACCGTTACGCTCCATATAGATATACGGTGCCATGTTTGGGTTCCATTTACGCGTTAAGTGTCCAAAGTGCACACCTGCGTCAAGTAATTCTTTTACTTCTGTTTTAATTGCCATTTTGTTTTAGTTTACGTTCTGTGAAAGGATAGCAACCAGCCTGAAACTTTTCCGACTTTGGTTTAGATGCTAAACTAACTCCCAAATTGCTTTGAGATTAACAGCTTGATTTAATAATGATTAAGAACTTATAAATGCCAGGCTAGCTGGAAATAAAAATTATGTGGTGCCGAACTTCAACTTCGCTCAGTGACCAGAGCGGCACCACATAAATATTGTAATAGATTAACGTTTTGAGAATTGGAATTTCTTACGCGCTTTCTTCTGACCGAATTTTTTACGCTCTACCATTCTTGGATCTCTTGTAAGAAGTCCTTCTGGCTTTAAGATTCCACGATTTTCATCGTTTAATGTGCACATTGCGCGGCTAATTGCTAGACGAATTGCTTCTGCCTGGCCAGTAATACCACCGCCAAAAACATTAACAGTAATATCGAAAGTCTTTTCGTTATCAGTTAATGCCAATGCTTGTTTTACTTTATATTGAAGCGTTCCGGTAGAAAAATATTCTTCCATCTTGCGCTTGTTAATCGTAATTTCACCAGAACCTTCTTTAAGATAAACTCTAGCTACTGCAGTTTTTCTTCTGCCTATTTTGTGAATTGTTTCCATTATTTGCCTTCGTTAAGTTTAATGGTTCTTGGTTTTTGTGCGTCTTGATCGTGGTCTGTACCTGCGTAAACTTTTAGGTTTCTAAAAAGTTCTGCGCCCAATTTGTTTTTTGGAAGCATGCCTTTTATTGCCTTTTCTACAACCCTAGTTGGATCTTTTTTAAGCATAACCTTAGCAGTCAACTCACGTTGTCCACCTGGATAGCCTGTGTGGCGAATATAGGTTTTGTCATCCCATTTGTTACCGGTAAGTACAATCTTCTCGGCATTTGTAACAATAACATTATCACCACAATCTACGTGTGGTGTAAAACTTGGTTTATGCTTGCCACGTAGCAATTTTGCTACTTCGCTGGCAAAACGGCCTAATGTTTGTCCTTCTGCATCTACGTGCAACCATTCTTTAACAACGGTGCCGCTATTGGCAGATACTGTTTTATAGCTTAATGTATTCACTTTTAAAATTGTTTATGTTCATTGTGTTGCATTCACCTACACCACAATTATAATGTTCCGTTTTTGGATAAATCGGGGTGCAAATGTAATGTTATTTATTTGAAATGCAATATATGGTATAAAAATATTTATGTCTATTCTATATTCAATTGTATATATTATCATCAATTTATTTGGGAAAACCAAAATTGTCTA
>JBBSOK010000047.1:0-21712 GCA_038259825.1 Flavobacteriales bacterium
ATCAAGCATCAAGCATCAAGCATCAAGCATCAAGCAACCTTCAAAATCAAAAATCAGCAATCAAAAATCTTCAATCGTTAATCAAATCAATCCTGCCATTCTGCAATAAAAAGATTGGTGTCACGTCCGCCTCCGTTATTGCGGTTTGAAGAAAATGCTAAATGCTTTCCATCATTACTAAAAACTGGAAAGGCATCAAAAGTTTCGCCGTGTGTTACTCTTTCCAGATTTTTCCCATCCAAATCAATTAAATAAAGGTTGAAGGGAAATCCTCTTTCAGCTTCAAAATTGCTTGAAAAAAGTATTTTTTTACCCAAAGGATGAAAGAAAGGTGCCCAGTTTGCATTTCCTAAATGGGTAAGTTGTCTTAGTTCTGAACCATCAGCATTGCATATAAAAAGCTCCATTTCGGTGGGTTGTACCAGGCCTTCTTTCAGCAAATCCTTATATTCTTTTATGGCTTCAGGAGTTTTTGGTCGCGATGCTCTAAAAATTAGTTGTGTACCATCTGGCGAAAAAAATGCACCGCCGTCATAACCTAATTCATTTGTAATTTGTTTTACATTTTTTCCGTCAAGATCCATTGTATAAAGTTCCAAATCGCCACTTCGCATAGAGGTAAAAACTATTTTATCACCTTTTGGAGACACTGTTGCTTCGGCATCGTAACCATTTTCGTTTGTAAGTTGGGCGGTAATGTTTCCTTCTAAATCTGCCACAAAAATATCGAAGCTATCATAAACGGGCCATACATATTTACCATTGCTGCGTAATGGAACTTCAGGACAATTCTCATCAACAATATGCGTACTTCCATAAACAATGTGTTTATTGTCTGGCATAAAATAACTGCAGGTTGTTCTACCTTTTCCAGTACTTATCATTGGTGGCTTACTATCCTTAAAAGTTTCGCCAATATTCATTAAAAACATTTGGTCACAGTTTACGCCCCAATCTTTAAAGTTGCTTTGAAATATTATTTTAGTATCATCAAAACTCCAGTAAGCTTCAGCATTATCACCACCAAATGTTATTTGACGGATACTTTTAAAATGCTTTTCTTCTGGATAAATAAGTGAATCTGTTTCCGCAACCTTTAGTGTGTCAGTGTTTTCACTAACGGTTTCACTAGGTTTTTGAAAATAGTTACAAGAATTTAAAATTGTTAAAAATGCAATTAGTGGTAAAAACTTCATTTTTAGATTATTTTTGTACAAAAGTAAGTTTATGAGAGCAATTATTATAGTGTTATTGGCAACTATTGCGTTTGGCTGTAAAGAAAAAGCCGATTCGAAAAATAATATTGAAACCCTAAATATATCAATGAATGAAGATGTTCGCATTTTGGCTAATGATTCTTTAAATGGCAGAAGAACAGGAACTCAAGGAGAAAAAATGGCGGCAGATTATATAGCGAAACGTTTCAATAACTTAGGATTACAACCGAAAGGAACTGATAGTTTCTTTCAAGATTTTACTTTTAAAAAAAGCAGTAATCCACATAAAGAAGCAGAATTTACCGAAGAGAAATCCGATAGCTCCAATATTGGAAGAAATGTAATTGGCTATATTGATAATAAAGCTGAAAATACTATTGTAATCGGCGCGCATTACGACCATTTGGGAATGGGTGGCGAAAGTAGTTTGTACCGTGAAGGTGAAGCAATCCACAACGGCGCTGATGATAATGCAAGTGGTGTAGCAGTTTTATTAAACTTGGCGAAAAATCTTTCCGAAAAAAATGCGCCAAAAAATAATAATTATCTATTAATGGCTTTTTCTGGCGAAGAGCAAGGCCTTTTGGGCTCTAATTATTTTGTAAAAAATCCTACAATCAACACTAAGAAAGTAACATATATGTTGAATATGGATATGGTTGGTAGATTGAATGCTGAAAATACACTTGCTGTTCACGGCTTGGGAACTTCGCCAATTTTTAAGCAAGTTGTAAATGCAAATGCCGGTGATTTAAAGATTGCGGAACACGAAAGTGGAGTAGGACCAAGCGATCATACTTCTTTTTACTTGGCGGATATTCCTGTGCTTCATTTTTTTACTGGACAGCACGAAGACTACCATAAGCCTAGTGATGATACTGAAAAATTGAATTATGACGGAATGGAAGTTGTTTCAAATTATATTTTCAATATCATAAAAGATTTGGATAATCAAGGAAAACTTCCTTTCAAAAAAACCAAAAATGAAAGCGAACAAGTTCCCGATTTTAAAGTAACATTAGGCGTTGTGCCAGATTATCTTTTTACGGGAAAAGGAATGCGAATAGATGGCATAAGCGAAGACAGACCCGCCCAAAAAGCAGGATTACAAAAAGGAGATATAGTAGAGAAAATGGGAGAAAATGATGTGACGGATATGATGAGCTATATGAAATCCCTAGGTAAATTTGAAAAAGGACAAACAGCTAAAGTAACAATAAATAGAAATGGAGAATTAAAGGTTGTTGATGTAACTTTTTAAATATTTATAGCAGCATACTCCCACCAATCCCAAGTACTACTAATACATAGGAGCCTGCAATTATAAATAAAATGTTCGCGGAACGTCTTTTTTTCTTAGCCCATAAAATTGCGCCAACAGTCCCGACAATAATTGCGGGTACTAAAATTATCGTTATAACAATTCCTATAGTATAATCTGCACCTTGATTTAGAAATATCGTTTTAATAATTTGCAATTTTATTACGGATATATTTTTTATTATTAAAACCAGTTCATACCAATGATAGGTCTACCGATTCATAAAATCACCCAAATTCATTCCGAAGCAATAGTTGAATTTGTTGAAATAAAGATAGAAAAATCTATTACGTGGAATTGAAAATTTATTTTGTTTTAAAACGCAAGCTTGCAAAAAAAACAAATCCGAAACCTATAAATAGCATAAGGTGAAATGGAAAAAGTCCAAAATCGCCACCCGTTTTACCAACAACAAATGCGCTGTACATTCCGAAGGCAAAATAAAGCATAAGCAATCCTTCTATAATTGTATTGAATGAAAAACTTTTAGTGAGGTATTTATTTCCTTTCCAGTTTTCGTTTATTTTGCTAAGGTTAAATTTTGGGGTCCGGATAAATTCACTTTTTTTCCCCGCGTGTCCTTCTAAAACAGCGCGACTGTTATGTACAGAAAAACCCATTGCCACCGAGAAAAAGGTAAGAAACATTCCTATATATTTCAAGAAATTTTTGATGCCACCTCCGTGGATTTTTGAATACGTAAGCCAATAACAAACAAAGAAAATTACGGTACTAACAGCAAAACCAGCCAATACAAAAAACAAATATTTAAATTCTGGATTATTTGCTTTTATGTAAAGCATTGGAACACTCAAAACGGAAACCAAAAGTACCAACAGAAACATGCTGCTATTTAAAAGATGAAAAAAGCTATGGATTTTTGTTTTTATTGAAAGTGTCGGATCTTTTAATACTTTCAAATATAACTTCTGAAAATTTTCTGCGGCACCTTTATTCCACCTAAACTGCTGGCTTTTTGCTGCACTCATTGCAACGGGCAATTCCGCTGGGGTTTCAACATCTTCAAGATATTTAAATTTCCATTGTTTTAGTTGTGCGCGGTAGCTTAAATCTAAATCTTCGGTTAGTGTATCGCCTTGCCAATTACCAGCATCTTCAATACATTTGCGTCTCCAAACGCCTGCTGTACCATTAAAGTTTATAAAATGATCGCCAAAATTTCGGCCTACTTGTTCTAGTATAAAATGAAAATCTAAAGCGAATGCTTGAATCTTTGTTAGTAGTGAATAATTACGGTTTAAATGTCCCCAACGCGTTTGTACAACACCAATAGTTGGATCTTTAAAATATGGAATAGTTTTTTGCAACCAATCTGTGCCTGGCATAAAATCTGCGTCAAATATGGCAATAAATTCACCTTTTGCTGTTTTAAGACCTTCTTTTAGGGCGCCAGCTTTAAAGCCGGTTCTATTTTCACGACTTACTTGCTTAATATTCAGTCCTTCTTTTTGTAATTCTTTAATTATAGCTGTAGTTTCGGCGAAGGATTCGTCAGTGCTATCATCAAGCACTTGAATTTCTAATTTTTCTTTGGGATATTCAATTTTTGCAATGTTTGTAAGTAAACGTTCCATTACGTAAAATTCATTATAAACCGGTAACTGTATGGTTATATAAGGAATTTCATCAGGATTTTTTAAATTGAAAAGTAAAGGATTTTCAATTCTTTTTTTGGACTTTAAATAGTTGAAAAGCAAGCTAAGTTGCACCAACGCGTACATAAAAATAAGTAGAAGGGAGAGAGAGTAGATAGCAATAATAATGTATTCTAAAATCATTTTTTAAAGCTGTATTTAAATATCCAAGTAAGGATTTTAACGCCTGCAAATATAGCACCTTTTATTGTTCCCGAAACTTTTGAAATGCCTATTCTATTTCTATATGGAACGGGAATTTCCGTATATGAATAATTATTTTTTAAGGCTTTAAGTTGCATTTCAACAGTCCAGCCATAGGTTTTATCTTCCATGTTTAAAGCAACAAGTTTGTTGTACTTAATTGCTCTAAAAGGACCTAAATCCGTAAACTTCGAGTTGAAAAAAAGCTTCATTAAACCTGTGGCCAATCTATTGCCAAATCTTTGGGGAAAGGTCATGGAGCCAACTTCTCTAAGGTTTTTAACCCGAGCGCCAATAACAATATCTACGTTTTCTGAAATTATTGGTTTTATTATTTCTGTTAGCTTTTCAGGATAATCGCTATAATCGCCATCAAGAAAAACTACAATATCTGGTTTGCTTGTTTTTTCTGAAAGATATTTTAATGCTTTTAAACAAGCATAGCCATAACCTGAATTAGTTTCTGAAAGCACAATTGCACCAGCTTTTTCTGCAACTTTAGCTGTATTATCAGTGGAATTATTGTTTACTACAATAATTTCATCAACAATTTTTGGAATATCATTTATAACAAGACCGACAGATCCTTCTTCGTTAAACGCAGGTATAATGACGGTTATTTTTGGTATTTTCAATTAGTTAGGTTTGTTTTTCGTGCAAAAAACATGCGGCCTTTTGTAATCATTTTCGATAAGTATAAAACCTAAAATTACTTACAAAGTATAGATACGTAAATGCGTTTTCAATTTGTCGATAAGTAATTTTAAAACTAACTGTAAACTGAAATAAATCTGTACAGAATAAAATATTTTTTATTTGAAAACAATTAAAGGAATTTACTTTTCAATTTTAACGCCTTTCCAAAAAGCTACATAAGCTTCAATATCTTTAGCTGCGTGTTTTGGGTTTGGGTAATACCAAGCTGCATCTTTATTACTTTGACCATCTACTTCAATAGTGTAATAGTTTGCTTCGCCTTTCCAAGGACAATTAGTATGGGTATCACTATTTTTAAAATATTCCATTTTTAAAGCGGCTGGAGGAAAATAATGATTGTTCTCTATCACCAAAGTTGCTTCACTTTCTGCTAATACTGTGTCATTCCAAATTGCTTTCATAATTTATTTTTATCAATTTTATACTATCTATTTTTTTTTGAAGATATAATTCTTGTAATAATTATTACTATCGGCAAAATCCTCTATTATTTTCAATCCAGATTCCTCTGCAAGCCATTGTACAATTTTGTCGTCATATTTTTGAGAAATCTCCGTATGTATAGTTTCCCATTGGTCAAAACTCACGGTAAGTTGTAGTTTTTGTAATGTTACCTCCATTTTTTCAGTTGCTACCAAAAAGCTTTTGGCGGTACCTGTTTCTGGATCATAAACTTCCCAATGTTTAAAATTTTCAACATTAAAATCGCCATCAAACTCTTTGTTAATTCGTGTAAGTACATTTTTGTTGAAAGCTGCCGTTATTCCCGTTTCATCATTATAAGCATCTAAAATTTTCTGAGGATTTTTCTTTTGATCAAATCCCATAAAAAGTAAATCTTCCGGTAGCATCGTGTCTTTTAATTTTGAAAGAAAAGAAATTGCTTTTGGATGTTGCAAATTGCCAATATTACTGCCCAAAACCATGATTACCTTTTTGCGCTTGTTGAAGCCTTTTAACCTTTCCAAAACTTCAAAATATTCGCCAACTTCAGCATCTACAGCTAAATTAGGCATTTCTTCAGCTAAATTCTTTGTTAATGAGTTTATTGCGTTTTCACTAATATCAATTGGTTTATAAACAAAGTTGAATTCATTTTCCACCATATGTCTTAAAAGCACTTTTGTTTTCTTGCCGTCGCCTGCTCCCAATTCAATCAAATCCATACCATTTTCGCAGTCTCTAAATAGCGCTCCCATTTCGGCGCTATTATCTGAAATTATTTCAAATTCGCAACCCGTAAGATAATATTCCGGCATTGCCATAATATCTTGAAAAAGCTTATCTCCTATTTTATCGTAAAAATATTTTGAAGATAAAAACTTTGGAAACTGTGTTAAGCCTTCAAAAACATCTTTTTCAAAGGTTGAGATTGGATTTTTTATAATTGAATTTTCCATCTAAATAGTAAATGAGAATAAAGTTATTTTGCTAATCTGATGCCGGTATATTGCCATCTTAAATTAGGTTGAAAAAAATTGCGGTATGTGGCGCGCGTATGGTTATTTGGCGTTGCAACGCTTCCGCCGCGCAGCACTTTTTGATTGACCATAAATTTACCATTGTATTCACCCAAAGCGCCTTCGGCTTTTTTAAAGTTTGGGTATGGCAAAAGAGCACTTTCCGTATGTTCCCATCTTGTGCCCCAATCAAAATATTGTTGCGCTGCTTCCCATTCAAATTCGGTTGGTAGGCGACGACCTTTGTATTGTGCATAAGCAAAAGCTTCGTAATAACTGATATGTGATAACGGCGCTTGGTCGTTTATTTTTTCTAGCCCTTGTAACGTATATTGGTGCCATTGCCCATCAATATTGTGCCAATACATTGGTTGTGTAATGTTATTTGTCTTAACCCAATCTAAACCATCTGCATGCCAAAAATTGAAATTAGTATAGCCGCCAGCTTCAATAAAATCTATATATTCAGCATTTGTGACTAATTTATTGCTTATTTCAAAATCTTGTAAATAAACTTTATGTCTTCCAAGTTCATTATCGTAACAGAAATCGTCATTTTCTATATGGCCAATTTCGTAAATGCCTTCTGAAATTGAAATAAATTCTGAATCAAAATTTTGAATAGGATTTTCTAAAAAATCGCCATATTTAGGAAGCAGTGGATTATTTCCCAAAATATATTTAATATCCGTGAGTAATAATTCCTGATGTTGTTTTTCGTGGTGAATTCCTATTTGAAGTAAATTCTCTATCTCTCCAGAAATATCGGATTTTAGTAACTCTTTAATTTCTTCGGTTACATAATGACGATAATCATAAACCCTTGCAACGCTAGGGCGAGATAAATTACCACGGTCATTCCTAACTACTCGTTTACCAATGCTTTCATAATAACTATTAAAAACGAAGGCAAAATCTTCATTAAAAATCTTATAATTTGGTTTGTGGTGTTTGAGTATAAATTCTTCAAAAAACCAAGTAGTATGGCCTAAATGCCACTTTGGAGGAGAAACATCTACAATTGGTTGTACAACATAATCCTCTATCTCAAGGGGTTTGCAGAGATTTTCAGAGTGTTGTCTGGTTTCTGAAAAAAAAGAAATTAAGGATTTAGTTTGTATCATAAAAAGAATCTAAACATTAATTTGTTCACTTTTTAAAGATACTAATTTGAATATGTTCAAGCTTAAGTGTCCTGCGTTAAACAGTTGTTAAAGAAAATGTGAAATTAATTATCACTTCCCAGTTTTAAAATTCATCGGCACCGTATATTCAATAGCTTTTGGTTTTCCGGCAAGCATGCCTGGTTTCATTTTCGGAATACTTAAAATATTGCGTTTTGCTTCTTCTTGTAAACTTTTGTCACCGCCGCTAACTTCTTTAATTTCAACTACACCTTTAGTGTTTACAATAAATGTAACCGTAACTTTACCTTGTACATTTTTATTATAAGCCTCAGCTGGATATTTAAAGTTTTTAATAACGTGAGCCATTAGCTTTTCATCAAAACAAGCATCACGTTTAGTAGCGCTACTATTTTCGCAACCTGGCCAAATAGGTGCAATTTCCTTCATGGTAACAGTGTTTTTGTTAATACCTCCCCATTCTTGGGATAATAAAGTGGTTGAAAAAATAAGGCAAGTAATAATTATTAGGTTTTTCATAAATAGGAAATTGGGACTATTGAATAATAATGTAAATTTTAAATAATTCTAATTTTATTTGAAATATAGCTGAATTTGAATCATTTAAACTGTAGAGTATCAAAAACTAAACCAGCTTCTTAAAATGTAATAATATAACCAAATGACGATTATTCATCCTAACATACATTATTAGATAGCCACAGCACCTTTTATATGTGCATGCGGATTGTAATCTACCAATGTAAAATCTTCAAAGTTAAAACTGAAAATATCTTTTATTTCGGGATTTAAAATCATTTTTGGTAAGGGTCTTGGTTCTCTGGAAAGCTGCAATTCAACTTGTTCAAAATGGTTGCTGTAAATATGGGCATCACCAAAAGTGTGGATAAATTCGCCGTATTGATAGCCGCAAACTTGCGCCATCATCATTGTAAATAATGCATAGGAAGCTATATTAAAAGGAACTCCTAAAAATATATCTGCGCTACGTTGATAGAGCTGACAAGATAATTTTCTGGTAGAATTATCACCTTCAACTTCTGGAGGGCTTACGTAAAACTGAAAAAATGCATGGCAAGGTGGCAAAGCTGCTTTTCCGTTAGCCACATTTTCGCTAAAAGATTTTGATGTGTCAGGCATAACAGAAGGATTCCAAGCACTAACCATTAATCTTCTGCTATCTGGATTTTTCTTTAAATCTGAAACGATATTGGTAATTTGGTCAATTTCATCATTATTCCAATTGCGCCATTGGTGGCCGTAAACAGGGCCTAAATCACCATTTTCATCTGCCCATTCGTTCCAAATTTTCACGCCGTTTTCGGTCAAATAATCAATGTTTGTATCGCCCTTTAAAAACCATAAAAGTTCGTAGATTATTGATTTTAAATGAAGCTTTTTTGTTGTAACCATTGGAAAACCTTCGCTTAAATCAAAACGCATTTGGTAGCCAAAAACACTCTTGGTTCCCGTTCCTGTTCTATCTTGCTTAAAGGCTCCGTTTTCTAAAACGTGTGTAAGTAAGTCGTGGTATTGTTTCATTAGATTGTTCAAAAAATTAAAAGCTTAAAAATATGAAATTCTAATTTCAAGAAGCTCAAATTGGTAAGTCAGGTTGTAATAAGTTATCAACTTTGCAAATTTTATGTGAGAAATTATTATCTTGGTCAACATTTTTTTCTGAATGAAAACAACCTATAATACGCCCCACGGCATAATGGATTGCTTTAAAAATTACTTAATTTTTAAGCTTTCCGACGATTTTATTACTCGCGAAAACGCCAAGGAAATATTAAAATTTGCTTACGACCATTATAAGAATCGTTGTTTTGTTTTTATATCAAGCCGTGATTTTGTTACAAATATTGATATGACAGCATATGATTTTATAAATTCTAAGCGTGTAGTTGGTTTTGCAATTGTATCGAAAGATGCTTTAGTGAGAGGTCAAGCAACTGAAGCTCAAGGACATTTTAATGGGTCATTCAGTTTTTTTCCGACCGAAGAAGAAGCTGCAGATTGGGCCAATACAGTAGTTAAATAATTTTAGCCAATTATCATACCCGCAATTGTTGCAGAAATCAACGAAGCAATTGTACCGCCAAGTAGCGCACGCATTCCAAATTGAGAAAGAACTTTGCGCTGACCTGGAGCCAATGAGCCAATACCGCCAATTTGAATTCCTATGGAAGCAAAATTGGCAAAACCACATAGCATATAGGTTGCCATAATAATACTTTTTTCGTAATTTAAGTGTATTGCGTTATTTATATTTTTTAAATCGGCAAGCTGTATATAGCCAACAAATTCGCTAGCTGCCAATTTAATGCCTAAAAGCTGTCCCATCATAAACATATCTTCTTTAGCAACACCAATTAGCCACATTAAAGGAGCAAATAAATAGCCGAGAATAAATTCAAGAGAAAGAGAGTCATAATCTGTATTATTGGCAATAACTGAATTTAGCGAATTAAAGTTCCAATCTATATTTAAAGATTCAATTGTAAAGCCGTCAAACCCTGCAATTGAGCCTAATATTCCATTTGCCATTGCAATAAAAGCAACAAAAACCAATAGCATTGCTCCAACATTTACGGCTAATCGTAAACCTTCCGTTGTTCCGTTAGCAATAGCATCTAATAAGTTTGTACCAATTTTATCTGAAGAAACTTCAACTTCTGTATTTATATCTTCAGTTTGTGGAAAGAGTATTTTAGAAATTACGATTGCCCCAGGAGCTGCCATTACGGAAGCAGCAAGTAAATGTTTCGCAAATTTTAAGCGCAACATTGGATCGTCTCCGCCCAAAAATCCGATATAGGCTGCCAATACTGCGCCAGCTACTGTTGCCATACCGCCAATCATAACCAAAAGCATTTCGCTCCTGTTCATTTTTTCTAAATATGCCTTTATTAAAAGAGGTGCTTCTGTTTGACCTAAAAAGATATTCCCAGCAACACTCAGACTTTCCGCTCCTGAAATTTTTAGCGTTTTTGTGAGTAACCAAGCCATAGCTTTTACCACTTTTTGAATTACGCCCAAGTAAAATAAAACCGATGTTAAAGCTGAAAAGAAAATAATAGTTGGCAATACCTGAAAGGCGAAAATAAAACCAAAAGTGTCCATATCTACAACAAGGCCTTCAAATAAAAACTTGCTTCCAGCTTGTGTAAATTCTAAAACAGCGACAAAAACCTTTCCAACTGCATCAAAAATGCTTTCTACAAATGGAACTTTTAAAACACCTATTGCAATAATTAATTGAAACGCCAATCCAATTCCAACCGTTTTCCAATTTATAGCTTTTCGGTTTGCACTAAATAAATAGGTAATAAATAATAAGCACAACATTCCCAGTGCACCTCGCCATAAACTACTTATTGTAAAACCTTGATTTGGAATTACATCATTTTTATTTGAATCTATAATTGGGATGATACTAATTTCTTGAGGCGCAGATTTTAATGTAATTTCTTGATTATTCTGTGCCAAAACCATCGAAGTATCGGTAAGTTGGGAAACGCGATAACGTTGCATTTGGTTATTTCCTTCAGAAGAAAATAGTATTAATAAATTATTCTGATATAAATAATCGCCTGCTGTTGAAGTAGAATCATTTGCCTTTAAAAAGTTGTATCTACCTTCTTTTAAAACAAGATAATTATCTGAAGTATTTTGATTGAATAAAACTTGCGTAGTATCTAAAGTACTAGCATTCAGCTGCCATTTTTTTTCTATACTCTGACTATAAACACTTTGAAATAGAAATAAGCTGAAAAGAAAAGCCAAAATTTTATTCATACCGTGAAGCGTCTATTTTATAATTTGAATGTTCGGCAATATTAAACAAATTAGAAAGAATATTAAACTTACTCGCGTTTTGAAATTTCGTCACGGATTAGAGCAGCACGCTCATAATTTTCTTCGGCAACAGCCTTGTCAAGCATATCGTTAAGCTGTTCTTGCGTTAACTTACTGTAGTCTTCCTTACTTCTTGGCGAAACGGATTCTTTATCCTCCCCAAGAAATAAATTATCAATTACCTGATTTTCTTCTTTTGAAAGATTTTTATCAGGCCTTCCTGGATTTTTTAAGAAAATACCTGCTTTGTCTAAAATATTTTTATATGTAAAAATTGGGGCTTTAAAGCGAAGTGAAAGAGCGATTGCATCACTCGTACGGGCATCTATAATCTCTTCAATTTTATCACGTTCGCAAATAATGCTGCTGTAAAAAACACCGTCAACAAGTTTATGTATTATAACCTGTTTTATTACTATTGAAAATCTATCCGCAAAATTTTTAAAGAGATCGTGGGTAAGTGGTCGCGGCGGTTTTATTTCCTTTTCGAGGGCAATTGCTATACTTTGTGCTTCAAAAGCACCAATTACAATTGGCAATTTTCTTTCGCCATCTACTTCATTTAAAATAAGGGCATAGGCGCCATTTTGTGTTTGGCTGTATGATATTCCTTTAATTGTAAGTCTTACTAAACTCATTTTTTGGTATTCAGTATTTTATTCGCCGTTTACTATTTTTATCAAGAAGAGTCAAGTATGTGATGCTTAACCTTGCGAATTGTCATTTCTTCCGTAAAAAGTTGTAAAAGTACCGAATATAAAAACGAAAAAAAAGCTGTTTAAAAAGACGTTCCTTTTTAAACAGCTTATTACTTCTGATATAGAGATAAATTAAGCGTTCTGCGCTTTAAATTCTTTTAGTTTTTCGTTTAATTGAGGTATAATCTCAAAAGCATCACCAACCATGCCATAATCTGCGGCCTTAAAAAATGGCGCTTCAGGATCATTGTTAATTACAACTTTTACTTTACTTGCATTAATTCCAGCAAGATGTTGTATTGCACCGCTAATGCCAATTGCTATATACAAATTGCTAGCAACAGGTTTACCTGTTTGTCCAACGTGCTCTCCGTGAGGTCTCCAGCCCATATCGCTTACTGGTTTTGAGCAAGCAGTTGCTGCGCCCAAAGTTGAAGCTAAATCTTCAATCATTCCCCAATTTTCTGGACCTTTCATTCCCCTGCCAGCTGAAACTACAATTTCAGCGTCTGCAATTGTAACTTTATCTGTAGCTTTATCTACGGATATAATCTCCATATCAAAATCGTGAGAATCTAAATTAGGTGAAAATGCTTCAGAAGAAAGTTCAACTTTATTTTCAGTTACGCCAACACTATTTTTTGCCACTCCTATAATGCTTACTGCAGTTTTAAACTCTGTGGTAGCAAAAGCTTTGTTAGTAAAAACACTGTGTTTTACTTTTAAAGGTGATGTACTTTCAGGCTGCTCGGTTACGTTTGGTACAAAACCAGCATCTAGATTTACAGCAACAATTGGTGACAAATATTTACTGTTCGCGCTGGATGAAAGTATAACAACTTTGACATCTTCATTTTTTGCAGCCTGTGAGATAACATCTGCATAAGCTTCTGCATTAAATTTTTCAAGTTGATCATTTGTAACTTCCAAAACTTTTGATGCTCCGTAATCTGCTAAAATACTTGTGTCAGTTCCATTTATTGTAACTGCGGTAACACTTGTTCCCATAGCATCTGCCAATCCTTTGGCATATGAAACAGCTTCAAAAGCAATTGTTTTAAATTTTCCTTCTTCCGATTCTGTATAAACTAATACGCTCATTTAATTATGTATTATGAATTCAGATATAAAATCCTGAATTGAATGTTAATCTTTATTTTAAAATTTATATAACCTTAGCTTCATTATGAAGCAATTTTACAAGCTCATCTACGCTTTCAACTAATTTAACTGCGCCTTTTGGAGCTGGTTTCGTAAAAGTGACAGTTTGTGTTTCGACAGTGGCATCAATTGGTTCTTTCACATTTAACGGTTTGCTTCTTGCTTGCATTATACCCCGCATATTTGGTATGCGTAAATCACTTTCTTCAACCAAACCCTTTTGACCACCAACTACTAAAGGTAATTTGGTTTTCAAAGTTTCTTTACCGCCATCAATTTCTCTAATAGCTGTCGCAGTATCGCCTTCAATTTCTAGGCTTATACAAGTGTTTACAAAATTTGCACCAATAAGTTTTGCCAACATTCCAGGGACCATTCCTCCATTATAATCTATAGACTCACGACCACCAATTACTAAATCATAACCACCATCTTTTGCAATATTTGCTAGTTGCTTTGCAACACTATATCCATCTGTGGCAGGTGTATTAATTCTGATGGCTTCATCTGCTCCAATTGCTAATGCTTTACGTAAAGTAGGCTCGGTCTCAGGTCCACCAACATTCACTACGTGCACTGTTGCGCCTTGTTTTTCTTTAAACCACATTGCTCGTGTAAGTCCAAATTCATCATTTGGATTTATTACAAACTGAACTCCGTTAGTATCAAATTTAGAATCACCATCGGTAAAATTTATTTTTGAAGTTGTATCGGGTACGTGACTTATGCAAACTAATATTTTCATATATATTGCCCTGTAGAACGGGTAATTTTTTAATTAAACTTACTTTGTATGCGAAGATACAAGATATTTTCAAAATTTACTATGCGTGCATAATAAATTTGCGTTAAAAAGTTGAATCATTTTGTACTATAGCATTCTAAATTTAATAGTATTTTTGCACAGTTAAATCCGCGAACAATCGGTGTTTTATATTTTACTGTTTGGTTGTTTTTAAAATTTTAAAGTTTAATTCTATTTATTCTTTAAAAATGGATGTGACAAATACGTATTCAAGGATTTAAAAGTCTTTTAATAAATCCTAAAAAAATAGACTGAAAATGAAAACATTACAATTTAGAGAAGCAATCTGTGAGGCGATGAGCGAAGAAATGCGCCGTGACGAAACCATTTTTTTAATGGGTGAAGAGGTTGCAGAATATAACGGAGCATATAAAGCAAGTAAAGGAATGTTGGACGAATTTGGAGCAAAACGTGTAATAGATACACCAATTGCCGAATTAGGTTTTACGGGAATTGCAATTGGTAGCGCAATGAATGGCAACAGGCCAATTGTTGAATATATGACATTCAATTTTGCATTGGTTGGAATAGATCAAATTATTAACAATGCTGCAAAAATGCGCCAAATGAGTGGTGGGCAATTTAATGTGCCTATCGTTTTTAGAGGACCAACCGCTTCAGCTGGACAACTAGCGGCTACACACAGTCAAGCTTTTGAAAGCTGGTTTGCAAATTGTCCTGGATTAAAAGTTGTAGTGCCAAGCAATCCGAAGGATGCAAAAGGTCTTCTTAAAAGCGCCATTAGAGATAACGATCCTGTAATTTTTATGGAAAGTGAACAAATGTATGGTGACAAAGGTGAAGTGCCTGAAGGAGAATATCTTATTCCATTGGGAGTAGCTGAAGTAGTTCGAAAAGGTGCAGATGTTACAATAGTTTCTTTTGGAAAAATAATTAAAGAAGCATTTGCAGCTGCTGAAGAATTAGCCAAAGACAATATAGAATGTGAAGTTATTGATTTGCGAACCGTAAGACCTTTGGACATAAAAACTATTATTGAATCCGTGAAGAAAACCAATAGATTGGTCGTACTTGAAGAAGCTTGGCCTTTTGGTAATGTAGCAACTGAGATTACATACCTCGTACAACGTGACGCTTTTGACTATTTGGACGCGCCGATAGTTAAAATAAATACAGCAGATACTCCAGCACCATATTCCCCAGCTTTGTTGGAAAATTGGTTGCCAAATAGTGAAGATGTAGTAAAAGCCGTTAAAAAGGTACTTTATAAAAAATAGTAAAGGTTCAAATTTCATTTAGTCAACCTTACATAAATTTTAAAACCAATAATTCACGAGTAACGTATATAGAGTTCGTGAATTTTTGGTTTAATCAATATCCCCAATAGCCACTTATTATATGAAGGTTTTACCTCATTTTTTTTTCTTACTATTTATTACAACTGCTTTTGCACAAACAAAGGTCAGCGGCATCGTTAAAGACGAAACTGGGACCACGCTTCCTTTCGTAAATGTAATTTTTCCTAACAGCAATGAAGGGACAATCACCAACGAAGAAGGTAGATTTTATCTTGAAAGTGATACATCTTACGACAAAGTAACATTTTCATTTTTAGGTTATAAAACAGAAACGCTGGATCTTACCGCAAAGTCTACCTATAAAATTGAAATTACTTTGGCAGAAGAAGCTGCAAGTTTAGGAGAAGTTCAAATTTTTACTGGTAAAACTTCCAAAAAAGAAAATCCAGCTATTGAAATCCTGAGAAAAATCTGGGAAAATCGCCGTCAAAATGGTGTCAAAAAGTTTAAACAGTACGCTTACGATAAATACGAAAAACAGGAATTTGATCTTAATACAATAGACAGCGCTTTAATTAAAAGCAAGGTTTTTAAAGGGATGGAATTTATTTTCGATCAAACGGATACTTCAAACGTTACTGGAAATACCTATTTGCCAATTTTTATAAATGAAGCATACAGCAAAGTTTACGGCGATAATAATCTCAACGAGGAAAAAGAAGTTCTTGAAGGTAACAAAAATAGTGGCTTCGATAATAATCAAACCTTAATAGCATACGTCAAAGATTTATATAATGAATATGATGTTTACGACAATTATCTCAAATTTTTCGATAAAGCATTTACAAGTCCGCTAAGTAAAACAGGAATTGACGTTTATAATTATGTATTACTAGATAGCGCATATCGTGGCAACAAGTGGTGCTACAACATTGTTTATTACCCAAGACGTAAAAATGAATTAACTTTTAAGGGAGATTTTTGGGTAAACGACAGCACTTGGGCAATTAAGGAAATTAATATGCAAGCCTCAAAAAGCGCAAATGTTAACTGGGTTCGCGAGGTTTATATTGAACAGGAATTTGATGTTTTAAATGATTCAATTTTTCTAATTACACGAGATTATTTTTTAAGTGATTTTAGTCTTCGTAAAAAAGAAGATGCGCGTGGTGTTTATGGTAAGCGAACAACTTTATACGACAACTATACGTTTGACCAAGAAAAACCTTCAAGTTTTTATAAAGAAAAAACAGACCCGTATAATACTGAAGTTTACAATCGAGAAGATGAATTTTGGCAGGAACGCCGAATGGAAAAATTGAGCAAAGATGAAATCGGCGTTTATAAAATGCTGGATACACTTAAGACCGTCTCGCGATTTAAAACACTCTATAGTTTGGGCTCAGTATTAGCCTCAGGTTATTACGAAGTCAATAATTTTGATGTAGGACCCATTTTTTCAATCTTCGGTTTTAACGAAGCTGAAGGATTGCGTTTAAGGCTTGGCGGCCGGACGTATTTCGGGCAAAATGATTTGTGGCGTTTGGAAGGTTTTGGAGCCTATGGGTTTAGGGATCAAAGATTTAAATATGGAATTTCCGGGAAATATTTGTTAGATAGAAGTACAAGACTTACTGTTTTTGCTGGAAATAGGAAAGACACAGAACAAACAGGTTCAACCCTCACAAATAGTAACGATGTACTTGGAAGAAGTTTGGCATCTTCATCCTTAATTACCGTTGGCGCCAATGATAAATTAACCCGTATAAACTTAACAACGGCGGGCTTTAGTATAGATCCAGTGAAAAATTTCACAGTTCGTATAACAGGTTCATATAGAACATTGCAGTCTGCCACACCCACTTTCGGTTTAGATTATTTTATTAGGGATGATCAAGGAAATCTTACAAATGAAACTAAAAATACGATCCAACAGCCAGAAGTAGAATTATCCTTCAACCTAATGCCTGGCCGAAAAACATCTGGTTTTGGTGTAGAGCAAACCACCATAAATAGTGGCGATTTCCCAAATATTTTTCTTGGGTATAGTTACGGTTTAAAAGATTTTATTGAAGGCGATTTTGAATACAAAAAAATTCAGGGCTTGTACACCCAACCTTGGAATATTGGTGGTATTGGAAGATTGCTAACAACTGTTGAAGCTGGAAAAACTTTTGGTGAAGTGCCCCTTGGTTTGTTGAGTCCAATTCCTGGAAACCAAACGTTATTTAGCATTTACAATACATTTTCAAATTTAGATTTTTATGAATTTGTTAGTGATACCTATTTCTCGATCCACTTACAGCACGATTTTGGTGGTCGTATTTTTTCAAGAATACCAGGACTTAGAAAACTTAATTTAAGAGAATTTGTAGGATTTAGAACTGTAATTGGATCGATTTCAGAGGAAAATGTTGCCTTAAACGCAAGCAGCCTAGTATATCAGGCGCCAGAAAATTTTTATTACGAATACAGTGTTGGGATTGGTAATATCTTTAAAATATTTAGGTTAGATTTTAATTTTAGAGGAAATTATTTAGAAAATCCCGAAGCTAGAAAATTTGGCGTTACAGGAACTTTTGGATTTTATTTCTAAAGAATCATCTCGAAACTTCTTCATTAGCTTGAAAGGTTAATCATATTATAAAGCCATTGGGTTCTTCAACCTACTGGCTTTTTTTCATTTAATTTTACTTCAAATTCTAAATTTAATTCAATTTTAATATAAATGAGCTTACTTTTTTCACCTCTAAAAATTAAAGAAACCGTATTCAAAAATCGAATTACAATTTCGCCAATGTGTATGTATAGCAGCATTGATGGATTTGCAAATAATTTTCATCTTGTTCATTTGGGAAGCAGGGCAGTTGGCGGAGCAGCACTTATAATCCAAGAAGCAACGGCAGTTTCTCCCGAGGGAAGAATTACCAATGGCGATATGGGTCTTTGGAATGATGAACAAATTGAAAAAGTGAAAGCAATAGTTGAATTTGTCCATTCACAAAATTCCTTAATTGGAATTCAATTGGCACACGCAGGCAGAAAAGCCAGTTATCAATTGCCAAAAGATGGAGCAAAAAAAATAGCAGCGGATGCGGAAAATGGTTGGGAAACGGTTTCAGCTTCAGGCATCCCATTTCGGGAAGATGAGCCTGTCCCGGTTTCGCTTGATAATGCAGGAATTAAAAAGGTGAAAGATGATTTTGTACATGCGGCAATACGCTCTAAAAAAGCAGGTTATGATGTGCTTGAAATACACGCTGCACACGGTTACTTATTTCATCAGTTTTATTCACCACTCGCAAATGAGCGAAAAGACAAGTACGGTGGAAGTTTTGAGAATAGAATTAGATTTTTAGTGGAAGTAACTACAGAAGTTAGAAAAGTTTGGCCAGAAAACAAACCATTATTTGTTAGAATTTCAGCTACAGATTGGACTGAAGGCGGATGGGATATTGAAGATTCGGTTAAACTTTCAATCAAATTGAAAGAATTAGGTGTAGATTTAATAGATACTTCTACTGGCGGAAATGTACCTAAAGCTACAATTCCGAGTGAGCCAGGATATCAAGTTGATTTTTCAAATGAGATAAAGCACAAGGCTAATATCTTGACCGGCGCAGTTGGGCAAATTACAACTGCCGAACAATCCGAAAAAATTTTAAGCGAAAACAAAGCAGATTTAATATTTTACGGAAGAGAAAGTTTGAGACAACCCTATTTCCCATTGCATGCAGCAAATGATTTAAACGAAAATATTGAATGGCCTGAACAGTATAAAAGAGCTAAAATTTAATTTGAAAGATCAAAACTTCAATCTGGAATTGTAGATTATTTGTATAGACGAACAAAGTAAAAATGAGCAACATAGGTAATTTAAAAAATATAAATTTTTCAGTTTTGGATCTTGTACCTGTAATGCAAGGCTCCAGTCACAAAATTGCGATGGAAAATAGTCTGGCTTTGGCTGCTAAAGCAGAAAAGTTGGGTTTCAAACGTTTTTGGATTTCAGAACACCATAATGCGGAAAGTCTTGTAAGCTCGGCTACTTCTGTTCTTCTTGGATATATTGCTCAAGGAACCAACACAATTCGAGTAGGTTCTGGCGGTATTATGTTGCCCAATCATTCACCTTTAGTAATTGCAGAACAATTTGGAACATTGGCAACACTTTACCCCAATCGCATAGATTTGGGTTTGGGTAGAGCTCCGGGAACAGACCAAATAACGGCACGCGCCTTAAGACGAGAACGTGTAGAATCGGTAAATGATTTTCCGAATGATGTTCAGGAATTGCAAAAATATTTTTCAAAAACAAAAAATGCATTGCCTGTGCGCGCCATTCCTGGGGAAGGATTAGAAGTGCCATTGTACCTTTTAGGGTCGAGTACGTATAGCGCGCAACTTGCTGCTGCGCTTGGTTTGCCATACGCATTTGCAAGTCATTTTGCGCCTATACATCTTCACGAAGCATTAAAATTGTATAACAACGGATTTGAAGCTTCAAAGCAATTGCAAAAGCCCTATTCTATGGCTTGTGTTAATTTGGTTTTGGCAGAAACAAATGAAGAGGCAGAATATCTTTCAACAAGTATGAAACTTTTTATGCTCAACATTATCCGTAATACCAGACAGCCGCTACCTATGCCCGTTGAAAGTATGGATGGGCTTTGGAACGAAATTGAAGAAGCACAGATTTCACAGATGATGCGTTACACATTTATTGGAGACAAGAAAACGGTAGGGGAAAAACTATCGAAATTTATAGATGAAACGCAAGTTGATGAAATTATTGCAGTTGCACATATTCACGATCAAGCTGCACGTCATCGTTCATTTGAATTATTGGCAGAATTAAGAAAACCTTCATAGTTATATATTTTTTGAAATAGGAATTAAATAAGTAATTAGTTTCTATTTGAAAATGGTGCCAAAAACACATAAAATTTATTTTAAAGGCACTCACATAACAATATAGTAGTTTGAATCTATATTTTTGCACCTTTAAATCAAACTTAAAATGATGAACAAAACTTTCGACGTGCTTATAGAAATACCTAAAGGAAGCCGTAATAAATATGAATATGATTTTAAACTGAAGAAAATCCGTTTCGACCGTATGCTTTTTAGCAGTATGATGTATCCAGCAGATTACGGTTTTATACCTGAAACACTAGCTTTAGATGGAGATCCGCTTGATGTTTTGGTTATGGGTGGCGAACCTACTTTCCCAATGTGCGTGGTTGAGGTTAAGCCAATTGGCGTTTTCCATATGGCAGATGAAAAAGGACCTGATGAAAAAGTAATTTGTGTTCCTGTTTCAGATCCAATCTGGAGCCGTTTGAATGACTTAACTGATATGAACCAACACACCTTAAAAGAAATTGAACATTTTTTTCAGGTTTATAAAGACTTAGAGAAAAAACGAGTAGATGTTGGTGGCTGGGGCGATGCTGCAGAAGCTTTAGATATATATAACCTTTGCGTAAAGCGTTATAAAGAAACGCCAGAAGTAGCAGGAGGTTTCAGTATTTAAACTTTAGATTTTTAAAATTTCAGAAATCAGACCCTAAAGGTGCACCTTGCCTTTAGGGTCTGAAATATTTTAGTGTTTTGTATCCCAATACATTTACCTATTTTTGCAATCGCAAATTTGAAAACCAACTTAACTACAATTTTTATGGAATCAATGATGATTTACGCCCCAATAGTAATGGCGGTATTAGGTTTAATCTTTATGTGGATTAAACGTTCTTGGGTTATGAAACAAAATCCGGGGGATGGCAAAATGAAAGAAATAAGCGACCACATTTACGAAGGAGCTTTAGCTTTCTTAAATGCTGAATATCGTTTACTTGCAATATTTGTTGTAATAGTAAGTATTGCCTTGGCTGTGGTATCTTTTGTTGTTCCAACAACACACATACTAATTGTAGTTGCATTTATTTTCGGTGCAGTATTTTCAGCTCTTGCTGGTAATATGGGTATGAAAATAGCAACTAAAACTAACGTACGTACAACACAAGCTGCACGTACAAGTTTACCAAATGCACTAAAAATATCTTTTGGTGGTGGTACTGTAATGGGTCTTGGTGTTGCAGGTCTTGCGGTATTAGGATTAACGGCTTTCTTTATCTTTTTCTTCCACTTTTTTATGGGTGGCGTTTGGACTAATACAATGGATATGACCATCGTACTTGAAACATTAG
>JBBSOK010000048.1:0-21666 GCA_038259825.1 Flavobacteriales bacterium
GGTTCCGAAACAAAATCGGTTCTTTTAAAATGATATTCAAAGAGAATTTCGTTTACAAAATCCAGCGAAAGTTTATCAGTCACGCTAATTTTCAATGTACTTTTTTCCAGCTCTTTTTTGGTGACAACCTTTTCAAAAAGTGCTTCGGGATAGGTAACAATTATGGACGGTTTTTTCTTTGAATTTATTCTATTTAAAACTTCAGAACGCAATAATACATTGGCGTTATCGGTTTCATCTACAGCATAAGGTCTTCTATAACTTGCCGGATAAAAATAGACTTTATCGTCGCCCAATAAATTTTCAAAATCGTTTAAATGGTAAGCAGCTTCTTCTTTATCGTTAAAAATTAAAAGAAAAGGCTTTTCAGAAGTTTTAAAAACCTCAGCAATAACTAACGGAACGGAGGAGCCAACGAGTCCGGAGACATCAATATTTTGAACACCTTTTAATTCTAGCAAACTCATTGAAGCTAAAGCACCAACTGAATTTTCAAAATTTTTGTAATTGAGCGGAGCGGAAAGGGCAATAGTATTCCTTAGTTTTCGAGTTTGCGAAGACTGTGCAAAAAGTTTACTAACGATAGTTTTACTCATTAAGCCGCAAATTTAATTTAAACCATTCTACTTTTCAAAACCTTGTTGGCATTTGTTTCCAACTTTATCATTTTGCTAACACATATCAAAATCCGATTATCTATTTTTAAATCAAAATGAAGAAACTATCAAACAACCAACTTGCTTTTTTGCTTGCGCGCGTAACAATCGGTATTAATTTTTTAATGCACGGAATAGTTAGACTACCAAAGCTTTCAAAATTTTCAGATGGAATCGTGAAAGAATTTTCGGAGACAATTCTTCCTCAATTTTCAGTGGAAGCATTCGCCCTAGCCCTGCCTTTTGTTGAATTGCTGATAGGGCTTCTTTTGATTATCGGCTTTAAAACAAGACTTGCAGCCGTAGCTGGTTTTTTAGTTATGGCAATTTTAATTTTAGGAACATCGCTTCGGGAAGATTGGGGTTTGGTGGGATCACAAATGATTTACGTTATTTTCTTTTTTATGCTTATTAAAAATTTAGACCACAATACAATAGCCATTGATACCAACCACAAAACAAAAATAGAAGGCTTTAAAGGTTGATTTTAAATTATATTACTAATCTCAAGACTTAAAAGTCATATCTTTCTAAATCACTTTAGAAAGCAAAACAAAACTATAAATGGGAATAAAACAATACGATGTTTTTGTAATTGGAACAGGAACTGCAGGTAAAAATGTTGCGATGGCTTGCGCTGCCGATGGAATGAAAGTTGCAATTACAGATAATCGAGAATACGGCGGAACGTGCCCAAATAGAGGTTGCGATCCAAAAAAAGTATTGGTCGGTTTTACTGAAATTGTACAACTTGCCGAAAATTTAAAAGGAAAAGGAATGGTTTCAGTTCCTGAAATAAATTGGCAGGATCTTCAAAAGTTTAAGGATACGTTTACAGAAGCAATTCCCTTTGCAACGGAGCGGGATTTAGAAAAAGCCGGAATTGAAATGTATCATCAATCCCCAAAATTTATGGATGAAAATACACTTTCAGTTGAAGGAAAAACTGTAAGAGCCAAAAAAATTGTAATTGCTACAGGAAACAAACCGATGGAACTAAAGATTCCGGGAAGAGATTATTTATTAACAAGCGATGATTTTCTTGAATTACCCGAATTGCCAGAAAGTATGGTCTTTGTAGGCGGCGGTTATATTGGGATGGAGTTTGCGCATATTGCTGCGCGTTGTGGCGTAGAGGTTACGGTAATAGAATTTGGTCCAAAACCACTTTCGCCTTTTGAAGAGGATATTGTTGACCATCTAACAAGTGCTTCAGAAAAAATTGGAATTAACTTTATCTTTAATGCAAAGGTTACAGAGGTTGAAAAGCTTCAAAAAAATTATAGAGTTTCGTTTCAATTTGAAGGTAAAATAGAAAACGTAGATGCTCGACTGGTTTTTAATACTGCTGGAAGAGTTCCATCGATAGATGAGCTTGAATTAGAAAAAGGAAATGTTGCGTTTGAGAAAAATGGAATTTCTGTGAATGAATTTCTTCAAAATACTACCAACAAATCTGTTTACGCGTGTGGCGATGTTTCGGCTAGTGGTAGCTTGCCGCTTACGCCTTTGTCTTCAACTGAATCTAAAATAGTTTCGACCAATTTAATAAAGGGAAACTCCAAAAAATTTGAAATTCCGCCTACGCCGTCGGTTGTTTTTACAATTCCTCAGTTGGCATCGATTGGTTTAACGGAAAAAGAAGCGTTGGAGCAAGGTTTTGATATTACTGTTGAGTATAAAAGTGTGCCAAAATGGTACAATGCAAAGCGCTTGAATGACGACACCTACGCGTATAAAACAATTGTAGACAACAAGCAAAATGTAATCCTAGGAGCACATATAATTGCAGCTAACGCGGGAGAAATGATTAATCTATTTTCAATGGCAATGCACACAAAATTGAGCCCTAAAGATTTAAAAGAAATTGTTTTTGCTTACCCAACTTGGGGTGGAGATACTAAGGGAATGGTTTAAATTTCAATACGCAGTTTTCATTACGCAATAGTCAGCATTTTCTTGTAAAGCTATTTAGCCGTAGGCAAAACGTTTGTAGTTTGAATGCAATTAAGCACATAAAATAATAAAAAAGGAGCACTAAAAATGAAGTAAGAAATGTCAATTATATTTCCAAAATATGCTTCTGATAGACCTATAAGAAAAGTATGATAAATGAAATAGGTAAAAATGGAAATAAACAAAACCAAGCCACTGTAAAAATAAACATCGGCAGTACTTTTACATAAAAATCCAAAAATTACTGCCAATAAAATAAATGCAACAGTATATTCAAATGGAATTAAGAAGGTAGATTGCACCAAAAATGGGTTCATAATTTTAAACTCTTCAAAATGACCAATTACAAAGGGCAAAAAGGTAGTAGTAATTGTGACAATGGCTATAGTACCTAATGCCACTAATTTTTTAAAAGTGAGAATGTTTTGACGCCAAGCAAACAAAAATGCTAGTACAAAAGGTATAGCAAAAACATTTCTGGTAGACATTAAAAGCCCAACTAAGATGCCGGTAACTGCAATTTTATGTGTTCCGAAACTTTTATTTTTGAAAAAATAAAGGAGTGTAAAAAGCACTAAACTACTATTTATTAAAATATTACTTCTAGAAATAACTTCCCATAAATAGAAAGGTGACATACAGATAAAAAGCACTGCAAATAATCTTAAATAATGGGAAAGATGCATATAGCTTAGTAGTAAAAAGAAAATTAAAATGCCACACAATGAAAATAAACCAAGTTCACCAATAAAATAAAAAGGTAATGCCAAGATAAAATAGAAAGGCATAGGTCCGGGAGGATTGCCTACATTACTTTTGGCAAAGTAGGCATATTCACTACTAAAAAATGTATCCCAAAAAGAGGTTATAACACTCCATCTATCCACTTGAAGAAAATCTACTGGAACTAGATAAAAACCAACACAAGATGCAATTAAAAAAAGCAATAAAATTGAAATAGTAAGTGTTTTTATTTTTTTTAGTTTTTTAAGTGAAGATTTAATTAAATAAAGCATATAAAATGAACTGGAAAATAAAATTGAAAGGGGTAAATAATATGACGTTAATCTACTGCTATATTTTAAGCAAAAGATGAAGTTTATAAAAACGAGAAGAAAAAAAGCAATATTTTTTTTTGATATAATTGTTTTAAAGTTCATCATTATTTAAAAAGTTTTGATGAAGCGATTTTATTTTTATCTAGAAAATATTGAAAAGATGTTTTTAAAACACCTAGTCCGTAAGTTGTACTTCTTGAAAGATTAATTGAAGAAGCCTCTTTAAAATATTTTGTTGGACAAGTTATTTCTGCAACTTCAAAATTTTTGTGAAAAATCTGTGCAAGCATTTGGTTGTCAAATACAAAATCGTTTGAGTTGATATTATAATTTATAGAGGTTAATACTTCCTTCGAAAAAGCTCGATAACCTGTATGGTATTCAGATAATTTTTGATTCATTAAAATATTCTGAATAAAGGTTAGAAATCTATTTGCAATATACTTATAAAGAGGCATGCCACCTTTTAATGCTCCTTTTCCGAGAATTCGAGAACCTATAACAACAGGATAAACCTCGTTAGCAATTAAATAACTCATAGAATGAATAAGCCTTGGATCATACTGGTAATCGGGATGTAGCATTATTATAATGTCTGCACCAATCTCTAAAGCTTTATTATAACAAGATTTTTGGTTGCCTCCATAACCAGTATTTTTTTTATGTAAAATAATGTGTTCTACGCCTATTTCGCGGGCAATGCGAACTGTATCATCTGAACTATTGTCATCTACAATGATCACAGAATCTACAATATCAAAAGGAATTTCATTATATGTTTGCTCTAAAGTTTTAGCTGCGTTATAAGCTGGAAGTACTACTACAATTTTTTTATTATCAACCATATTTTAATAAATTTCTTAAAAATTTATAAATAAATTTCTAATTAACATAAATTTAAACCTCACGTAAAAACTTAAATGATGAAAAAACTTCTATTATTTTTCGTACTCCTTTCAATGTCAAGCCTATTATCTCAAAATACATTCCCATTTACAGGAAATGTCGGTATTGGAACAACTAGTCCTATTGCAAATTTAGACATTTTAGGAAATAGCAATCCCCAAATTCGAATTAAATCAACTTTAACTAACACTACTGGTTGGATAGACTTAGGTATTGCTACGTGTAATAGTTGCTTTTCTAACATTGCTCTCAAAGGTGATGCCGTGCTCCGAACTTATCCTTCTGGTGTAGCAAAAAATTTAATTATAACTAATAAAAATGGTGGAGCTATTATATTTGGCAATTCACCTTCTAGCGATAATGACGTTAATAGTATGCAAATAAATAAAATCGGAAATGTGAGTATGGGAAATATTACTGATGTAGATGGATTAGATGTATACAAGCTATCTGTAAAAGGAAAAATGAGGGCAAATTCTGTTAAAGTTTATACCACTTGGGCAGATTATGTTTTTTTAGAAAGTTATTCATTACCAACTCTAGAGGAAGTGGAAAGCTATATTAAAATTAATGGACATTTAAAAGATATTCCTAGTGCAGAGGAAGTTGAGAAAAATGGAATCGAGTTAGGGGAAATGAACAAATTGCTTCTTCAAAAAATTGAAGAATTAACTTTATATATGATCGAGATGAAAAAAGAAATTGAAAATCTTAAGAAATCATGAAAAATCTAAAATATTTTTTCATATGCATTTTATTTATGGTTTCTGCTGATTGTTTTTCGCAAAATAATCAAAAATTCTATTTGCACTTTTTCAATTCTGATAATTTACCTCAATTTACTAAACAAACTAATGGTAGTTTAGTTTATAAAGGAAAAGATGCTTCATTAATACAGTTTTTTAGTACTCGTGAAATATTTGTATTTGATCAAGCATTTCATGATGTACCTTACGAAGATTTAAAACATATTTATTATGTTGAAGTTAAAAGCGATAAATTTGGAAACGATTTTCTAACTACTTTTCCTAACTTAGTATACAAAATAGAAGATTTAGGAACTCAAGATATTGAGTTATTGTATTATACAAATGATTATGGAAACACCAGTCCAATAATTAATTTAGGAGCTAATGCAAATAAAAAAGAATTTGATTATTTAGGTGTTCCAGATGCATGGGATGTTACATTAGGTAGTTCAAATATTAAGATTGGTATTTCTGATACTGGAGTTGATGCAACATTACCTGATTTTATTGGTAAAACAACTTACGTTGGCTCTCCATCGGCACAAGATCATGGCACAAATGTAGGAGCTATGGCAGCTGCACAAGGAGATAATGGAACTGGTACAGTTGGTGTTTGTTCAAATTGCTCTATATTGTCAATAACACCTTATAATTATAGTAATTTATATACCTTAGCTGCAGCGGGTGCAAGAGTTATTAATATGAGTTGGGGAAGTGGAACTAATAATTACGATATAGGACATAATCAAAGCAATCAAAATTTAATCAATAATATCGTAAGAGATTTTGGCGTAATTTTTGTAGCTGCTGCAGGTAATTCTTCATCATTCTCGTCTCAAGAAAGTTACATTTCCGAACCAAATAGCTGTACACCCCAATCTCAATTTGGAGTATTATATTATTTTCCAGCTAGTTACGATAATGTGATATCCGTGAGCAGTATATATTATCAAGAGGATAGTTTAGACAGCAATTCATTTTGTTGCACAAATCCACAAGGAAAAGATATATATGTAAAAGTTAAAGATGCTGTGACCAGCGCTGTTGATGGAACTGATTTAAACAATCCTGTTACATTAACCCATAGTGGTTACTTTGTAGATGCTGGAACTGGTTGTCCTACAAATCCAGATGGTCTACTTTATGCTCATACTGTTAATGAATACGTTGATATTCTTGCAACTGGTCACGATATATTTACTTACTATGAATATGAAAACGACAAAGTTATCAATTATGGTAATGGCACCTCTTTTTCTGCACCTCACGTTTCAGGAACTATAGGTTTAATGCTAAGTGTTAATGAATGTTTAAATCATGAAACTATTGAAGCTATATTAAAATTAACTTCAAAAGATGTAGAAAACCTAAGCTTACATAAAAATACTGTATTTGCGGGTAAAATTGGTTCAGGAAAACTTGAAGTTGGTAAATCTGTTCATTTTGTTGATGAGATGAAAAAATAAATGGAACCGCTGTAATAGAAAATCATTTATTTTATAGAAATAATTTTTTGCTCGATAATATAATGAATAATTTAGTAGTAAATAATGTTCAATTTATCGATAATTCTTCCGTTGCTTTTACGGCTAAGTCAAGCATCGAACTTAATGAAGGCACATTGCTTGAGCCAAATTCCTCAAATAAGATAGAATTAGCTATAAATTCGTCTATGCAATTGGCTACCTGTATCTTGCCAAGTAGACCTCTAGGAAATAATGAATCGCCAATGATAGAAAACAATGATGAAAATTATATAATCTATCCAAATCCTATAAAACAAACAATGAATATTTCAAAAATTGATAAATTTGGAGATAAAATTTCAAAAATTGTCATTTATAATGTGGTTGGCGTACTGCTTGAGGGCTCAGAAAAAATTGATGATTATGATTTAAGTTACGATATCAGTATGTTATCCTCAGGTATTTATATTGTAAAAGGTTTCGATTTAGATCAAAATGTACTTTTTAGTAAGAAAATAATCAAAGAATAATAATAAAACAATTTTTTGGTAATACCCCATTACTCTATAGTGGGGTATTCTTTTATACTATAAATAATACACTGTAAAAAAATCTAAAAAAAATAAATTTAATATTTACGAGACTTCTCTTTGAGCATCAGATTTGATAGGGTCTTATAAGAAGCTTGTTTTCAACTATATAATTGCCCCAACACTGCAAGCGATTTCGGGGTTTGAAAGCTTTGTATGTGAAGTTCGTAATATTTTAAAAGTAAATCTACCGTTGTGGCTCTTTCAGATTTTGAAAGTTTTATTATTGCTGTTTCATCTAAATTTTTATGTAGAAATTTTTTTAAAGCTTCGATTGAAAGTCCGCTAATGCTATAATGGCTTGTTTCAAAATTTTCAAAATAGCCTTCCAATAAATTAAAAAATGGGGCATCTTTATCTGAAGTGTCTGGATAAAAGCCCAAAAAAGTTGTCAATTGTAGTAAAAACGAAATATGAAAGTTCGAAATTTCTTCAGCTTCATCAAGCCAATTGATGCTTTCTTCAATAAAATTATATAAGGCTGTATTTTTCTCTTCTTCTTTAATTGAACTTTTAAGCATTTCTGCAATAAACATTACCACACCCATTTTTACGATATTGGTATGCAGGGTTTTGTATGGCTGCACAACTTTTACCTCCTTAATATATTCCAGCGTGCCTTTGTTTTTGTGGTTTGCAACAATATCTAATTGCATTAAAGGCTGAAAATAAGAAACCCTAATTACGCTTTTTTTTGATTTAAAAACACCCCTAAGCATATAACTTTTTATGCCAGCTTCTTCGGTAAAACAACTAACTATTAAATCTGCTTCGCTATATTTTAGGGCAGAAAAAACAATGGCTTTTGTTGCAACAACCATTATCGCACAATCATAACTTTAGAAACTTTTGTTTCAATTGCATCTTCGGTAGTTATTAGAACCAAATAAACGCCAGAACGCACTTTGTATCTGCCAAAAGCACTTGTATCCCAAAGTATACTCCCGCCTTGTGAGGTTTCTTCAAATACCAAATTACCTTCAATATCGGTAATCTTTACGTTAGCCCTTGCGGTAAGACCGTCTATAGTTACATTGCCACTAAAACCAGGGCGAACAGGATTTGGAAAAACATACACATTGTTCAAGTTCTCACGTGGATCTGTAGCACTTCCATTGTAGGCTACCAGACCGTTTTCGGTAGCAAAATAAACGACACCTGTAAAGCTATCTATGGCAATATCTTGAACGTTATTTGAAGGCAGTGGAGAATTACTAATATCAAATCTCAAAATTGTTTCTTGACCGTTGGCTGAAAGATAAAACACACCCGATGTTGCGGTGGCAATCCATTTATTATTAGAACCATCCACCACAATTTTGGTTATAGATTGCTCAAATAATAATTCTTGAGCAACTCCGTCTTCTAAAATGATAATTGATGAAGCGTCTGTATTGGCGCCTTCTTCAAAAAAACTACCAGGGCTAGCTAAAATTCTTAAGCCTGAAAGCGAGCCAATCCATAATCTGTTTTGTGCATCAAAAGCTAAGGCTCTTATGTTAGCGTTTGAAAGATTTCCCGTTCCAACTTCTTGACCTTTTATACTATTGAAAGTTCCGGATTGGGGATTGTATCCAATTAGACCTTCTGAATATGAGCCATAAAAAATATTTCCTTCACGGCTTATTGCCAGTGGGCCTAAACCAATATTTTCAAAATTATCTATAACGCTGGACATATCTATAGATTGGAATTGGCCGCCAGGAGATAGTCTTATTAAACCTTCATCAATACGGGATTGCACTATCCACAAATTTCCTTGAGAATCAAATTGGGAGCCGTATAATCGGATTCCAGCATCATTTCCAGCATCAACAACTCTTATTAAAGAACTGTTGGAGTCATCGAAAAAATTCTCGGGTTCTTGTCCTTCAATCTTTAAAAGTCCGCCGTTGAAGGAACTCATATAAACCTCCTCAGTGTTTTGTGGATTGATTGTTACTTTTACAAAATCCGTAGGTAAGCCTCCAACTTCGCTTTGAAGATCGTTATATGAAATATTTGTCCATAAACCTTCTCTTAAATTGCTAATACCTCTTTTACTAAGCACGCCGTTTGGAAAAAAAGGATTATAATCTCTGTCTACCTCTCCAAAACCTACCCATAATTGGCCAGGAGATGCTGATAATGCAAAAGGGTCGTTTCGAATAGGGCCGTCCGGTAATATCTGTATTGCTTGATTTTGTCCGAAAGGAATTGCCAACAATCCATCCTCCGCGGTGCCTAAATAAAAAGTGTTATTGAAAGCTAGTCCAGATTGAAGTTGAATATCCGGAAATCCTAAAACTGAATTTACTTGAGCCAATAGTGAAAAATCATCACCATAAGCTGTTATGCTATTGAGTGTAGTTGCAGTTGTAATATTGTTTCTAGTAACAAAATTTAGCACAGGACTGGGAAATGTAGCAACATTCGTAAAACTGAAAGGTGCGTTAAACCTGAGTGCATTATTAAAAAAATCGATTACATAAACTTGTTCGTTTAAAGTTTGGACACCTCCATAACCGCCATCTGCAACTAGTGCCCATTGTCTAAAATCTATTAAGTTATCATCTTCTACCATAGCTCTGCGCAAGCCATTATTTGATGTTGATGCATAGATGAAAGGTGGGTTTACCGCTGTTTGTGTAATATTTATTTGTGCTCCGCCATCCCCAATAAAATAGGTGTCTCCAAATTCCAGTAATGCCAAATTATACACTGAAATACCAAATTGTGTAGCAATATATAAATTACCATTGTATTCATTAAATTGATTAATTCGCTTTGTATTGGGCGGAATTGTTGGTTTATTTAAGATGTCTACAACGCTTAAAACATCTACTTCGCCATCTTGAATTATCTGAATAAGTCCATTTTCAAAACCTACAACTAACAATTTAAAATTTTCACTATAATATATTGTTGATATTGAATTTCCTGAAAGACCATTAATTGAATTAATAGTTTTAATTTCTTGGGTAGAAAGATCATATGTAAATAATGCATTTTCTGAAGCTACATAAATTCTATCATTTCCTTGCGAGATAGATTTTATTGAAACGTAAGAAAAATAGCCAATCCAATTTCTTTCAAAATTCTGCGCAAAACCGAAGAACGTACTTAAAAAAAATAAATATGGCAGAAACTTTTTCATATGTAATTTGTTATACTAGGATAACAAGTTTAGTTAGTTTTTATTTCACAATGTAATATAAAAAGCCCTGCAAAAGTACATTAATTGCGTACAATTTTGCAGGGCTTAAAATTTATAGCAAGGTTAATATTAAACTACACCTTGGGCCAACATTGCATCTGCAACTTTTACGAAGCCTGCAATATTTGCACCCTTAACATAATCTACATATCCATCACCATCAGTACCATATTGTACACAGGCTGCGTGGATATCATTCATAATATTATGTAATTTTTCATCAACTTCTGGAGCGGACCAGCTTAAACGCAATGAGTTTTGGGACATTTCCAAACCTGATGTTGCTACACCACCTGCATTAGATGCCTTTCCAGGAGAAAACAAAATCTTCGCTTTTTGAAAAGCAGTAACTGCCTCTGGTGTACAAGGCATATTTGCACCTTCACCTACTAGCATACAGCCATTTTTAATAAGCATATTTGCTTCTTTTTCATCAAGTTCATTTTGTGTTGCACAAGGTAAAGCAATATCACATTTAACTTCCCAAGGACGTTTTCCATCAAAATATTTAGCACTTTTATATTTATCTACATATTCAGAAATACGGCCTCTTTTTTCATTCTTTAGCTCCATTACGAAAGCTAGTTTTTCCTCATTTATACCTTCTTCGTCATATATATATCCCGCAGAATCTGAAAAAGTAACCACTTTACCGCCAAATTCGATTGCCTTTTCAGCAGCATATTGCGCTACATTTCCAGAACCACTTACAACAACAATTTTTCCCTTAAAGCTTTCACCTTTTGTTTCCAACATATTTTTTGCGAAGTAAACATTACCATAGCCCGTTGCCTCAGGACGCATTAATGAACCGCCGTAACTTGGTCCTTTCCCTGTTAGTACACCAGTAAATTCATTTCGCAAACGCTTATATTGACCGAACATGTATCCAATTTCGCGACCACCTACGCCAATATCGCCAGCAGGAACATCTGTATTTGGACCAATGTGTCTAGCCAATTCAGTCATAAAGCTTTGGCAAAAACGCATAATTTCTAAATCACTCTTACCTTTAGGATCAAAATTTGCACCTCCTTTACCACCGCCCATTGGCAATGTTGTAAGACTATTTTTAAATGTTTGTTCAAAGCCCAAAAATTTTAAAATACTTAGGTTTACAGATGGGTGAAAACGAAGACCTCCTTTATATGGTCCAATTGCAGAATTAAATTCTACACGGTATCCTCTATTTACTTGTATTTCACCATTGTCGTCTGTCCAAGGTACTCTAAAAAGTATAGTGCGCTCTGGCTCTACCATTCTTTCTAGCAATTTCTTGTTTTGGTATTTCTCATTTTCTTCTATAAATGGAATTACTGTCTCGGCAACCTCTGTAACCGCCTGAAGATATTCTGGTTCATTTGGATTGTCTTTTTCAACACTAGCTATGAAATCTTTTATGCTTTGTTTCATTTTGTACTTTGTTTTAAAATTTATAGTTGCAAAAGATATTTTGCACTTAAAATAAAATTTTATTAATTAATAAAATATGAAACAAATATAGGAATATTGTAAAAAAATGATGCGAAAATTATATTAATATAGTAATAGTCATGTTATAATTTTTGCGTTGGATATGTTTTTATATATTTGTTTTAATGTTTATAAAAATTAGAACCAATGAATTCTAGGATACTTTTGTTGGTATTTTTATTATTTTTCACATCGATAATAAGTGCTCAGAGAAACAATAACATGGTAATTCACGAGATTGGTGCATTTATTGGCCCATCCGCTTTGTATTCAGATTTTGGAGAAAGAAATGATTTTGAAACAAATTCCAATAATGTTGGAATTGGTTTTGGTATTTTTTATGTTTTAAATTTTGTTGAAAGTAATAATTTTGGATTTTTTACGGAACACTTTAGAATAAGAACAGACTTAACTTACAACAAAACAAATTTAAAATTTTACGGACGGTACGTTGACCCAAATAAAAACTCACTACTAGCCAACCAGCTTAGAGCCACGGAAGGCTCTGTAAGAATCATAGAATTTGGACCGCAATTAGAGTATTATTTTTTGAACATACGTGATTATATGTATGGCGTGCAAGATTTTGCTCCTTACGTAAGCCTCGGCATGCATTATGTCAATTTTGATCCAGAAATTATTAATACCAATCCTTCTCTTCCTCCTTTAAATACAAATCAAAAATATATTGGTTCTTACCAACAAGAGGTAGGACATACAGCCGCTGTGGTTGGGGGATTTGGATTACGGTATAGTTTAGATAGAAAAAGTGATATTATCATAAATAGCCGTTGGACTTTCTTTTTCTCCGATTATGTAGATGGCCTTAATCCTACTTTTGAAAATAATGGTGGAAGACCTGTACCAGAGAACAATGCCAATGATTGGACATATTCAGTAAATTTCGGATATATATATTATATAAATTAAGCTACTAAAATATTCAAAAAGCCCGGTTTCAATATAATTGAAATCGGGTTTTTTTGATTTAAAGTTTATCCTATTGCTTGCTTTAAGTCTTCAATCAAATCTTCAACATCTTCTATACCCACGGACAGCCTAATAAGGCTATCAACAATACCAGATTTTTCGCGTTCTTCTTTTGGTATACTTCCATGAGTCATACTTGCAGGATGGCCTGCTAAACTTTCAACGCCGCCAAGACTTTCGGCAAGCGTAAATATCTTTAAATTTTCAACAATTTTTATAGCTTCATCATAGTTATTACCTTTTGTTACAAAACTTAACATTCCGCCATAATCCTTCATTTGTTCTTTTGCAATACTATGGTTTGGATGATTTTTGAAACCTGGCCAATAAACCTTTTCAATTTTTGGATGGTTTGCCAGATATTCTGCAACTGCTTTACCATTTTCGCAATGGCGTTGCACTCTTATATGCAATGTTTTAAGACCGCGAAGTACGAGAAAACAATCTTGCGGACCGCAGATAGCACCACTTGCATTTTGGATAAAATACAATTTATCCGCAAGTTCTTTATCTTTTACTACCAATGCGCCAAGGACAACATCACTATGACCACCCAAATATTTTGTTGCACTGTGCATAACAACATCCGCACCCATCTCTAAAGGCAGTTGTAAGTATGGAGTTGCGAAGGTATTGTCTACAGCAAAAAGGATATTGTTCTTTTTCGCAATTTTACCCAACGATTTAATATCAATAATGTTCAACATTGGGTTGGTCGGTGTTTCTGCCCAAATAAGTTTTGTATTATCGTTTATGTATTCTTCAATTTTGGCTGCATCTTCCATTCCCACAAAATGAAATTTAATACCAAAACCTTCAAATATTTTAGTAAATAATCTGTAGGTTCCGCCGTATAAATCGTTCGTACTTATAACTTCGTCGCCTGGTTTCAGTAATTTCATAACTGCATCAATTGCTGCAAGTCCGCTTCCAAATGCTAAACCAAATTCGCCATTTTCCAAACTTGCAATGGCACGCTCCAAAGCTGCTCTTGTTGGATTTCCGCTTCTCGAATATTCAAAACCCTTATGTCCGCCAGGAGTTGTTTGGCTGTATGTTGTAGTTTGGTAAATAGGAGCCATAACGCTTCCATAAGCTGGGTCTACATTTTGCTGACCACCATGGATTGTTTTTGTATTGAATTTCATATAATTAGTTCGTATTTACATTAAAAGTGATAATTAAAATTCTAACAAATAATTCAATATTAAAGAATTTATATGTTGATTTATAGAGGAAAACAAAAATAAGCCTAATGTTAAACATTATGAAAACTGTATTACATTTGTTCAATAAAATTAGAAATTACAATATGTCTATAAAAATTACCTTTGCCTTTTTGTTTGTTGGTTTAATCTTTGTTAGCTGCGATAAAAAAGAAGAACTTCTAATAAACGGCGAAAGCTTTACCGAAAAAAATCTTGAAATGTGTAAAGATGGTAGCTGTCCAGAAATTACCATTAATTACATTTCCGCCTACGGAAATGAGAAAGTTGCCGAAAAAATAAATAAGCAAATTGAAGAATTTATAATAGCATCATTATTAATGGGTGAACATACCGTTGCAAAGGCAAAAACAATTAATGAAGCTGCTGTAGGTTTTATTGATGTTTTTAAGAAGGATAAAGCCCAATTTCCTGATATGGCTGGGGACTATTTTGCGGAAATAAATGTAAGAGAACTTTCTACTACCGCAACTGTATACAGTTTTGAATGTAGGCAATATTTATTTACGGGCGGCGCGCACGGTTATGGCAGTGTTGCATTTTTAAATATTGACGCTAAAACGGGAGAAGAAATAACGCTAAAAAAATTGGTGAAAGACAAAAAGGGATTTCAAGAATTTGCTGAAAAACAATTTAAAAATCAATATAAGATAGCTGTTGATGCCCCGGTAAATAGTACCGGATTTTGGTTTAAGGATGAAAAATTTAATCTTCCTGAAACAGCAGGATTTACCAGTGACAGTATAATTTTTGTATACAACCAGTATGATATTGCATCGTACGCTGAAGGCCCGATTGAGTTGAAGCTTTCTCGAAAAGAAGCGCAACCTTATATGAATATTGAGTAAACAGTCGCTTAAATTTCCAATTTTTACTTCACGATAAACCTAATATCCATTAATGTGTTTTGTAATTTTGTAGCCCAAATTATTACAGTACCTATACAAACTTCAAAATAAGTTATTAATGCAAAAAATTTATTATCTGTCCACCTGTGACACTTGTAAAAAAATAATGGATACATTACAGTTACCATCATCATTTATTAAACAGGATATCAAAGTACAAGGCATTACAGAATCTGAATTAGAAGAACTTTACAATATTTCTGGCAGCTACGAAGCACTATTTAGCCGCCGCGCAAGATTATTTAAAGAAAAAAACCTCAAGGATGTTGAAATGTTAGACGACGATTATCGGGATTTAATAATGGAACATTATACATTTTTAAAACGTCCGGTAATTGTAAATAATGATGAAATCTTTATAGGTAACAGCAAAAAAACAATTGAAGCTGCCAACCAATCTATAAACGGCGGAAAATAATGAACAACCGCATTGCTGCACTAGCGGCGGCAACTACGGCGAGTGTTATTTATGGCGTAAACCATACGATTGCTAAGGGTTTAATGCCAACAGTAATCGAGCCTTTTGCCTTTATTTTATTGCGAGTTACGGGAGCGGCACTGTTATTTTGGCTGGTAAGCTTGTTTTATCCTTCAGAAAAAGTTGCTCGTAAAGATTGGTTTCGATTTTTTATGTGTGCTTTTACGGGAATGGCGTGCAATATGCTTATGTTTTTTAAAGGTTTGAGTCTTTCTACACCCATAAACAGTAGCGTTATAATTACAATTTCACCTGTCTTACTTCTTATATTATCAGCACTTTTTTTGAATGAAAAAATTACTTGGCTAAAAGGAACGGGAATTGGTTTAGGCTTGACGGGCGCTTTGCTTTTAATATTCTTCGGAATTAAAACGCAACAAAATGCGCCGAATATTCCGTTGGGGAATTTACTTTTTATTGGTAACGCAACGGCATATTCAATTTATTTGATTTTGGTTAAGCCGCTTGTTTCAAAATACAATTCCATTACGCTAATGAAATGGTTTTTTCTATTTGCAGTACTTATAAACCTTCCAATTGGTTATACCGAATTTACAAATGTAGCTTGGTTAGATCTTAGTTTTACGAGTATTTGGCAATTGATATTTGTGGTTATTGGAACTACTTTTTTAACCTATTTATTTAATATTTATGCGCTAAAGCAACTTAGCCCTTCAACTATTGGTGCATTTATTTATTTACAACCTTTAATTGCAGCAATTGTTGCCGTTATGGTAGGAACGGATACGTTGACGCCGCTTAGGTTATTGGCTGCAGGTTTAATTTTTGTTGGGGTGTTTCTTTCAACATTTAGAAAAAGTAAAAAAAATGGCAGCTTTCATAAGAAAATATAAGCTACCATTCTAAATTTTTAGTTATTCCAAATCTTTTGGCTTTTTACCGTATTTCCTAGTATCCTCTTTCGTCAAAACCCTAAAGTCTTCCGTTTTTGAAAGAGTTGTAAAATTATTTAATAATTGTTCTGAAATTCCTGTTAGTTTTCGGGTCTTTAAATCTATCCAAGAGCCCATCATTTCGCAGCTTGCAAAATTTTTCCCATCGGTATCATAAAAGTTGTGGAGAAATTCAAAATACATTCCGTCTTCGCTTAAACCTTTCAATTGTAATGACACTGTAACCGGTTTTCCGGGAAAAACTTCCTTGAAGTAATACATATGTTCGTAAAATACGACAGGGCCAATGTTGTTTTTTAAAAGTTCTTTTTGGCTAAAGCCAATTTCCATGAGAAAAGCCATACGTGTGTGACTCATAAAATTTATATATGCGCTGTTCGCTAAATGGCGGTTGGCATCAATATCACTCCAGCGTACTTCAAACTGCTTTATATACATACTCTTTATTTAAATTTTTATGCTGTGTTTGTGTTTCAATAAAATCTAAAATACGATAAATTGTTTCTCTTTCTTTTAAATTATGATTTTGACCGGTTGTAAAAAAGGTGGTCAAATTATTTTTATCAATTTCTACCGCATCTTTAATGGGTTGAAAAGGTGTAACAGTATCCGTAGTTTCGTGTATTACCAGAACTGGTTTGTTCACTTTTGTAAAAAAGTTCTTCATCGAAATTTCTTCCATTGGCACTATTAAAACCTCTTTGGCTTTTTTCTTCAAATTTGAAATAACCTTATCTGTTACATTTAATTTAATCTGAAAATAATCAAATAACGAAACTATATTTTTCGGCGCGCCCATAATTACGTAATTGTTCACATTAATTTTTTCATTTTCCAAAAATGTGTAAGCTCCAACTAAACTGCCAAGGGAATGGCATACAATAACATCAACTTCCCCTATATTTTTCAATGCAATTGCCACTGCTTCTCTATATGTTTCTACATTAAGTACATCTCCTTCAGAGAATCCGTGTGCAGGCGCATCAATAGAGTGAATTGTATATTCAGATAAATCGAGATTGTCTATATAGACTTTCCAACGGTACGAATAACTCATCCAACCGTGCAAAAAGAAAATTGTTTTGGGTCCATTTCCCCAACTATGCATTGCAATTTTACTATCGGGAAGTTTAATATAAGATATTTTTCCACCCTCCAGAAATTTTTTCCCGTGGTCCGAAACAGGCACTCTTCTAACCTTGCATAACAATTTAAATGCCTGCTCGCTATTCCATTTTGGGAATATGGGAGCTGTTATATTCAAATAAAAACCGAGAAGTTTTAATATAAACTGTTGCATACTATTTATTTTGTAGTAGAATTGGAGATTTCCGAAATAACACTTCGCAAATGTTTTATAGCATCGCTAATTGGCGAGACCGACTTTTCTAAACGGCTCATCATTATAGACCCTTCCAGCGTTGCAATTATTATGTTTGAATAAAATTGCGTGTTTACATCCGCCTTTACTTGGTTGTTTTTTTGTCCGTTAACAATTAATGTGGTTATTGCACCTTTAAATTTATCCAACATTCCTAAAACATAAGCACGCATTGCTGTGTTGGCATCGTCTGCTTCTATAGCTGCGTTTAAAAGCGGACAACCGCCATCGTAAAGTGGGGTTTCCATATAATTTTCAAAAAAAGAAAAAACTGCTTCAAACTTAGTTTCAAAAGTATTAGCTGCTTTTATTGATGCTCCCATTCCTTCAAACATATTATTTGAAAGCTCTAATAAAGCTTGATTTTCTAAATCTTGTTTGTTTTCAAAATGACGATAAATTGCTCCTTTAGTAAAGCCCGTAGCATCTGTGATATCGCTAATGCTCGTAGCCTTATAACCTTGCGTATTAAAAAGGTTTGCGCTAGTTGTAATTATATGTCTTTTAGTTGTTTCCGCGTTTCGCATAGGACAAAGATACCGATTGGTATCTTATTGGAAAGAAATTTTGTAGATTTGGCAAATATTTAAGCTTGTATCGGATAATTCTGCTGAATTATTAAAGGCAATATTTCTGATGTTTTCCCTAATTTTGAAAAAACTACCAATCGTAAAATGCCAATTGTTGAATCATCTTTTTCGCCTTCCTTACTTTTTAGAAATGCACATTTTTCTACAATTTATTCGGCTAAATTAAGACCAACGCCTACGTTAGCACAAACTCGGGAGCGACTTGTTTTGCCAGATTCAGATTTTATTGATATAGATTGGTCCTACGTTAAAAAAAAAGCAAATAGAGTTGCCGTTTTATTACACGGACTTGAAGGAAATGCGCAACGTACTTACATTAAAAGTATGGGTAAAAAATTGATTGCCGAAAATTGGGATGTGGCGGCAGTTAATTTTCGCGGTTGCAGCGGCGAGCCAAATAAGAAATTTGTAAGCTATAATGCGGGTAAAACCGATGATCTTGAGAATATAATTAAATTTATACTGAAAAAATACGAGTATACTGAAATTGCGCTCATTGGTTTCAGTTTAGGTGGTAATTTGCTTTTGAAGTATTTGGGAGAGCGTGAAAATACGCCGCCCGAAATTAAAAAGGCAGTCGCAATATCTTCACCGCTTAGCTTGAAAGGATCTTTGGAAAGTCTAACGCAGTTTAATAATTTTATATATCGAAATTCTTTTTTAAAAGATTTACGAAAAAAATACAAAATTAAAATGCAGGATTTTCCTGAAAAAATTAGTACTACAGATATAAAAAAAATAAATTCACTGTTAGCTTTTGATAATTATTATACAGCACCCGCTCACGGTTTTAAAGACGCTTTTGATTATTATGAAAAAAACAGTAGCGTAAATTTTATAGAAAATATTAAAATCCCCGTTTTAATATTGAATGCTGAAAACGACACTTTCCTTTCGCCAGCATGCTATCCAAAAAAACTTGCCGAATCTTCCAAAAATATATTTCTAGAAACACCAAAATATGGAGGCCACGTAGGTTTTCACATTTCAAATGATGAATACTATAGTGAGATACGGACAGTAGAGTTTATTAATTAGTAAATTAAAAAGCAGCTAAAACTCCGCAAAATTCATCATCTTGATTTCTTATATTTGCATTCTTATAAAAAGTATATGATTCAATCTATGACGGGTTATGGTAAATACGTAGCTCAATTACCTTCAAAAAAGATTACTGTTGAAATTAAATCACTAAACAGCAAAGGGCTCGATTTAAATGCCAGAATTCCGTATACATATCGTGAAAAGGAACTCCAAATGCGGGATGTTATAGCAAAGTCCTTAGAGCGCGGCAAGATAGACTTCAACTTAAATATTGAAGTTATGGGAGAGTCCACAAATTCTCAAGTTAATGAAACCGTTGTTAATTCTTACATTAATCAATTATCCAAAGTTGTAAACGGCGATAAAACAGAACTTTTAAAAATGGCAATTAGAATGCCAGATGCAATGGTTACTACCAAGGAAGAAATTGATGATGCAGAATATGAGCATATACTCGAAACCATAAATAATGCCCTTGTCGAAATCCATCAATACCGAACAGATGAAGGTCTTGTACTTGAAAATGATTTTAGGACACGTATAAAAAATATTGCCGTCTTATTGGAAAAAGTTATTACGGTAGACCCAAACCGAATTTCCAACGTAAAAGAACGTTTGCGCAAAGCAGTTTCTGATTTAAATGAAAAGGTAGATGAAAACCGTTTTGAACAGGAATTAATCTATTATTTAGAAAAATACGACATTACTGAAGAAAAGGTCAGACTTGAAAATCACCTAAAATATTTTGAAGAAGCTTTAAACAGTGATGATAGCAACGGTAAAAAGCTTGGATTTATAACCCAAGAAATAGGCAGGGAAATTAATACAATTGGAAGTAAAAGCAACCACGCCGAAATGCAACAATTGGTTGTACAAATGAAGGATGAGCTTGAAAAAATAAAAGAGCAAGCGCTTAACGTACTTTAAAACAGACGATTTGGAAAATAATAAAGGAGGAAAACTAATCGTTTTTTCAGCACCAAGCGGTAGCGGCAAAACTACTATTGTTCAACATTTACTTAAGCAGGAAGATTTAAATTTAGATTTTTCGGTTTCGTGTACTTCACGTGAGGCACGTGGCGATGAAAAACATGGTGAAAATTACTATTTTATTGATCTGCACGAATTTAAGCAACATATAAAAAATGGAGATTTTCTAGAATGGGAAGAAGTATACCGAGACAATTTTTACGGAACGTTAAAAACTGAAGTTGAAAGAATTTGGGCAAAAGGTAAAAATGTAATTTTTGATATAGATGTTGCCGGTGGACTTCGTATTAAAAAGAAATTTAAGGAACAGACTTTGGCGGTTTTCGTAAAGCCACCAAGTATAGATGAGCTTAAAATAAGACTTAAAAAACGAAAAACTGAAAGCGATGAACGTATTAATATGCGGATCGCAAAGGCCTCGGTAGAATTGGCTACGGCGCCACAATTCGACTTTATAATTGAAAATTTTGAATTGCAAAAAGCACTTCAGGAAGCGCACGATCTGGTGGAAGATTTTATTAATAAACCAAATTCAACAGTATAATTTATAAGCATTTTGCCACTTAATAATTTTTAACAACTACGATTATTAAAACCACTTCAAAAAAAATAGGGCTTTATTTTGGCACTTTTAACCCAATACATATTGGGCATTTAATTCTTGCCAACTATATGGCAACTTTTAGTGATTTGGATGAAGTTTGGCTAGTGGTAACGCCACATAATCCACTTAAAAAAAAGAAATCACTTTTGGACAACCACCATCGTTTAGCAATGGTCCGCGACGCTATTGAAGAATATCCAAAGTTAAAAGATAGCAATATTGAATTTGGACTTCCACAGCCTAATTACACTGTAAATACACTGGCATATTTAGGAGAAAAATATCCAGAAAATAATTTTAGTTTAATTATGGGAGAAGATAATTTGAAGAATCTTCATAAATGGAAAAATTACGAACAAATTCTTCAGCAGTACTCAATATATGTTTATCCACGCATTTCGGAAGGTGAAGTTGAAACACAGTTTGAAAACCAACCAAACATTATAAAAGTTGATGCGCCGATTATTGAAATTTCTTCAACTTTTATTAGA